>DUOT01000042.1 GCA_012838705.1 Acholeplasmataceae bacterium
TGCTGCTGGTAAACTTGATTGGTTCAACAGAACAAAATATAAATTCAATGATCAGGGGTTCCCACATGGATTATTTAAGAAAAAGAATAATAGCTAAGGTAGATATTTTGAAATACTTTTTTAAGGAGATAGGATAATGTTATTATTTAAGATTTTACTTGTTTTCCACATATTAGGAGATTTTTATTTTCAATCAAACAAACTTAGTCATTTAAAAAATGATAAAACCAGATACTTGATCATTCATGCTACTACATATACAATAATGTATATTCCTTTATTTTTGATTAGTACGAAAATAATAGCCGTATTATTAACACTATTCATATTATTCATAACACATATAATTATTGATCATTCAATGTCAAAAATAAGCCATGGAAATAAATGTATAAAACTATTGCTAATTGATCAATCTATCCATATATTAACTTTAATTATTGGTTGGTTTATTCTGAAGAATACAGTGATTGACTTGGCCACCATAAATGATTTTTTAAAAAAATTTGAATTGTTAGTATCGTTTGAAAATACTATTAGCATTGTACTTGTTTTCTTACTAATAGGAAGACCTGCTTCTATTATTATAGAAAGAATAATACCAGCAGAGATCAAGACAACAAAAGAAGAACATCCAAGTGACAAAGAAATAGATCTTAAAGATATTAAATTTGCTGATTTAAATGATCAAAAAAATCTGTGTGAAGATTTCGAGATGAGTGAGCAATTTCAAAAAAATAAAATTAATTACGGCAGCCTAATAGGTATGTTAGAACGTATTATTATTGTATTATTGGCAATGTTGAATCTATGGTCTTCGATTGCGCTCGTTTTTACAGCTAAATCAATTGCTAGATTTAAACAGTTAGAGGACAAAAATTTTGCTCAGAAATATCTAATTGGTACATTATTAAGTTTGTCTATCACTTTAATAGTAGTATTAATTTTTATGCGTTAATGAAATAATTGTCGCCATCTCTGAGTCAAATCAAAATGATTCATTTCATAATATGGATGATTTGATGAAAAGATTGAAAATCAAATGAAAGAAAGAGTATTTTATTTTTAAAAAATTAAAAAACGGTGAACGAAATGACCAAAGAATTAATAGAGTATTTATTAAGCGAAGAGCGTCACGGAATGAAAGGATGGGATTTTTCATACTTAAAGGGACGATGGGAAAGCGAAAGTCTTCCTTGGTCTTATGAAGAATTTGTGAACGAATATTTGAAAGAGGACAGTGTGTTGCTTGATATGGGAACGGGAGGAGGAGAATTCCTTTTGAGTTTAAATCATCCGTTTCAATTAACATCCGTTACAGAATCTTATGAACCTAATATTCAACTGTGTTTGGAGACATTAAGTCCAAAAGGCATCACGGTATATCCCATCAAGGAAGATGATGTATTAGCTAAGGTTCCATCCCAGGCATATGATGTAGTATTAAATCGCCATGAATCGTATAAAGAAACAGAAGTAAAAAGAGTCTTAAAAGAAAATGGGTTTTTTATCACGCAACAAGTTGGGGCCATGAATAATTCGGATTTGGCTACGTTCTTTGATTCTGATCACAAAAGTGATTTCCCTGATATCACGTTAGAAAAGGCAGAAAAAAGGTTGGTTGATGAGGGGTTTGAAATCATATATAAAAATGAGTGCTATCCCAAACTTAAGTTTTTTGACTTGGGAGCCATTGCATATTTTGCAAGTATTATTCCATGGGAGTTTCATGATTTTAGCGTTCTCAAATACTTAGACAAATTTGAAGAATTAGAAAAGATACTAAAATCAAAAGGGTTTATTGAATCAACAGAACATCGATTTATCATTGTTGCAAGAAAAAAATAATCGATCCTACAA
>DUOT01000043.1 GCA_012838705.1 Acholeplasmataceae bacterium
AAAGCGATTATAGAAATTTATAAGCCTTAGAAAAATTTGCGTTTCTAAGGCTTTTTTCATGCAAAAAAGTATCAAACGCGATAGGTGTCCGAACCGAACACTATTTTTATCATAATATGTGTAGGAACCACGTAATTATGTCTAATTGTTTTAAAATATATCAAATATTTATTTATTTTATGGATTAATTGGTGGCTCTTCATTATTTTGATAAAAAATGATAAAATAAATAAAGAGGGAATATTAGTTTTAGGAGGATACGATATGAATATGATTGAAGCATATAAACAGTTTGATGAAAAGTTTACTGGAATTTTTACAATAGATAAAGAATGGTATAAGATTAATTGCGGTGTATATTCAAATAATAAACCTGAAAATTCACTCAATAAAAGTGGAAAGTATAGTGAAGAATATATAAGGGCTAGATTTATTTGGAGTATAATAAAAGTAAAGAAATATCCAAAAGAAAATATTTTTGTTGAATTCAATATTCCAAAAGGTAGCGAAGGATCCAAGTCATTAGATCCAGATGTTGTTGTATTTAAAGACGATTCGTGGATTAATATATACGATAATTGGGATAAAACGTCTGCACTTCCAGAGGAATTAAGGAAATTGATGCTAGTGGCAATGGAAGCTAAATCCAATCATAAGCGTGTAGAGAATGCTCTAACAAAACAACTATCTGATGCAATGGGAAGTTATATAGGAGAGCAAATTTTTGGAATTTATTTTGATGATTTAGTTGATGTTATTTTAGTAAAAAAAGAAGGAACGAATAGTATCAAAAGATATAATCCTTCAAAAATACTAGACGGTGAAACTTTAATAGAAAAACTTAATATTACCAATAGGGATAATATTGAAAGTATACCTTCATTTGAAGATTATATAAATAATATTATTGTAAAAGATAATGTATCTAAATTAAATTTTGAAACTAATGATGGTATAGATGAAGATACCTTTTCAAATTTGTTGTCTTTCATTAACAGGGATATAGATAGAATATCACTTTCCAGAAATGAACAAGATTTTATAGTGGAATTTCTAACTTTGAAAGTGGCCGATGAAAAGGAAGTAAAAAGGGGAAAGAAAAAATACTTTGATTTTTATATAGAAAAACACGAGAAAAAAGAGGATGGTTTTGGCTCTCAATCATTTAGAAAAAGGATTTATGATTTGTATGAAAGAGCAAAAAAAGAATATAAGACAATTTTCACACATCCTGCTTTTTGGTATACAAATAAAGGTGCAGATCTAATTCCTTCTGTTGCCAATGATGAAATATTCCTAATAGGAATAGTTGAATTATTTCAAAAAAAATCGATTTTAGATACACAAAATACAAATTTTAATCAAATCATTTTTAATAATTTTGGAAGTTCTGTTGAAAAAGCTAAAGAAAAGCAATTTTTTACTCCGGTTCCTATTGTAGATTCAATTATAAAAATGGTAAATCCACAAAAAAATGAAACAATCTGTGATCCTTGCTCGGGAATATGTGATTTTCTTGCAATGGCTTTTAGGCATGTTTATAAAAATGAGCTTGAAAATTTACCAAGTGCTGACATGCTTTATGGGTTTGACATAGATCAAAAGATTATGAAACTTGCTGAATTAAATCTAGTTTTAAATGGAGATGGAAATGCAGAAATAAAAATAATGGATAGTTTATCAAACAAACTTTTAGACGATGGCACATATAATGATGTGAAATTTGATGTGAATAATTATTATAAAGATGATTGGACACATAAGAATGACAAACAAAGAAATGTTAAACAATATAATGTTATAGTTACTAATCCACCATTCGGA
>DUOT01000044.1 GCA_012838705.1 Acholeplasmataceae bacterium
ATTAGCAGCAATACAAGGGCCATAAACAATTTTATTATTAAGCAAATATTTAATTCCCTCAGGAATAATTGGTTTATTTGCTCCTTCACATACAGCTATTACACCATTACTAACAAGTGCCTTTACACTTTCTAAATCAAGTTCATTTTGTGTAGCGCATGGTAGAGCAATATCACAAGGAATTTCCCAAATCTTTTTACTATTATCGTTATATTTTGTTAGAGGGTATTTTACTGTATATTCTTTGATTGGTTTTCGTTCTTCTTCTTTTATTTTTCTTAAATACTCAATGTCTAAACCTTCTTCATCATAAATATATCCATCGATATCAGACATTGCAATTACTTTTCCTCCGAGTTCATATGCTTTTATTGCAGTATATAATGCTACATTTCCACTACCTGATATAATAACTTTTTTATCCTTAAAAGTAGTATTGAGATAACTCTTTAATGCTTCTTCAGTAAAGTAACAAAGTCCATACCCAGTTGCTTCTTTGCGAACTAAACTACCACCATAATTTACGCCTTTACCTGTAATTGCTCCGGTAAACTCATTTTTAAGTTTTTTATAATACCCAAAAAGATATCCAATCTCACGAGCACCAACACCAATATCACCAGCTGGGACGTCAGTATTTGGACCAATATATCGATATAATTCCGCCATAAAACTATGGCAAAATCTCATTATTTCATTTTCACTTTTATCTTTAGGATCAAAATCAGATCCACCTTTTCCACCACCTAAAGGAAGTCCCGTTAACGCATTTTTAAAAGTTTGCTCGAATGCTAAGAACTTTAAAAGTGATTCATTAACTGTTGGATGAAAACGTAAACCACCTTTATAAGGACCTAAACTGCTATTGAATTCAACACGATAACCATAGTTTACTTGTACTTTACCTAAATCATCAACCCAAGGGACACGAAATGTAATGATTCTTTCTGGAACAACTAGTCTTTCAATAACTCCATTTTTTTCAATATAATCATTTTCTGAAACATAATCACTAATTGTATCAAAAAATGAATAAACTGATTGGAGAAATTCTTGCTCCGTTGGGTGTTTGTTTTCTAGCTTTTTATATACTGTGGTTAAGTACTCACTTTTTAGCATACAATGCTCCTTTCATACTAATATAGTCTTATTATAAATTAATTCATGTAGAAATTCAAGAAATTTCCAAAAACAAAGTTATAGCTTTCCCCACATTTCGACAAAACGCTTATATTTTAAAGCGTTTTTGTCGAAAGATGTTGAAAACCACTTAATTTTTATATGTTTTTCTCATTTTTCCTTGTATTTTACTATTTATTATTCTAAAATTAAGATAGCGATTTTGATATGTTAGGGGGAGGTAATATGGAAAAATTAAAAATTGCGATCGCAGATGACAGTCGTGAAGTTCAAACGATGCTTAAAGAATTATTTAAAAATGATGAAAATATGGAAGTTGTAGGTACTTTTTCGGATGGAGTTCAGCTTCTCAACGCTTTAAGAACCCTTCAATTAGATATCTTAATTCTCGATATTTTCATGCCTAATTACGATGGTTTAAAAGTTTTAGAAGAAGTAAGATCAAAATCTTCAAAGTACAAAGTACCAAAAAACGTTATTATTATGACTGCATTTTCTAATGATCATGTTATGCTTAAATCTTCACAACTTAGTGCTGATTATTTTATTGTTAAGCCAATTAATCCTAATCACTTATTACAATTCATTCATGAAATTAGAGCTAATAAGAAAAAATTCGAAAATGCTTCAAGTACAGCTATCAATCTTTATGATAATAAAATTGATTTAGATTCTGAAATTACACAAATATTGCATGAAATAGGGGTTCCTGCTCACATCCGTGGCCATTTATACCTCCGCGAAGCAATATCACTTGTATTTCATGATATTAACATTCTGAATGGTATTACTAAAGTTTTATATCCAACGATTGCAACTACTTACAAAACGACAGCATCTCGTGTTGAAAGAGCAATTAGACACGCGATAGAAGTTGCATGGGTTCGTGGAAATATAGATGTAATTACGGAAATATTCAGTTATACAATTAGTTATCATAAATCAAAACCTACTAATTCTGAATTTATTGCAATGATTGCAGATCGCTTGCGTTTGAAACATAAAAGTAGGTTACTAAAAGCAAATTAGGAAATTAAAATACCTCAAAAAATAGGTGAAGATTACATGACAATTTAATCTAATCTTCACCTTTTATTATCTTAGATCAAAACTATATAAACATATAGCGACGTTTAAGCACCTAAAAATAGGACTTTTCAAACTAAAAATTAAAAAAATCAAGCCAAGAAAATCAGATCATCTGATTAAATCTTGGCTTTTTTCTACTAAAATTGTAAGAATTTTCTTAAGTTTTGATTTAGAGGGTTTTCAAATATTTGCTCTGGCGTTCCAATTTCACCTATTATGCCTTCATCCATAAAAACCACTTGATCTGAGACGTTTCTTGCAAACTTCATTTCGTGAGTAACAATAATCATTGTCATACCCTTTTCCGCAAGTTTAGATATTACTTGAAGTACCTCATTAACATTTTTCGGATCGAGGGCACTTGTTGGTTCATCAAAAAGCATTACACTTGGATTTAAAGCTAAAGCACGAGCAATAGCTACTCTTTGCTTTTGCCCACCACTTAAACTATTTACATTAGCGTTGATAAATTTTTCCATTCCAACAAGAGTTAACATTTCTAGCGCTTTTTTTTCTGCTTCTTGCTTTGGCATTTTCAAAACCTTTATTAATCCAATCGTACAATTTTTTAAAACATTTAAATTATTAAAAAGATTAAATTGTTGGAAAACCATGCCTATTTGCGATCGCAAGTTATTAACATTCATTTCTTTAATGTTTTGACCTTTGAAATAAATATTTCCTTCTTCATAAGTTTCAAGTGAATTAATACATCTAAGTAAAGTCGATTTTCCACTACCGCTTTCCCCGATAATAGTTATTACTTTTCCTTCATATATATCTAAGTTAACACCTTTTAAAACATGGGTGTTATTAAAAGATTTTTTTAAGTTTTCAATTTTAATTATTGGCACATGCATCACCTAATTTGAACTCACAATATCCTTAGTTGGGATATTGAGTTTCTTTTCTATTATTTGTAATATCTTTGAACTAGAATAAGTTAAAGCTAAATAAATCATTGCTGCAACAAGCATCGCTTCTACAAACAAAAAGTATGTTCCAGCTGCACTATTTGCAACATAAAACAAATCAACAACCATGATTGTGGAAAGGACAGCGGTATCTTTTATATTTACAATTAATTCATTACCTATTGAAGCAAATGAGTTTTTTATTGCTTGTGGGAATATTATATAAAGAAATGCTTTCCCACCACTCATACCAATACTTCTTGCTGCTTCTTCTTGGCCTGGATCAACTGACTGAATACCTCCACGTAACACTTCAGTTAAATAGGCTGCAGTATTTAATGATACTGTAAATAATCCAGCATTAAAAGGACTCCATCTTATTCCAATACTGTAAAATGAGTAATAAAAAATTACACCTTGGACAATCATTGGGGTTCCCCTAAAGATTGTTACATACGTCTTTACAAATCCAAAACCAATAAGTTTCAGTATTTTTACAAATTTTCTATCTGTTTCAAGAGGCTTTTGAACTCTAAGAATACTAAATATTAAAGCAATAATTAAACCAAAAAAAGTTCCAAAAACTGCGAGAGCTAGGGTCACTTGTACTCCTTTGAAAAAAAGCGACCCGAACTCTTCTAATATTCTAAAAATATTTTTAATCATTTTATTCCTCAGGAGCACTTCCTGTTGCTTGAAGCATTATCTCATCTCTTTCAGTTTTTGTGATTTTGGCTAAACTATTATTTAATGCTTCTAATAGTTTAGTATCTTCTTTTCGCACGCCTATCGAAACAATTTTTTCATACTCTTCTACTTCAAAAGCAGTTGCAAGTGTAATAATCTTTAGTTCTTGATTATTATTTACAATACTTAATGCAACTGGCTTTTCTACAACCGTTACATCACTAACACCTGTTTTAATTGCATTAACGATTTCTGGGATTGTAGAAAGAGGAGTTTGATGAACTGATCCACTATTATGCGAATGTAATTGTTCAGCTAATTTATCATATATTGTTAATTTCTGACCTATAATTTTAGCACCACTAAAATCATTTATATCTTGTGCATTACTATATTTTCCATCTTTACGAACAATGACAACATGTTCTGATTCATAATATGCATCAGTAAAATTGATTTGCTCTTTACGCTCTTCAGTTGGACTCATTCCAGCAATTACAACATCAATCATTCCAGATTGTAACGCAAGAATCAATCCATCCCAATCAACCATTTTAATAACTAACTCTAATTCTAAATCCTCAGCTAGTCTTTTTGCTATTTGAACATCATATCCTTCTACATATGCATTCATTCCTTGTAATGGATGATTTGTATCAGTTTTTTCAATTTCCATCCAATTAAATGGTGCATATGCAGCTTCTAAACCAACGACTAAAATCCCTTTTTCAAAATCAAATGTTTGTTTTGAACAACCTGTTAGTAAACCTACTAGCATTACAAACACTAGTATTAATACTTTTTTCATAATAACCTCCTTCTAACAAAAAAAGCGTCAAAGACGCTTATTCCAATTCCATCAGAAGGACTTTGGGACAGCGCCTCTACTATTTTAAATAGTAGGAGTGTTATATGTATTCCATATAACCCCATAGTAACTTTATGCCTAAAGATACTATTCGGCGATGGTTACCTTTCATATGCTTCTCAGGACGCCTCCTCCACATATTACTCATTTGCATCGCTACCTCTATCTCACACTTTTTTTGTTGCTACTATTATATGCTAATAAGTTTGAATTGTCAAGGTTTTTTTCTATCCGAAATTAACAAACCTATAATTATCAAATTGATCATCAAAAAGTTTTTCTCCATTATAATTATAAAAACTATATTTATTATTATCACAAACTACAATTGTATCTTGGTAAATAGATATTTGATCATGTTCATATGGAAAAATAATATTACCATATACATCAAATACTCCCGTTCCACTTCCTTTTTTAGAGACAACAAATAAACCATTATAATAATCGTGAAAAATATGGTCATGATAATCTCCATCAATTAATCCTAAACCTTTAAGAGTAAAACCTTGATTTTGAAATATTACAAAAAACATCATATGATTATGTGTTAAAAGTTTATATTCAAAATTATCATCAGAAAAAGTAGTAGAAAAATCCATTTGTAATTTCATTTGTCTATCCAACACTTCAACATCCAAATCTATCTTATCTTGATTATTATCATTATATTTTTCATAAATTATATAATTTTTATATAGTGAGGCTCTTTTATTTACAGATGAATTTTGTTCATCTTCTATTACAAAACCTTCAATCTTTACACCATTAAAATCATATAAATAAAAGTTTTTATTTACTTTTGCTAGAATATAATAATTTGACACATCACAATATTCTAAATTACTTAATATTATTTTTCCTGACTTATTAAAGACATAATATTTATTATTCTTTATTAAATATAAAACCCCTGAACTATTTAATGGTACACCATCATTATATTTAAAATCAATCACTGTATCTTCTTGTTTATTGATAACTCCAATATAACCATTTTTTTTGACTAAGGCTAAGCCAAAACTAAAATTTTGTACTTCATCATAAAAGGGTTTAATAATAAAACGACCATTTCTATTTATAAAGCCATATTTGCCATCTACTTTTACTATTGCAAGATCTATATAAAATCGATTATATTTTTCATAAATTGGGTTTGTTATTTTTTTACCTTTTGTATTTAATAGTCCATATAAATCATTTTCTTTATACCATACTGCTTTTGCTTCAGGATCCATTTCTAAAAAATCATAACCATCATCAATTATTTTGTTACCTTTAGTATTAATTAAATAATATTTATCAGTTTCCCTTACTACTGCAACACCATCTACAAAAGGATAGGCATCATCATAAATAAAATCAATTACTTTTTTTCCACTAATATCATAATAGCCCCATTTATTATCCTTTTGAACAGCAACATAATTTTCATTAAATACATACTTTCCTTGCTTTTTTTGTAGACGAAAACAACCTACTAAAGATAAACTAATAAATACTAAAACTATAGAAATAAGTATTTTTTTCATCATATCCCCCTAGGTTCTTCTAATCGAATATAATTTTCATCATCAATATGATCTTTATCTACTGCTATTGGTTCACTTATAACGATTGCATATTCACCATTAATCTCAACACTTTCACCTACATAAGGAACATAATTATCGGAAATTGCAATGATTTGATCTTTACCATCATATACTTTAACTAATATAACTTTGTTATCAAATGTTGATCTTTTCTCTACAATCTCTTTTAATTTATTTATTCTAACAATTTCTGGAGATAAAAAGTATTCAATATTTTGAATAACTTCAGAAAAAGTTAATGTTCTGACATTATGAACAAAACCAATTGGATATACATCTTCAAGTTGAATAAAAACTGGTTCACCTATTATATATTTATTATCATAAGCAA
>DUOT01000045.1 GCA_012838705.1 Acholeplasmataceae bacterium
ATTATTGCAATTGTAATTACAATCATAAATATATAATCAACAATATCAACCTTAAATACAGAAAGGATAATTGCAATATAGATTAAGACTGTTGTTAATTTTCCAAAAATATTTGATGAAATAATAATTTTTGTTTTTGATAAAAAAAGGATTGAACCACTTAATATCATTAACAATTCTTTACCAAGAATAATCCAGAAAACCCACATTTTTATATAACCATCTAGTGATAAAGTTAATAAAACAGTGAGTTGCATTAACTTATCAGCTAATGGGTCTAGAAGTTGTCCGATTTTTGTTATGGCATTAAATTTACGTGCTATAAATCCATCAACAATATCAGTAACACTAGCAAGTAAAAAGATCCCTATAGCATACCATAAATTATTATCTATAGAGGAATAGAATACTAATAAATAAATTGGAATTAAAAATAGACGGAATATAGTTAAGATGTTAGGTACTAGTTTCATTTGTTTTCCTCCGAATAACTTTCAAATACTATTTATAATACCATATTTTTTGAAAAAAGTAAAGATATTCACTGTCTAAAAATAAAAGTCTTGGTTTTCCAAGACTTATCCTAATATCATCTGATCAGTGAAAAGTGCATTTTCTTCAAACTTTTGAAGCAAATCTTCAATCGTTAGTTTTCGCTTTTCTTCTCCTGATGCATCAAATACTATTCTACCGTTATTCAGCATTAATATCCTATTTCCATATTTGATTGCATCTCTCATATTATGAGTAATCATAATCGTTGTAAGGTTATTTTCAGTAATTAAATCATTTGTAATCTTTAGAACTGTTTGTGCTGTCTTTGGATCTAGCGCAGCAGTATGTTCATCTAAAAGTAATACTTTTGGTTTATCGATTGTTGCCATAAGCAAAGTTACAGCTTGTCTTTGACCACCTGATAAAAGTCCAATTTTTTGGTGTAGACGTGTCTCTAATCCTAGATTTAAAAGCGCAAGTTTTTCTTTATAAAGTTTAGAGTGTTGTTTGCTGAAACCCCATTTTAAACCCTTCTTTTTTGCTCTACGCATTGCAATTGATAAATTTTCTTCAAGTGACATATTAGCAGCAGTACCAAGCATTGGATCTTGAAATACTATTCCAAAGTATTTTGCTCGTTTGTAATCATGTAAATTAGTTATATCAACATTTTCAATTTCAACACTTCCACTGTCAGGAATTACAGAACCAGTAATAACATTAAGTAATGTCGTTTTACCAGAACCATTTCCACCAATTACTGTTACAAATTCACCTTCTTTAATTTCTAATGATACATTATCTAAGGCTACTTTTTGATCAACAGTTGATTCACCTTGATTAAATATCTTTGTAATATTAGTTAACTTGAGCATTTACTAACCCCTTCTTTTGATATTTCTTTTGAATTAATGGAAGTGATAAAATTATTGCAATTAATATTGCTTGTAATAGTTTTAGATCGTTTGGATCTAGACCAAGAGTAATTGCAATTCCTACTAATGCTTGGTAAATAATACTTCCTAATATAACTGATATTAACCAGTTTTTAAATGATCTTTTTCCAAAGATTACTTCACCAATTATTATTGAAGCAAGGCCAATAACAATTGTACCTTTACCAACATCCATATTAGCACTTTTTCCACTTTGAGCTATTAATGCACCACTTAAGCAAATTAGACTATTAGAAATTGCTAATCCTAAAATTATCATAGCATTAGTATTTATCCCTTGTGCACTTGCCATTTTTTGATTCATTCCCGTTGCTCTTAGCGACATGCCTATTTCTGTTCCAAAAAACCAATAAAGAACAAAAAACATTAAAACTACAATAATTAATGATGTAAGTCCTTTGGAAAAGAATTGGTTATCAATTAAAGTTCTTAAATATGAATAAATTGTGCTTTTGTCACCAAGAGAAACAAATGCTTGACCCATTACTTTAAGGTTAATTGAATATAAACCTGTCATCGTAATAATACCTGCAAGGATTGCTGGTATTTTTAATTTTGTATGAAGGATTCCCGTAATCGCACCAACAATAAATCCTGCTATCATTGCCATTAAGGTTGCAATTAATGGGTGAATGTTTCCTATGATTGCTGCAGCAGCGATTGCTCCACCTAAAGTAATACTACCTTCTGCAGTTAAATCTGCAAAGTTTAATACCCGGAAAGATATAAAAATCCCTAAAGTTAGTAACGACCACATTAACCCGATTTCGATTGCATCTTGAATAATATATAATAGTTGTTCCATTATCTCACTCTATAATTTGATCAGCTGCATCTAGTAAATCTTCCGGGATAGTTATACCAATCGCATCAAGCTGTTTTTTATTAATTACTAGTTCATACTCACTTAGTCCCGTTGAAGGGATATCTTTTGGGCTTTTTCCATGTTTTAATATTTGAATTGCCATATCAGCCGTTTCTCTTCCTAGTCTTTTGTAATTTACGCCATAAGTAATTGAACCACCCGTTGCAACAACATTTGGTTCTCCAACAATTGCAGGAATTTTCTTTTCAAGAACTATTTGATTAATTACTCCCATTGCTCCAGCAATTGCATTATCAGTAGGAATGTATAAACAATCAACACTTGATGCAAGTTGCCCTGCAACTTGTTGCAAGTCATTTACTGATTGTATTGTTTTCATGACAACTTCTAATCCTACCTTTTCTGCTTCTTCCTTTGCAATGTTAGCTTGTACTTCAGAGTTTGATTCGCTTCCTGTATAAACAATACCTAATTTTTTTGCTTCAGGTACTAATTTTTTTACAAGTCCAATTTGAAGATCAATAGGATTCATATCATTAGTACCAGTAACATTTCCTCCTGGATTTTCATTACTTTGAATTAACTTAGCATCAACAGGGTCAGTTACTGCAGTAAATAAAATCGGAATGTTTTTCCCTTGTTCTTTTGCTTCAGTAACTACAGCAGTTGCAGTTGGGGTTGCAATTGCTAGAATTAAATCTGATTTTCTAACTAATTCCTTAGCTTGAAGAGACATTGTAGAAGTATCGGTTTCTGGATTAAATACAGTAATTTTAATATTTTCTCCATCAACAAAACCTTCTTCTGCTAATCTTTCAATAAACCCTTCGCGTGCAGCACTTAATGCATTATGCTCTAAGTACTGTAATATTCCAATATTAATTACATCATCTTTTTTACAGCCAACTAAAATTAAACTTCCAATCATCACTAATAACAATAAAATTAATTTTTTCATATTCCCTCCTTAAAATGAAAAATTGTGCTATTACCTAGTAATAACACAAAACCGTTATTTAGTGTTATTACCTCCCATCTATATAGATGTCATGTAATAACACTAAGAGTAAATTATGACTACTTTCCATTATGAAAAGGCCAAGAATTTTTTTTGTGTTTTAAACATGACACCTTCTTGGAAAGTAATAATAATAGTAATATTGATTAACATTATTAATACTTTTAATCATAATTTTCTCCTTTATTGTCCTTGATTATATCATTATATATATGGTAATGCAAGAAAAAGTTACAAAGAAAACGCTTACTTTGCATATTTTGATAAAAGCGATTCTATTTAAAGAATCGCTTTTAACTAATTTTTGTTAGAGCATATATATATTTTTCGTCTATTTTACTTGAAGGAAGTGGTTTACTAAAATAGAATCCTTGAATAAAATTACATTTGTGACGAATCATTACTTGAAGTTGTTCTTTAGTTTCAACACCTTCTGCAACAACTTTTAGACCTAGGAAATGTGCCATATCGATAATCATCTTGACTATATATGCTTCATCATCTTCTTCAATTATTGTTTGCACTAATTTTTGATCAAGTTTAAGAATATCAATTGGAAGCTTCTGCAAATATGTTAATGATGAATATCCAGAACCAAAATCATCTAATGCAATTCTAACACCAATGCTTCGTAATTGATTTAAATTATGAACAGCACGATCTAAATCGAGCATGACAGCTGATTCTGTAATTTCTAGTTCGATTTCATGTGGCTCTAAATCATATTTATGGAGAAATTTTTTTAACTTAATAGTTAACCCATCTTGCATTAAAGTCATTGGTGAAATATTAATTGTTAATCTTATATTTTTATAACCTTTTTTATTCCATTCTTGTTTTTGCTGGAAGGCATACTCAAAAACATAATCAGTTAATAGATCAATTAAACCATTCTTTTCCGCAATCGGTATAAATTCACTAGGTGGAATATATCCTTTCGTTTTATGTTTCCAGCGAAGGAGTGTTTCAAACGCAACTATTTTATTTGATTTAATATCAATTTGCGGTTGATAGTATAACACTAAATCTTTATTTGCAATTGCAGAACGGAGCAGGTTAGATATTTCAATTTGTTTCAGCATTCTTACTCTAATTGATAAATTGAAATATGAAACTGAATCTCCACCTTTCTCTTTCGAATAATTCTTAGCAAAATCAGCATTAACTAATAGTGCTTGGAATGTTAATCCGTGATCAGGATAAATCGCAACACCAATACTTGTCGTAATATAGAAATCTATTGATTCACAAGTCCAAACTTTTCTTAGTAATTCATATAGTTCATTTACTTTTTTATCTACATCGTAAAAATTCTTTCCACCTGTAATTCCTACTAAAAATTCATCAGTAGCTATATTTGCAACAAAATTAGGGGCAGGAAAATGTTCTACTAACTTCTCTGCAATATATTTTAAAAGCTGATCCCCAGCATGATGGCCTAACGTTTCATTGATATGTCTAAAATTATCAACATCAATATATACTAAAGCAAATAATGTATTATTATTTTGCTTTAGGTTTTGAAGATGTTTATTTACTTCAATTTCCATATAAGCCCTGTTTGGAAGATTTGTTACTGAATCATAATATGCTAAGTTATATAACCTTTTTTCTAGTTCATGTTTTTCTGTAACATCTATATGAGTACCAGTAAACCTTACTGGGACTTCATTTTCCCAAATAGCTTTACCACGGCTTAATATCCAATGATATGTACCATCTTTAGCTCTTAATCTAAAAGTATTGTGATAAACTGAAGTTTTTTGACTTAGATAATTATTTATATTTGTTAGAGCCTTTTGTAAATCATCAGGGTGAACTAAACTTTTCCATGTTTCAATACTATTTTCTAAGTTATCATAACCAAAAGTCTTTTTCCAATTGCTTGAAAATTCATACACATTCGTTTTTAAATCCCAGTCCCAAATTAAATCATTAGGACTTGTAAGCTTTAATCCTAGTTCATCGAGTAATGCATACTCAATTTCCGCAAACACATTTGAATCTTTTTCTGATGCTAGAAGTATACTATTTTGGTGAAGATAGTTTAACTTATTATATACTTCAGTAACTTTTTTAATAGTATTGTTATAACTTTTAAGTTTACTTAACATATATAAATAAAGTAATAATGCGGAAAGTAAAATAAAGACAATAACACTGTGTAATCTTATTTGCTGAGCAATATTAGGGTCGTTGATATAAGTTTTAATAATAAATCCAGCAACAAAAAACCAAATAAACCCACAAAATGCATACAATAATACGGTTGCTAATACTTCAAGTTGTAATTTTAATTGCCTATTCTTGTCCTTCATCCTATTACCATTCTCTTTCTTAATATATTTCTAAGCCAACAGGGCAATGATCACTACCGAAAATATCATTGTAAATAATACTATCTTTTAATTTTCCCTTCAATCTTTCTGATAATAGAAAATAATCAATCCGCCACCCAGCATTATTTTTGCGGGCGTTAAACATATAACTCCACCAAGTATATTTAATTGTATCAGGATATAAATATCTGAACGTATCAATAAATCCTGAATCAAGTAACATTTGAAATTTCGTTCGCTCTTCAATAGTAAATCCAGCATTTCTTTCATTTGACTTAGGGTTTTTTAAATCTATTTCTTTATGAGCGACATTTAAATCCCCACAAATGATTACTGGTAATTTTTTATCTAAATCTATTAGATAATTCCTAAAATCATCATCGAACTTCATTCGGTAATCAAGTCTTTTCAGTTCTTGTTGTGAATTTGGAACATATGCAGTAACAAAATAAAACTCAGGATACTTTAATGTAATAATTCTCCCTTCGTCATTATATTTACCATCAATTCCATAAATAACTTCCAAAGGCTTTTCTTTTGTATAGATTAAAGTTCCAGAATAACCTTTTCGTTCTGCACTATTCCAATATTCAAAATACCCAGGAAAAGCAAAATCTTTTTGATTTTCTTGCATTTTTGTTTCCTGTATAGCAAATATGTCCGCATCTGATTTCTCAAAGAAATCAGCAAAGCCTTTTTTCATACAAGCCCTTAAACCATTAACGTTCCACGATATTATTTTCATATTTACTCCTTAAACAAGATTATATCATAGATTTGTATAAAAAAGAAGTTTTTTTGAAAAAATGCAAAATAATTGTATAAAAATGTATTATATGATAAATTATAAACAAAGGAGGTGAATGGTGAGACTAAATGATAAAGTTGCTATAATTACCGGTGCTGCAAGTGGTATGGGTAAAGCAACTGCTATAGTTTTTGCTCGTGAAGGAGCAAAAGTTGTTGCTACCGATGTTGAAACTAATGGATTACACGAGGTTGCGGAAAGCATTAGAAAAGATGGCTTTGAAGTTTTAGAATTAAAACTTGATGTTGCAGATGAAGCAAACTGGAATGAAGTTGTTGATAAGACTTTAAAAACATATGGCAGAATTGATATCTTAATTAACAATGCTGGAATATGTGGTAAAGATTGTGGATTAAAAATCGATGAAATGACAACTGATGTTTGGAATAAATATCTTGCTGTTAATGCAACAGGTAACTTTCTAGGATTAAAAGCTGTTGTTCCAACAATGAAACAACAAAAATATGGTGCAATCGTTAATGTATCTTCAATTAATGGAATGTTCGGTGGTAATGGTGTTAATTATTGCTCTTCTAAAGGAGCAAATAGAATGCTTGCAAGATCTGCTGCTATAGAACTTGCAGAGTTTAATATTCGTGTAAATTCTGTCCATCCAGGATATATTCAAACGGGTATGACAAAAGAAATAGATGATGACCCTGAATATCTAAATTATTTTATTAATAAAATTCCTATCAAAAGACCAGGAAAACCAGAAGAAATTGCTAACCTTTTATTATTCTTAGCATCTGATGAATCAAGTTATATTATTGGTTCAGAAATAGTAATCGATGGTGGTTGGACAGCGACAATATAAATAAAAAAGGCTAGAGTCAAAATTTGATTCTAGCTTTTTTTGTTTTCGATATCAAAGCCCTATATGTAACAAGCGGAACTCCTCATAATATCTATTTAAATAATTTTCGAATAGTTAATTATTTGTAAATACTATATACTATTTTCCCACCAACAATAGTGTATTCGACTTTTGTGTCTAGTAACTTTTCAGCTGGAACTGAAAATATATCATGGTTTAAGACAATTAAATCAGCTAAATATCCAGGTTTCAAAACACCTTTTTGATGTTCCTGAAATTCAGAATAACTTGAACCTTTAGTATATAAACTTATGGCATCATAAAGGCTTAAACTTTCTTCTGGAAACCACCCACCTATAGGACTTCCTTCTAAACCTTTTCGTGTTACAGCACAGTAAAGATTTGCAAAGGGATTTAAATGTTCAATTGGACTATCAGTTCCTAAACTTAAATTTATACCTTTATCTAACATTGTTCTAAAAGCATATGAAGTCTGAGCTAAGCTTCTACCCACTCTCCTTTCTACAATCCGATGATCATAATGAATAAATATTGGTTGGATGTATGCTAAAATGTCATGCTTAGCATATAAATCTATTAGCTTTTCATCCATAATTTGTGAGTGGACAATACCATGCCTTAAAGTATTTTTATCTTTAATTATTTTCTTATAAATATTTAGAACTTCATAAATTGCTTTATCACCTATTGCATGAACTGCTATTTGAAACTTGTGATTATTTGCATATGTAATTATTTTTTCTAGTTCATCATATTCATAAATAAGGATTCCTGAATTCGTTTTATCATCTTCATATGGTTTTGAAAGTGCTGCCGTCCTAGCACCTAATGAACCATCACTTAAAAGTTTCAATGGTCCAATCCGAAAATAATCATTACCATGGCCTGTAAAATACCCTTCATTAATAAACTTTTTTAATTTATCTAATGATGGTAATAAACATTGCTCATATATTCGCGTAGTTAATTTGTTTTCTTTCATTAACTCTTGATAACTTTCAAGTATTAAATTATAATTCTCTCCAAAGTCATCACTTTGAACTGTTGTTATACCATAACTATTAGCATACTTCATTGCCTTAATAATTGTGTTTTTTATTTCTTCTTTTGTTTCTTTTGTTTCAAAAAGATTTAAGGCATTTTCATACACTATACCTGTATCAAAATCGATATATCCACCTTCGATTTTAATATCTTTCTTTATACCTTCTAAAGCTTTGGAGTTGACCGTTGCAATGTGTCCACAAGCTCTTGATAATATTAATGGGAATTCAATAGTTATTTCATCTAAATCATCTTTAGTAAGAAATCTAGACTCATCTTCAAAATAATCTTGATTCCATCCTCTTCCTTTTATTATCTTCAAATTGGGATTTTTCTTAATAAAGTTTCTTACCTTTTCTTTTACTTCTTTTATACTTTTAACTCCTAATAAGTTAATCGTATCTAGCGTTTTTCCCGTATTATATAAATGCATATGACTATCATTAAATCCAGGAAGGACTACTTTTGTATTTAAATCTATTATATTTGTATATTTAGTTTTTAAGGGAAGAATGTCTTCATTCTTCCCAATTTTAAATACTCTCCCATCTTTAATTGCGATAGCTTCGTAAATATTATTATCCATTGCATCGATTTTACCATTATACAAAATTAAATCCATATTATTCACCTTGTAGTTTTGATTTTACCCATGGAATTATTTCTCCATCACGGATTGGACGAGCAAAGAAAAATCCTTGAGCATAATCACAATTTAGTCTTTTTATAATTTTGAATGTTTCTTCATCTTCAATTCCTTCAGCTAATGTTTTACATTTTAACTTATGTGCTAGTTCAATAGTTGACTTTACAATGAGTCTTTCACTAATCTCTTTTTTAACTTTATTTACAAATCCTTTATCAATTTTAATAATATTTACAGGGAGTTTGCTTAAGTAAGCTAGTGAAGAATATCCTTTACCAAAATCATCTAATGATATTTGAAAACCGTACTTTTGAAATTTTTGAAGCATACTAATTGCTTCATCAGGATTAACCATTAATTCTGATTCCGTAATTTCAAATTCAATTAAACTTGGATCTATTTTTTCCATTTCAACTATTTTTATTACTTGATTGAAAAACTCTTTATTTAGTAAATTTTTAACTGAAACATTAATTGAAATATGAATATCAATATTTTCTGAAAGAAAATCTTTGATTTTCTTTATTACTTTTTTCAGTACCCATGTCGTAAGTTGATGTATTAATTGTGTCTCCGCAATAAGTATAAAATCATTAGGCATAATTAAACCTCTCGTTGGATGTTGCCAACGAATTAATGCCTCTAAACCAATTAATTTATTACTCTCAACATCAATCTTCGGCTGATAATCTAATGTTGTTTGGTTTTCAGATAATGCTTCAATAAAGACTCCAAGCAATTCAAAACCGCTAAACCTTTGCAAATTAATTTTATGAAAGATTACAAATTCAACATTCTGCTTTTGAGCTTGTCTTGCTGCAATATCAGTTTTTTTATAAGTATCTAAATTTAATACATCATTACCACTTACAACATTTACTCCTAAAGAAAATTCTGAGTAAAAAGTAATATCATCAATATTTAATGGTTGTTTTAATATATTTAACACTTTATATATATCAGAATATACTTCATTGTATTCTTTTGCTATCCAAAGTTTATTATTATCACTTTGGATAATAATTGAATTACTAGGTAAATCACGTTTCAAGTACATATAAATTTTTTTAAGAATTCTATGATAAGTATCAATACCTAGTAAATCAACAATTAGTTCATAATTATTTATGATAACTGTCATGCAAGTATATTCTTCAGCAGTAAACTCGATTTCTATTTCTCTTAAGTAGTTTTTATTTGGTAATAGAGTTTCAGGGTGGTGCGAAAATAAATTTGAAATAGTTTTAATACTTTTCTTTAAACTACTAGATGTGTATCCGCATATTCCACCAACAAGTGCAAATACAATTAAGCGTAAAAACCAATTAATGAATTGTTGAGATGTACCAGTATCAATATCAAGCGGCATTAAAGGTCCTAATAATATCCCTCCATAAATACCTATTACAACTCCCATTACTGGGCCCAATCTAGTTGCTGCTAGAATAATCGCAACATACATAAGATGTGAATATGAATATTTTATTCCACCAGTAACATAAACTAATAAATATACTAAAAGCGGCATTAAGATAACGATAATAGTATTCTTAACATCGATTTTTTGATTACTCGTTAGTGCTCTCATGAAATTAATTGGTTTCTTACTCATTATATTGTACCTCAATTATTATTATATCATATTATCCTTTCATTTCTACAATAACTACCATTTTGTTGAGTGTTCTAATATTTTTTTTGAGTTTTCTGATATTATTTGTAATACGTACATTATTTAAATTATGCTAATATTTTTTTGTAATTTACCTTACTTTCTACTTTTTTCATAGTAATGTAAATACTCATACACCTTAAGAAAAACGATTAGACGCTAAATAAATAGGTTAGTTTTTTAAATAAAAATCCTTCTGTATTTTAGAAGGATTTATTATTTTATTTTACCCATTTAGCATATAAAGTTTTACTTGCATATGTATCATCCGTTATTTCAGTTATCTCTTTACATAATCCTTGAGGATTATCATACCAACCAGCAAAAGTATATCCTGGTCTTGTAACTTCTGGGAATGTAACTTTTTCACCAACTATATATCTTACTTTGATAATTTGTGAGTTTGTTGAATCTGCTAGTTTTTCCTTAATTCCTACGCCACTATAGTCAGCAGTTTTTGGCCATACTAAGTGGAAACGACTTGTAAATAAGGAATTAAGTTCCCAACGGATGTGTGGTTCAGATCCAAATTTTCCATCTTTATATTCAAAGAATTTAAGCTTTTCAGGATCACCTTTTTGCACTGAACGAATGTATTCAATTAGCCACCACCATTTTTTATGGTATTCAGTTACTGAAAAGAATTCTTCTAATTTTCCTTTATGTCGATATGTAACTTTACAGAAATCAGAGATTGGTCCATGTTCTTTATCTCTGTCAATATCCTTAGTTACTACTTCACCAACAAATTGTGATAAGTCTTTTAAGAAATCTCCATAAAGATCATCAAATGTTGCATAGCCATCATTTGAATGGAAAATTGTATGTGTTGCCCATCTAGCATAATATGTTGGTTCTGTTTTTAAATCTTTAGATATATATCTAACAGGTTCCCCTTTGAATTCCGGATTATCATACCATCCAACAAATTCATAACCTTTACGACGAGGTTTAGCTAATCTTAAATTTTCATTTGGATTAACTTCAAGCGGTGGATGATATACACCTGGACAATTTTGAAGTCTAGTTAGAATTCTTTCAACTCTAACTGTAGGGGACTCTGGACTATTTTCTAAATCTTCAACAGTTGTATATTTAAAGAATTTAGCTGTATCAACAAGTGATGCCCATGCACTAGCAAAGAAATCATCTGCATGTTTTTCCATACAGCCTTCTATAATTCTCCATAAGGCAAAGAATTCAATTAAGTGATTTAATAACTCACGGTATTTATTATTTTGATAACAATATCCAACAAAATAATCTGTTGGTTGGTCTTCAATTTTTCCACCAACTTCTTCTTTTAAATAGTATTTCCCTACTAGATTACCGATAATATATGGTTCAGAATTAATGAAATCGGCTAAAGGCATCGATTTAAGTTCAGTATCATAACGTTCATTTACAAAATGATATAAATCAGTATAAAACGCTTCTTTTACTTCGTCTTTCGGTGCCCATACGCCACCATTTAATTCATAGTTTATTTTAATTGGCATATTTTTATCTCTCCTTCTTCAATCTTATAATAATTATAACATTTATAAAACAATAATTCAATCAAATTTTAATATATTCTTTTAACATATTACAAAAAAACACAAAAAATTATGGATTTTTTCGACCCCTTTCTTCAAAATTTGAATTTTTTCTCAAATGATGCTATAATAATTAAGCAAACGTTTGCATAGACTTGAGTTTTATGAAAGGAGGAGAATTTGCAAGCGAATGCGTAAGATTTCATTTATTCTAATTTTTGTACTCGCTTTGGTGCTTGGTGGATGTAACAAATCACCAAGTCTTCAGTTCGACGAAGTGGATACAGAAATTACACTAACAATTGGAGAAAAGCGCTGGGTTTATTCACTCGTCGATGATGGCATTGAGTTGGATTGGATTTCTAGTAATACCGATGTTGCAACAGTTGATGATGGTTTAATTAAAGCTATTAGCACTGGAAAGGCAACTATTACGGTAACAATTGTTGGTACAGAAATAAGTGAAACAATCGAGGTTTTTGTTACTGAGCCTGATCCAACTAGTATTGAAATACAAGGCAAAAATGAAATAGTAATTGGAGAAACAGAAAAGCTTAATGCAGTCCTTTATCCAAAAGGTGCAAAGGGGACTATTATGTGGTCATCAAGTGATGAATCGATTGCAACAATTGACCACAATGGAAATGTTACTGCATTAAAAGAAGGAACAGTAACAATAACAGCTACTCTTGGAAACATTTCAAATACATTTTCTATCACTATTACTTTACCAAAACCAAATAAAATTACGATTGAAGGGAAAGAAAGGTTAATTGTAGGTGAAACATTTAAATATAAAGCATTAGTATCGCCAGAAGTTGCTAATCAAGATGTTATTTGGAGTGTGGATGGGGAGTTTGCGGAAATTGATGATGAAGGTAATCTTACAGCATTAAAAGAAGGAACGATAGTTATAACTTGCATCAGTACTTCCGATAATAACATTTCTGACACGTTTACCATTACAATTGAAAGTAACATTCCACAAAATATCACAATAAACGGACCAAATAGCTTAAAAGTTGGAGAGAAAAGAACCTTTTCAGTAACTGCTAGCCCAACAGGAACTTGTAGAGATGTTATTTGGTCTATCGAAGGAGATAGTGCCGAAATAAGTAAAAATGGAGTTCTTACAGCATTAAAAGAAGGAACATGCAAAGTATTAGCTCAAAGTAAGCTTGACTTAAGTATTTGCTGTGAGAAAGAAATCACAATTTTTAAAGATCCAACACATCTTAGTTGCGATATTCCTTACTATTTAGTTCCTGGAAGTTTTGCTAAGTTAGAAGCTAATTTATATCAAAATGAAGAAATAATATATCCGTTTATAATTTATTCTTCTAGTGATAATGATGTTATCACTATTGATGAAAAGGGAAAGATGATTGCGAAGAGTGTTGGACAAGCAGTAATAACTATAAAATCAATTTTTAATGAAAATATCAAATTATCTAAAGAAATCAGAGTATTAGATTATGTAGAAACAAGTGAAATTTTAGTAATAGATAAATACGAACAAAACGAAGCTTTTCTTTATGATAATAAAACATATATTATGGGTATTAATGCCTTTTCTAAAATTAACGAGGCTATAGAAAAAGCTCAAAACAATTCAGTCATAGTTCTTTCTGAAGGAACATATAATGAAGAAATAAATATTGATATTGATAATTTATCGCTCACTGGAATAAACGCTACTATAACAAACAAAATTAATGTTAATGCAAATAATGTAACACTATCTAATTTAAACTTTAGAGAAAACGCAAGTATTAATGGTAATCCTTCAGGAAGTATTACTAATTTTACATTTACAAATAATAAAGTCTATAATTTAAACGAAGGATTATCATTTCTTACTTTTGCTGTGGTAGGTGATAATCAGAATGAAAATTTTATTATTTCAAATAATACTTTTGAAGAAATAAACGAGCTAACAAACATAATAAGATTAAGCAATATTAAAAATTTAAATATTGAAAACAACAAATTTTCTGGAACCTTAAGTGATGCGATTTTAATTTCAGGTAGTGGCTTTCCAGGGCAAGAAAATAATATAACTGGAACCGGAGCAAGTGGCAAACTAATAATATACGGTAATGAGTTTAGTCAGGCCACAAGAAGTATAAATATTAAACTTTTATCGGCAGAAAAAATAGAAATAAACAACAATATATTTAATAGTTGTGGTGGCATTCAATTTCAAAGGATATTAAATGACTTAGATGTTAATATTTGCTTTAACACATTTACTAAAATCGAAGGTAGTGTTGGCATTAGAATATTTAATAATAATGTATTAGCAAACATAAAAGTTAATTATAATATATTTGAAGATTTTGCTTCAGAAACATATAAGTACATTGATAATAGAATAAATACATGTAATGCGAATTACAACTATTTTGATAATCTAACAGATGAAAACATCTTTGGAGCAATAGTTACAGAAACATTTGCATCAATTAAAGAATTAGAAAAGGCAATAAAGAGCTTAAGTTAATCACTTAAGCTCTTTTTAGTTTATTTAGAATTTTCTTAATTGGAGTAATTATTAAATTTTTTTCATATTTATTTAGGCTTATTAGCCAAAATGATAGACTAAAGACAATAAAGTATAATAATATATTTATTATTAAATTTAAGTAATTATTAATAGGAATTTTAGATTTTATATAAAAACCAGAAATAATAGGA
>DUOT01000174.1 GCA_012838705.1 Acholeplasmataceae bacterium
CTTTGGCTTTTACCTTCCTTTTTCAGGGCATCTATTTTTTTGCCATAAGTCTTTGCTATTGTTGGTTTACGCCCTACATTACGGTCAACTTTTTCTTTGCTTGTCTTTTGCAGTTGCTCTAGCAAGTCTGTAATAGCCTCCTTATACCGCTCTAATTCCTTTTCTTTAGCCTCAATCATGCCTTTAAGGGCTTCTACCTCGCCTTCAAGGTTAACTGCCTTAGTTTGCCCTTTATAGGCTGTTAGGATGGCATCTAATTTATAGATGCCGTCGTTGGCGTCCTTACACCCTGCACACTTATTCCGTAGTTTGCCTAATTCCTGTAAATTGAGGGTGTCTATATCCGTGAAATCAATGCCTTCAGGACAATTGGTAAAACAATAGTTGTAAGCATTTCTGAGTGCTTCATCGTACATACCCATAGTTCTAACCTCCTTTATACTTTAATGACTTTGTCTTGCTTGTGCTGGTTGGTTATCAAGGCTACTACATCAAACTGATTATTAGCGGCTAACTCTTTTGCCTTATCACTTGATTTTAGCCATGTTTCCTTGAAGTAGTTAAACTTGGGGTAATAGTGGTATTTGATGCTGTCGCCTGTCTGCCCGTTCCTATTCTTCAATATCTTTAATTCTATCTTCCTTGGGTCCTGACGCTTCATTTCGTGTATGTCTTCATCTGTTGGTTTCTCGCTCCCGAAATCAAATTGTAGCCCTATAAGAACATCACTTGAATACTCAATCGCCCCTGATTCTTTAAATGCCCGTAAAGATATATTGGCTGTGTAGTTTTCACGGTTGAGGCTTGATATTGCTATAACTGGAATGTCTTGGTCTCTGCTTAGGCGTTTTAGCCTTAATACTGCGTTGTCGGTATTTTGCTTGTCTGTGGCTCTTGGCTCTGCTGGTGCTAATATTTGCAGGTAGTCTATGATGACTACTGGTTTCTTGCCTGTAAGAGTAATATAGTTTGCCACTACATTTTCTACCTGCTCTGCTCCGATGTTGCCTACGCCCTCGACTATATAGAGGTTCTTGGCAAATTCTGCGTATTTAGTCATTGCCGTTTCCAGAAGGTCTTTCTCTGCGGTGCTATAATTCTCGTACCGTTTGCCGTTTAGCACGCCCCTCACGGTCTTAGCGTCGTTTTGGTTAGCACTATATAGGTATGTCAGCCTACTGACCGTTTTAGCCATCAGTTCGTATTGGCTCATCTCCAGCGAGAAGAATATAACTGGTATACCTTGCTGGGCTATCTGGTCGGCTACCTGTAAAATATAACTGGTCTTACCTAAACTGCTGATAGCACCTAATACGTATAGTCCCGAATGTAATCCGCCGTCTAACAGGGCGTCTAACTGAGTATATCCCGTTGAGATGGTCGGGGCGGTGATACTTGCCTTTATATAGTCTTTAAATGCCTGTAATCCGTCCGCTACGCTCTCAATTTGTATTGCATCGGGTTCTTGGTCGTCTATTAAATCATCTACGCTTAAATCGCCTTCTAACGCCTCTAAAGAAGATATTGTGGTTAGGTTGCCTGCGTTTACCTCGTGCAAGGTTTGCTTCACAGTAGCCACAAACCCTTTTCTATCAGCTATTAGGGCGTCATTTGGGTCCTTGTATTCTCCTGATATATTGTTTATACTGTAGCTAACATTTAATTTTTCAAGCCCCTTAGCAAGCTTAACCGTGGTCGCTTGCCCTGCCTTGTCGTTATCAAGGCTTAGGATTAGGGGGCTTTTTGGTTTTTTATGCCTAAGTGCCTCTAAAAGAAGTTTGTAATTGCCTGTACTACAAAGGGCGATTACATCGGCGTTAATGCCGTTTTTTATCTTGCCGCCTCTTACACCAATATCGGCTAGTGAGAGGGCGTCAAATTCACCTTCCACGATAAACACAGGGTATTCGCTGTCTAATGCACGTCTGTTGAACAAGTCACCCTTGCCCTCTTTAAGCTTTGGGGCTGTATTTTTAGGGTCTATGGCTCTTGCTGTATAACTATGGGAATTTAGGGGGATTATTAGACGCTGGCTTGGGTAGGTTGTCTTGCCCTTAGCCTGTGCTGTTGGGCTAATCCATTTAGGGTCATAGCCTATAAAAAAGAATTCAGCAGTTAAAGGGCTAATTCCTCGGGATTTTAGGTAATTAACTAAGTCTCCGTCCCCTGCATTGGCTATTCTCACGAGAGTTTTAGCACATTTTTTATAATACTCGGTAAAACTACCCTTCAAATCGCCCGTAGACGGCTCGGTAGCATGGTTTGAAGGCATTTGGTCGGGGGTTAAATTAAACTCCTTGTATGCCCGTTTAAAGGCGTCTGCCGGTTCTAGCCCCTCTACTTGGGCTATAAGGTCGAAGGTATCGCCATGGAAGTCGCACGAAAAGCATTTGTAGTAGGGTATATCGCCTTTAAAGTATATACTGCCTGCTGGTGTGCCGTTAGGTCCATTCCCACTACCACATAGAGGACACACATACTGCTCTCCTCGGCGTTCTGTTATCTTTTCTAAGTATTCTGGGAGTCCCTGCTGGACAATTCTTTTAGCTTCGTCTCGGTTCATCCTCGTACACCTCCTTAGGAGGTTTAGTTAGGCAACTAAACCTGATATAGTCGGACAACGACATCCTAAGTTTAGCAGCGTACTGCTCCATCAATTCTCGGTCTTTCTTTGTTAGGCGAACCCGGACTAAATCTGTTAATTGGTTTTTCATATCAATTCCTCCTTTAAAACATAATATAGATATATAATAGCATTGGTGTAGCCACAAGTCAAGCAAAAAAATAAATTATTTTTATGCCTTTAAAAATAATATAAGTGATTAGGTTTTTAATAGGGCTAAAAGCCGTTTAAAAGGGCTGTGGACCTCTTTAAATATAGTTTAAGTATATTTCCTTTAAAAAATATATTTGAAACGCTTGTAGGGCGTTTAGAAGCGTTCTGGATAATCTGGGCGAACACACTGGATATATTTTCTTTAAAGGAAGGACTTTAAAGGGTAGCCTCACACACCTAAGGGTGTGAGGCGTGAAACCCTTTAAAGTCTTTTAAAAGTCTTTTAGAGACTTTTAAAGACTTTCGGATTTTTTGCCCTATCGCAGGAAGCCCGATGGGACAAGGGTTAGAGGGCTATTTTTAAAAGCCGTTTGTCATCAGTTATACGACCTCTGTCATCAGTTATACGACCTCTGTCATCAGTTATACGACCTCTTGTCATCAGTTATACGACCTCTTGTCGCGGTTTATACGACCTCTTGTCGCGGTTTATACGACCTCTTGTCGCGGTTTATGCGGGTAGTTGTCACGGTTTATGCGGGTAGTTGTCACGGTTTATGCGGGTAGTAAAGATTATTCTAATTCGTCCATAACCCTTATAATAACGCCCTTACTGCCTCTTTTATCATATTCCTCGTAGCCTTTTATATAATCCTTTTCTGTCCATTCGTCTAATAGTTTTTTTATACTCTCTCTAATCCTGTATAATTTAGTCCTGTTCGCCCTATCTTCTGGGTCCTCAATACCCAATTCCTCATAAATGGCGTTATATCTTATATGGTTATTCCTTCGGTTCTTCCTGATTGCCTCTATATGTCTCAATAGATAACTCTTGATGACTATTACATCTTCGGTAGATTTTATAGACTTTGTTTTTAGAAGCTCATTGGGAATCTTTAAAATTTGCCCTGTCGTTTGGTTGTACTCGTACAGTAGGGGTTTCCTTAAAAACTTATAAACAGTAACTTCGTAACCCCCTGCTTTCGCTCGTAGTCTATCTGCTGCTAATAACTGGCTATCCACTATAATCTCGGTATTTTTTCCCCGTTTATATGCTGATTGGACATTGGTGTAGTTTATAAATAACCTTATGCTCATTGCCTTATCTAAGCTCTTGGTAACTGCTCCCCTAGCCTGTGGGCTAACTTTTTCCTTGTCAGTTAGCCCGTTCATTGCCCTATATACCATATCTGCTGTGAAATACTCATACCCTGCTTCATATAAGGTCGCACAGGCATCATGTACTGCCCTGTCATACGGTGTCCAAGGTTTCCCTGTATTTAACTTTACTCGTTCGTCATCGTAGTATAGTAAGACGGGCGTTATAATAGGCTTCTTAGCCCCTTGCTTACTAATCTCCAAGCTAATTACATCATCATTTGATAAAGTATCCTTGTATTTTATAGGTAATCCCCCGTTAGGTAGGCTATTACTGAGTTTGTCGTTTAGCATCAGCAGTTCAAGGGGTAAATAATTCTTACTAAATGCCTTCTGCACATTCATTATTTCCTCGTTCTTAGCCATCTTTAATTCTCCTCTCTTAAATGTATTAGTATAGATGTATAATGGTACAAATTAACCTTTTCTGTTTTTGTTCCAGTATACATCTATACTGGTACAATATTGTTTTAGTATAGATGTATAATGGAACACTTCCTACTTCTTCTTCTTTCTTGCAAGTTTTCCCGAAAGAAAGTCCTCAACAGTCGTTTTAGAGATTCGTAGTTGCTGGGCTATTTCATCAACATTCTTCCCTGATTCCTTTAATTTCGTTATGTCTTTGCCATAATAGGCTACTACGTCGTATTTGCCTTTAAGATAATTATTAACGCTGGTGGTTGATATACCTAATTGCTCTGCAATTGCTCTTTGGCTTTTACCTTCCTTTTTCAGGGCATCTATTTTTTTGCCATAAGTCTTTGCTATTGTTGGTTTACGCCCTACATTACGGTCAACTTTTTCTTTGCTTGTCTTGTGCAGTTGCTCTAATAAGGCTGTAATTGCATCCTTATACTGCTCTAATTCCTTTTCTTTAGCCTCAATAATGCCTTTAAGGGCTTCTACCTCGGCTTCAAGGCTAACAGCCTTGGTTTGCCCTTTATAGGCTGTTAGGATGGCGTCTAATTTATAGATGCCTTCTTTGGAGTCCTTACATCTTGCACACTTATTCCGTAGTTTGCCTAACTCCGTTAAATTAAGGGTGTCTATATCAGTGAAGTCGATACCTTCAGGGCAATTATTAAAACAATAGTCGTAGGCACTTCTGAGTGCTTCATCGTACATACCCA
>DUOT01000046.1 GCA_012838705.1 Acholeplasmataceae bacterium
GGATAGCGAATAAGACGGGCTGAAGGTACTTGTAGCTTAGTTCGCAAGAGCCACCAAGCAAGTTGAATTTTGTCCTTGAAGGAATATTCATTTTTAATAGAGTTACTCATTGTTAATCATATTTAGTATGTACTTTTGATATTTACTGAATAAGTTAGTTCGTTTTTGATTTAGTAAATCAATATCAAACTCTTTAGATTTTTCAAAATTGCGAATGATGTTTTGCTTAATATCTTTATCTCCACAGATACCTTTGATAATATTGCATATTTGCTCAATATCCCCATTATTGAATACATATTTAGATTCCAACAATTCAGGAATGCCTGCTGTAGTAGAACCGATACAAACACATCCACGATTCATTGCTTCAATGACAGCTCTTGGCAATCCCTCCTGTTTACTAGGTTGAGCATATATATCTATTTGATCCAACCAGTCCCAGATGTCACTATGTTTTTTTAATCCTAAAAAGTGTACTTGATCTTCTACACCTAATTTTTTAGCCAACGCCTTCAAGTAATTACCAACGCCAGACCCAACTAGTTCATAATCTAGTCTATATCCCAATAATTTTAATTTATGGAGTGCATGTATAACATATTCTTGCCCCTTATATCTGACATCAACAGAAGCTATCGTTCCAATCTTTTTGGGCACATAAGAGGCTTTTTCGCATCTCATAATACGAGTGTGTATAATTTCCTCATCAAAATCTCTTAAATACACATTAGAAGCCGCGATTTGAGTGCATTGTGCGGGGTATCGATTTTGCAACCATTTTTCCGTTACATATGACGCAAATTGCGCATTCTTGACAGTGCTTTTTTGATTAAGAAACATCATTGGAGCGATTAATTTTCCTAAAATACTATGATTAAAGTATGAATCCCACGAGCACCCCCCAACTTCTACTAAATAAGGTTTTTCTATTTGTTTACAAATCTTTGCAACCATATCACTAATAACACTTGGTATGCGCAGAAATATCATATCACATTTAGATACAATTTCTTTAAATTCCTTATTATACCGATGTCTGCTAAAATATTGAATTGGCGAATTTAGGTTTGGAACTTCTATTACCTCTATACGATTACCTAAATCCAATTTAGTCATATGCGCATCTTCATACGATTGCTCTATAGAGAATGTTCTTATCAGTAAATATAGTTTATCTACAACGCAGAAATACCTTTCTAGCATTTCATTTGTTATTGTTGTATTACAATAAATCCCATTTTTATCTTTATATAAGGGACCATCAAAAGTAAATAAGCCTACCATTTCTATACATTTTTTTAGATAACCTTAGCTATTCTTTACTGAGATATTCTTATTATGTGTTTTATGGATTAAACATTCCCACGAATCGACAAATTCATCTACTGAAAATTTCTTTACGCTATTTATTGCAACCATTGAATATCTTTCTCTGATAGTTTTATCTTTTATCAGGGTAATTGATGCTTGTTTAAAAGCTTCAATATCTCCATCTTTCACGATAATTCCAGCATTTTCATCAAGCATTTCGTTTGTAGCACCACCAACTTCAAAAGCAATACAAGCACATCCTTGAGACATAGCTTCCATCAGAACCATCGGAAAACCTTCCATCCTAGAAGGTAGTGCAAAGATTTCAGATGAAGAATATAAGTTTTTCATATCATCAACTTGTCCCAACAAGATACAAGACGACAACTTATTATCTTCAATCATTTTTTTTAAATATGCTTTAGATTTATTATCCCCTGGACCAGCGATTTCCAATGTCCATTCTGGATATTTAGGCGCAAGTTCTGCCCATATTTTTATAATTAAGTCAAATCCCTTTATATCCCAAACCTCTAATCGCCCAACACAGAGGATTCTTTTTTTTCTAATACGGGTTGTGGCTAATATTGGGAACGAAATAGGATTGTAAATAACTTGTTTGTCCGGGTATTTATCTCCCAATACTTTGAAATCTTTTTTTGTCAAAATCGATAATCCATTCGCTTTAGCATATAACCGATATCTAACAAAATCGAGCAAAGGATTTATATGACGAGTAAAGGATGTGTGGTCTGCTGCAATAATTGGAATTTCTATATTCATATTAGCGATATAACAGCAAAAAAACATCATTGCTTGAGTAGCAATAATAATATCAGGCTTCTCTTCTTTAATGTATCTTCGTATTGATTTTATACAATTCCACCACTTGAGAGTCTTATCTAAAATCCCAACTTTTGTGGACTTTGTAATAATCAACCGTCTTGGTATTTTATCATTTACATTATATGTGTGACCCCAATTTTGATAGTCGTATACTGAAATAATGTCATACCCCTTTGCATACAATTGATTCGCCAATATTGCAGCAACTCTTCCTGCACCACCTCTCTCATATTGGTCATTTACAAATAAAATTTTCATTTTGTATTATATTCATTTAGGATTTGCTAGTCGAATACTCCTATATATTCATCAAATTTAGTTTTTATGCCGTTTTGAGTGGCAATTTGACCGACAAATTGCCCCCAATTACCTTCAATTAAATCCCACCCTTTGTCTGTTAGTGCAAAATCAAACCCTACATAAATAAAATCTTTTGGTAATTCCATATGGATTTTTTTTACCAATGTTTTCAACTCTGAATAACATGGTATTTGCCAGCCTTTATATTGTTTATTAGAATCTGGATGACATCTGAAAATATTTAAATTTTCGTCATGTCCATCTGTTATTATTATACCAGTCTCTGCATCTACAACTGCCAATATACCACCAGCACCAGCATTATCAACAATCTGCCCCTTACGACCTGTGCGGAAAAATGGTTGTAATATTACCACTTGATTATTAAATCTAAATGAGGGTATTCTCAAAGTGTTTACGGATGACTGATTCCATTCTGACATTATTAAAGATTGTTTAATAGCACCTTCTATTAACCACTCACCTTTCATATTTGAGAGCGTATCATAAAGCACTTCTTTTTCTGTTAATGAAGTAACTATGAAAGTATCTCTTCCCAAAGACCCATTCCTCGGTTTAATAAAGAGTTTTTCATCGATTTTTGAAAGAAAATCATTTAGTTCTGATCTGCTGCATTCCTTTGAAAAATTTAAAATGGGTCTTTTATAATATGGTTTAAGAAGATTATAAAATTGATATTTATCCTTTAGTATTTCATAGATTTTAACTCCCATCACTAATTCAGAGCACATATATCTATCAGAATCACTTAAATATTTTAAACGCTGGTGATGTGTCTTTGATGCAAATTGATACAATTTATATTCCCATGGAACAATATGATAATAAAAATAACATAGTACTAAATCCTTCTTTAATAAATTATCATTATGAGCAGCTTCTTTCACTTGTTCATAAAGATTTTTATTTTCTCTATTTCTATAATTTATAATGCGAGAACTTAATATACACCTCGAACTAAGAATTGGATATAATAGTTTTATTAAAAAACGATATAACAAAGCTCCGTGTGAATCTCTGGCTAAAATTTTATATCGAGTAAGCTCTACCCCCCCCCATATTTTTTTTAATATATGTTTCATAAAGATTAATACTTTTATAATTTATGTATTAAATGATTAAC
>DUOT01000047.1 GCA_012838705.1 Acholeplasmataceae bacterium
AATAATTTTCTTGATAGTTGCTTTCGAGAAATTCACATGTTCCTAAGAAAATTGCCATTGCCATTTCTAATTGATAATTTTCATCTTTTAGTAAACTTAAATCATTTGCGTTAGATAAAAAACCGACTTCAACTAAAACACCAGGCTTTAAAACATGATCAATTAAATATATTCCCTTAATATGTTTTGCTATCCTTTTAGTATTAAGTAAATTAACAAGAATTGCATTTTGAATACATACGGCCAAATCCCGCGACAAACTTTCATTTTGTTTGAAAAAGGTTTGCGCTCCATGTACTTTACTTGACGGGAAACTATTAGCATGAACACTAATATAAAAGTCTGCATTTGATTTATTAATCATGTCGACGCGCTTATGAATATCATCGCGCTTATGATTGCGACTACCTGTAGGCGCTAAATCATAATCACCTTCTCTAGTCATCAATACTTTAAAACCCGAATTAATAAATAAATCTCTTAATTTAAAACAAATAGAAAGAGTAATATCTTTTTCATATGTTCCATCGACACCAATAGCACCACCATCTCTACCACCATGGCCAGGGTCAAGATAAATAATAATATCACTTTTTTTATTACTATCCATAACAGCTTCAACACATATAAAAAGAGAAGCAAGAAGCAGGATGATAAAAATAAAAAAAACTTTTTTCAATTAACTCACCTGCTTAATTTTATTCTCATATTAAAAAAAATAACACTAATTGTGTTATTTTAATTTTTCAGCCAATTTTTCATATCCTTTTTTACCTAGAAGGGCATACATATTATTTTTATATGCTTCCACTCCTTCTTGGTTAAACGGATTAACCCCAAGGATATAACCACTTATGGCACAGCTCATCATAAAGAAATATACTAAATATCCAAAGATAAATGGATTAATTTCGTGAATGGTAAGTATTATTGTTGGTACATCTCCTTCATTATGAGCTAAAACTGTAGCCTCTAAAGCTTTATCATTTATATAGTTTAAGCTTTTTCCATCGAGATAATTAAGTCCATCATCATCTGTACTTTCAGGAATAATAATATCTAGTTCCGGTTTTTCAATTCTAATAAATGTTTCAAAATGAATTTTACTTCCGTCCTGAACAAACTGTCCCATCGAATGTAAATCAGTCGAATAAATTAAACTTGTTGGAAATAATCCTTTACTATCTTTACCTTCTGATTCTCCAAAAAGTTGCTTAAGCCACTCACCTAAGTATCTTAATTTAGGTTCAAAAGTTGTAAAGATTTCTACTTTTTTTCCTTGTTCATATAAAATATTTCGAATAATAGCATACTTCATTGCTAAGTTATTATCTAAGTCTTTTTGAGTAAAATCAAGTACTGCTTGCTGCGCCCCTTCGAGCATTTTCTTAACATCTATTCCTGCACATGCAATAGGCAAAAGTCCTACTGACGTTAATACTGAATACCTTCCACCAATATCTGATGGAACAGTAAATGTCGTCCAGCCAGCACTTTCTGCTTCCATTCGTAAAATTCCCGACTTCGGATCGGTTGTAATATAAATCCGATCTTTGGCTTTATCTTGATATTTTTCCTCAAGCAATTTTTTTAAAAGCCTAAAAGCTATTGCAGGTTCGGTTGTAGAACCTGATTTCGAAATAACATTAATTGAAAAATCTTTATTTTCTAAATATTTTAAAACTTCAGCTGTATAAGTGGACGATAGTGTATTTCCTACAAATATTATTTCAAATGATTTATCAAAATAAGGCTTAAGCATATCAATTGCTGCTTTTGCTCCTAGGTATGAACCACCAATTCCAACAACTACTAATAAATCACTTTCGCTTCGGATTTTTTCGCTTGCTTCTAATACTCTTTGTAATTCCTCGCGATTATAATTTTCTGGATAATGTGTCCAACCTAAAAAATCACTTCCCAAACCTTGTTTAGAAAGGATTTTATCGAGGGCTTTTAAACCCTCGGATTTTCTTTTACTTAAATCGATATTTTGATAATCAAGTTTTAAATACATTATGACTCCTTAATTTGATCAATTTGCTTCTTAATAAACTGTGGTAACATATCCCTTAGACTTTTAAAACCAATTGTAAATTTAGGAACATCTCCTTTAACACCACGAATTTTATTAATCATTTTGTAACTTAACTTAAGACGTTTGTTTTCATCATCAACATCAACAACCTTAAGTTTTACTTTATCTCCCACTTCTACAAAATCCTTAATATCCTTTACAAAATTATCAGAAAATTCAGAAATATGGATTAAACCATTATATTCTCCAACATTTACAAAGGCACCATATCCGATGATATTCGTGATAATTCCATAAACGATATCCCCTTTATTTACCATAATAATACCTCTTTCTTAATTACATTATAACATATAAATAATATAAAGAAAAGAGTCTTTATTAGTCTACAGTTTCTACAGCAATTACTCCAGGTACATCTTCAAGTAAAATAGCTTCAATACCATCTTTTAATGTTAGGTCGATACTTGCGCAACCAACACATGCACCTTTCATGCGGATATATACAACACCATCTTCAAACTTAACGAATTCACAATCGCCACCGTCATGTTGAAGGTATGGTCGAATTCTATTTATAATATTTTTAATTCTTTTTTCTGTTTCTTGATGATTCATAATAACACTCCTTTTCTTAGTAAATTATACTACATTTTTTCAAATTTTGCACTTTTTTTGCTTATTTATTAATATAAAATAATGGAACATCACTATTAATTACTTGCATTATAAGTGGGATATTAAAATCGACTTCTACAGCTTCCCTCCGCAAAGGTATCATTGTTTGGATACTAACCTTTACTTTAATACTTACTTCTAATAAACTACTATTTATACCATAAGGTGATACTTCCGCAACTACATCAGTAATAGCATTCCCCATTGGAATTAAACGAATATCAAATTCCGGTCCTAAGGAACCAAATAATGTATCACTTACTATTATTCCTAAAGGAAGTGACAACTTTTCTTCTTCTAAAGCCTCCATACTTTTTACAACACTTTTATTTACATTTGCAAGAATATTATTGATTTGTTTAGTATTGATACTTACATTAGTAATAGTATTTTTTTGATCTTTCTGAAATATTACTAATTCATCAATATCAATACGACTTACAACTTCATCACGAATTGCCTCCTCAATAACTACAACACTATATACCGAGGCTTTATTGGTAATGTAAACCCCTACCCTTTCCCCAAAATAATTAGTAATGAAGTTGACAGTAAAAAGTAACACTCCACTAATTAATATTATAATTAAGTATATTTTAAACTTTCTCATAATATATTATACGCAAAAAAAAGACAAATAATGATAAAAGAGTAGCTTGCTACTCTTTTACCTCTTTCTTATAAAGTCCATGGATATTACAATATTCATAAACTGCTATTATTTCTTCATTTACTAAACGAAACTCTGCTTTTGGTTCATCACCAGGAAGTAAATGCTTAAACATTCCACCTTTACTAGTCTTTACAAAAATCCATTCGATATAATGTTTTTCTTCCATAGGATGAATTACGTCACCAACTTGAACTTTTACTAAATCCCCTTCTACATCTACCTTGGGAACATGTTTTTCACGTGAGCCATCACGAGTATTTGCTTCTAATAGTTCCATCTCTTCACCACAACAAACCATGCGAACACCGCTTTCTCTCATCATGGTTATTAAATTGCCACAATGTTTGCATAAGTAGAACTTTTGTTCATCCATTAAAATCACCTCGCTTTTATTATATCATAAACTATTTATAAAATTACACATTTTTTTATATAATAATATTTTCACTGCAATCGTTACATATTTAATATTGATATTTTCATTGATTTTGGAATTGTAGTAAAAAGGTGTCATTTTAATTAGATCTATTAAACTATTCGCTTTATGGCTATACGAGATGGAAATTTCATCAATTAACTTAAAGTTTTGATAACTAGGCACTTTAGGCTTTTTTATTATTACTTTATCGTACAATGCATTTTTAAGTTCAAAAAGATGATATTCATCAGGAATTACTTTAATAATATATTCTTTTGATACTCTTTCAAATTCTTTTTCAAAATCAGGTGCAAAAACATTTAGAATTGCATCAACACTTTCAACATCTAAAGGAATATCATAATTACTTGCAATAACATAAGTAATACTTGGGCACAGCTTTTTTGCTTTATTAATTGCATATTTCGATACATCTATTCCGCAAATATTTATTCCTAAAGCATTATAAATTTCTCGAGAATAATATCCTTCACCACATCCAGCATCTAAAATAGTTTTTATATTATTAGAATCAATCATTTCTATTATTTTAGATACTACTTTCGAAAAAAATCCTTGCTGATGAATATTATGGCGGGCATTAATCATTAATTTATTATCACCACTATTAGGTTTATTAAGTAATAAATTGACATATCCACTTCTTGCAATATCAAAGTTATGATTACTTATGCAAACATAGCTATTTGACTTTTTATGTAATACATTCTTACAAACAGGACAAATTAGCTTAATCAAAATTCTCCTCCAAAAACTTAATTGCCTTACGATTATTTAACTGTGCAGCTAAAGCAAGCCAATACTTTGATAACTCTTTATTGCAAGGTAAAGAGTTACCATAAAAATATTTTAGGCCAATTTGATATTTTAAATCACCATCAGGTGAATTAATAGCTTTAGTTAATATTTCGAGTTGCTTCTTTCCTTGTGTCGCATCAAGCATATTTAATATTGCTTGTGGGTGAAGTTTATTTACTAAATCAAGAATTATTTTATCGCTGTATCCATTACCAAACTTTTGGTCTAAATTATTTTTATATGTTGTTGCGAGCAAGTAACTTGCATCTTGAAATCCTAAACTCGCACTTTTAGTATAATAGAAAATAGCATTATCAATATTTTTGTCTACACCTAATCCATTTGCATATAAATAACCCAAATAATAAGGACTTAAAATAAAATCTTCTGTTGCTTCTAACAAATATTTTGCTTTTTGATAGTCCTTTTTATTTATATAGATTAATGCACAATATGCTTTACTTTGATATAAATGATCAGCTTTTTTATAATAGTTTTCCGCCTTATCAAACTCATCTTTAAATAAATGCCCTAAATATAAATTATGAAAATCATCATCTAAAGATAAAAATTCGCTTTCTAAATTTTCATAATTCCCATAATAAAAATTATAATAAGGATTTTTACTATTTATATCCTTATTATAAATTATTCGATCTAAATAAAGTTTAAACCCTTGATAAAGGGGCTTGTCACTTCTTAAGTCATCAAGATAATTAAGAAGTTTTTGATAACTTCGAGCGTAAAACATATTCTCGATTCGTAAGAAATGTTTCATATTCACCTCTAATTATTCATCAAAATCATTTACATAAAAGTCGTTTTCAGAAACTTTACGAAAAATAGCAAATTTCAAAAAAAGTTTTGTTGGATGGATATCATAATATAATTCTAAATCTTCTGGAGCCTCATTCACGTTTGATGTAAATCTTACTTTTTCTTTTACTATTGAAAATATTTTGCTCTTTTTTGATTCATATAAAGTAAAGTTATGTTCAACTTCGATAAAATCATGATAATATGCACTACTTGATGCATCAATAAAATGAAAATATACATTTACATTTTCAAAAAGTTCTTCTAGTGTATCTTCAATTTCAACTTGAAACTTAGGAAGCAAAAAATCTTTTAATTTGCTTGTATAAAAGTATTTAATTAGTAGAAACTTTTCCATAATTTATCCTTTCTGGAAGACTCTTTACAAACTCATAAAAAGCTTTAAAACTTCCATTATAATCAGAAATTATTTCTAAATTATTTTTGTTTATGAGATTATCCTCAACTAAAAAAGTTTTCATACCTAACTTTTTAACACATAAATCTTCTAAAACGTCATTACCAACCATTAATACATTTTCCGGCTTTTTATTCGTAATTTGTAATACTTCTTCATAATATTTTAAATTTGGTTTGCAATAATGACTATTTTCATATGTAGTAATCCAAATAAAATCTTCAGGATCAATACCAGCCCACATAATCCTTGAATATGTTGCGATTTTTGGAAAGAATGGATTAGTACATAATGCAATATCATAACCTTTACTTTTTAAAAGTTTAATTGCTTCTTTCCCTTGATTATGCATGTTTGTTATGGATTTTAGTTCTTGGAATTCGTTTGTATAAAAGTCTATAAATTTATTTTCTAAATTATTATTAGGAACAAGTTTATTAAAAACATCCCAAAAGGCTTTTTCATTAGTCTTACTACCATCATTTTCTATCATTGCAACTACACCAACTTTAACTACTTTTAAGATGCTTTCGTCTCCAAACTTTTTCTTTAGCTTATCAAAATAATGTTTTAAAAACTCATCTTGATCCATTAATAATAAGGTTCCGTCTAAGTCAAAAAATATCGTATCTATCATTTTCTTCCGCCTTTTCTACATATACTTTTCTATAAATAAATCTAGTACTTTTTCTTGAACACTATCAATTCCTGATTGTTGGAGTTTATAAAATCCTCCATTAGTAATATAATTTATTCCTATATTTTTTTCTTCATTAAAAAGCATAAAACTTCTTACTCCATAAGCATCACCAAAATGCCCTTTTAAAATATGCCCTTTATAATTTAAAATAATCATTTGTAATCCTTTAGCCTTATAAGCACCATGGCCTACACCTTCCCAATGTGTTGCAAGCATTAAATCTGTTGTTTCTTTTTTCAGAATTGGACGTCCATTATTTAAAAATATGCGAGCAAACTTAGCAAGATCAGAAAGACTTGAAAATAGACCACCAGCAGGGCCACGGAAATTATCTCCTAATGGAAACTTATTATATTTTAAATTTATAAAATCTACTAAAGTTCTATTTAGTTTAATATTATTATTTTCTACTTTATATAAACTTGCAACCTTGTCCTGATTTTTTATATCAGTAATAACAAAAGATGCATCCATTTCTAATGGAATTAATACGTTTTTTCTTACATAATCAGTAAAATACATTCCTGTAACCTTTTCAACAATGCAAGCTAAAATCCCACAATTAAAATTAGAATAATTAAAGTTTGTCCCTGGTTTGTAGTGATCAAAAGTATCAAGGGTATAATATTTTCCCCCATCAACTAATAAATCTTGTAATGAGCAAGGATTGTTTGTTCCATTAACTAAATCATATCCACTATTATCTTTACCATCTAATAAACTAGATGTTTGTGTCATAAGCATTCTTATTGTAATATAATCATTAGGAAAGAAAGGATTACGTACTTTAAATCCCAAATAATTACTAATATCATCATCAAGACAAATTTTATGTTGTTCTTGAAGAGTCATTACACTTGCAGCAACTATAACCTTTGAAATAGAAGCTAAACGATATATAGTGTCTTTACTTGTTTCTATATTTTCTTCTATACTTTGCTTTCCGTAGCACACTTCTTCTACAATCCCATTTTTATTATATACTACTACACTCGCACCAACTAGTGATGCATCCATGCAAATTTTATTAAAACTATCTTTCATTAATCCCACCTACTTTTACTCTAATTTTAACACAAACCTATCTCATTTGCAAAGAAAAAAGCTAACCAGTGATTAGCTAATTAAATAAGTAATTATTCAGTGGATATAATGTATAAAAGGTAATTAAAAGTGTAATTAATGTTTGGAGTATGATTGCCATTGTGTTTTGATATTTAAACTCATGCTTTTGAGTGAAATAAGATACTAACTGCCCAACCCAAACAGATACTAAAAAGATTATTAATAAAGATAATGCAGTAACCTTATGAAAAACAAAATAAACAAAACTGCCTAAAGCAATTGTTAGCGCCATCATTATTAACGAACCAACTACACGTGAAAATAAATAATTATTTACTTTACGATCATCTGTAAATAGACCACAAATGTAAATTAGCAAAAAAGCAGTAAAATAAATTTTTAAAAATTCAAATATCGTATTTCTTTGCGGGAAAAATATTCTAACAAAATCTCCTGTTATTGTATCGCCAATTACATATAAAAATAAACCTAAAATTGTTATTATTAACGGAACAATTACAAGCTCCCTATTTTTCATATATCCCTCACCATTATATTATATCGTTCTAGTAGACAAATTATGAACAAAATAAAAAAAAGGATTAAGAACCTTAATCCTTATAAATCCATAATAACACGGGCAATTTTTACACCATTGGCGCCTGCTTGTGCTAGTCCTCTAGTTATTCCTGCACCATCTCCACCAACAAATAAGTTTTTAATTTGTTTAGTTTCAAAATTACTATTAACATCGACACGATCAGAATAAAACTTAGCTTCAACACCATAAAATAGTGTATGGTCATTTGCTATTCCTGGAGTAACATAATTTAATGCATCAATCATCTCGATAACTGATTTTAATGTCTTATATGGAAGTACCATTGCAAGATCACCTGGTACTGCTTCTTTTAATGTTGGTCGAACAAATCCTTCTTCAATACGTTTTGGTGTACTTCTTCGACCTTTTTTAATATCTCCATATTTTTGAATAATTACACTGCCACCACTTAATTTATTTGCAAGTTTAGATATTTCACGTGCATATTCATTTGGATCTTTAAATGGTTGGTAAAATTCATGTGATACTAGTAATGCAAAATTTGTATTTTGACTTCCTAATGTATGGTCACGATATGCATGACCATTACATACCATTATTCCATCCCAGTTTTCTACAACCACATGTCCACTTGGATTAGCGCAGAAAGTTCTTACTTTAGTTCCAACGCTTGTATTATAAATAAATTTACCTTCGTATAAATGTTCATTTATTTCATCCATAATGATGTCATTAGTTTCAACACGAACACCAATATCAACACGGTTATTAGTAAATTTAACGCCATGTTTACTTAAAGTACGGTTAAGCCAATCAGAACCACCACGACCAACACCGATAACAACGACATCACTATATATTTTTTCTCCACCTTTAATTTCTACACCACGACAATTATTATCATCAACGATAATATCTGTTACTTGAGTTTCAAAAAGAAAATCAATCTTTGATTGAAGTTTTTGGTATATATTATGAAGAACTTGTAAATTGACTTCAGTACCTAAATGTCTTACTTCACTACGTAAAAGTTTTAATCCAACAGCAATCCCTTTTCTTTCGATTTCTTTAACTTTTGGAGTATTAGGGTCAGTTGTTTCTATTGGGGCACCGTTATCAATATTTATTTGGTCGATGTATTTAATTAGTTCTAAAACTTCTTCATCACTAATATACTCATTCATCCATCCACCAAATTCATTGGTAATGTTGAACTTACCATCAGAAAAGGCACCACTACCGCCAAATCCACAAGTCATCGAACAACTAGGTTTACAACCACTATTACCATAAATATCTTGAGGGCATTGCTTTATTTTCCCATCAATAATCGGACAACGTCTTTTCTTAAGTTCAAAACCTTTATCAATTAATAAGACTTTTTTATCCGGAGCTTTAAGCATTAGCTCATATGCAGTTCCAATTCCCATTGGGCCAGCACCAACTATAATTACATCATACTTCATTTACTTCACCTATTTTATATATTTTATTACGTTTATTGAATATTTTCTTTATTTTCTTTTAAACCACAAAAGAGGCATTTTTCCTATCTTGGAATAATGCCAATTTTATTTATTATTTTCATTAGTGTGATACCTTATCATATTAACACCAAAGGTATTATACCACAACAATCATTATTATGGCAATGATAACGGTATCATTATTCTTGAAATATTTCATTTTTGTAAGCTTCATATTGTGCTTCAATAATAGAAAAAGGTGCAGGTCCAGTATCTAAATAAATTTTGTGGAATACATAATCACTATATTCTCTTCCCATTGTTTCTTCAAATCTTTCTTTAATATCTAATAAATAATAATAACTAAAATAGTATTGTAAGTAATTTGTAGGTACTTCTACTAAATCATAATATATATCTTCTATTTGTTCATCCGTTAAAACATAATATCCTGCAAGAAATTCTTTTAAAGTTTCTAAATCCCAACCTTGATAATTTATCCCGATATCGCAAAGTCCCATTATTAAATAATCTATTGAATTAAAAAACTCAAATACTTTTACACCACCTAAAGTGCTAGCATACTTTACAACATAATTTTCTACATATGTTGCCCAACCTTCTGTATATCCTGGATAATATAATATTTTTCGAATTTCAGGTAAATCAGAATTTTTTAAATATACATTTTGATATAAATGTCCTGGAAATCCTTCATGAGCAATTGTTTGATACATATAGTTACCAATTTTCCCTAAATGTAATGGATTAACATAAATAACTTCATCACGATTATCATCAATCGGTGATACTAAATACATTGCTGGTGCTGAGTATTGTTGCATTGATGGATGTATTTCTTTTATTTCATAATTTACCTCAAACTCTATTATTGGAAAATCCTTTTTCATTTTTTTTATAAAAAATGGAATTAATGTATCTCGTTTTAAATCTTTCATAAAGATAGTTGTTTCATATACTCTAGTATAGTCTATTGAGTTTTTTATATAATCCATCATTTTTTCTGTAACTATTTTTTCAATAAATGCTTTTGCTTCTAATACAGTCATATCACTTCCGGTTACTCTTTGAAACAAAACTTCATAATACTGTCTACCATTTGGAAAGTTTGCAAGGGCTCCAGTATGTTTTGCATTTCCTTTTAATTTTTCAAGTTCTTCTCGCAAGTACTCGTAAGCACCTAAAAAATCATTATTAATAAGTTCTTCATTTGTTTCTTTTAATTCTTTTCGTTGAAATTCAGTTAGAAACTCGAGGCTATCAATTTTTTCATTAAATACAGGAGTTAAAAAGTTTTCTTCACTATTTAAAATTTCTTCGCAAGAAGCTATTGTTTTATCAAGTAACCGATCAGGAAGTCCCATATTTCTTTCTGCTTTTTCTTTTTCATAAGCAATAAGTTCTGCAAATGAATCTTTAGTTACTCTTAAGTATTCAAAATAATTGAGAATATCACCCATATCATCAAAACGATATTCCGCAAGTATAATCGGAAGTTGTGCTTGATATCCTATATAACTTTCAAGCATTGTTCCATAATAAGGAAATGGCTTGAAGGCGAGAAGTCTATCAAGATAGTCAATTAAAATATCTTTTGTTAGAATGCTTTCTTTTTTTGTTAATTTATCATATTTTAGAAGTTTATTTTTATATCTTTCTAAATCATCATAATTATCTATACTGGTAAGTTTTGTTACTTCTCCTTCTTTTATTTTGAAATTATCTGGTTCGTATAATGTGAAGTTGATGTCCATTGGATCATCACCAACAAAGTATATAAAAAGTTCATCTAAAAACTTTTCAAATGATTTTTCTTGACTAGTTTTAATACAACCAGATAAAACTAATACTAATATTAAAATAATACTTAATAATTTTTTCATTATAAATACCTCTTTAGTTCCCACTCGTGTATTAACACCCTATATTCTTCCCACTCTAACTCTTTTGCAATTATATATTTTTCATAAATATGTTTTCCTAAAGCTTCTTCCATCAATTTACTTTTCTTAAATTCTTTGATTGCATCTTTTAAATTTTCTGGCAAGTTTAATATTCCTTTTTGTTCACGTTCTTCTCGGGTGTACAAAAAAATATTATCATATACAGGTTCAACAGGTTCATAACTGTTTTTAATTCCATCTAAACCTGCAGCAAGAATTCCAGCAATTGCAAGATAAGGGTTAGCAGCACAATCGACATTTCGAATTTCAGTTCTTGTTGCTTCTTCTCTTAATGTTGGAATTCGAATCATCGAACTTCTATTTGCATCGCTCCAACAAATATAACATGGTGCTTCATATCCAGGTACTAACCGTTTATATGAATTAACAATAGGATTAGTAAGTACTGTAATGGCACGTGCATGCTTTATAATACCACTAATCCATTGCATACAAATTTTGCTTAACTTCATTTTATTATTTGGATCATAAAATAAATTATTCCCGTTAAAATCTGTCAATGAACAATTTGTATGCATTCCATTACCAGCAATTCCAGCAACTGGTTTCGGCATAAACGAAGCATATAAACCATGTCTTTTCGCAACCTGCTTAACAACATGTTTAAAAGTCTGCACATTATCACATGCTTCAATTGCACTTGCAAAACGAAAATTAATTTCATTTTGTCCGGGACCAACTTCATGATGTGATGCTTCTACATTAAATCCTAATTTTTCAAGTTCTAAAACTATATCATGACGGCAATTTTCTGAAGCATCAAGTGGTGCCATATCAAAATAACTACCTTGGTCACTAAATATTAATTTTTCTGTATTTTTAAATAAATAAAATTCAGGTTCTAAGCCGATATTTAAATCTTTAAATCCTAATGTATTCATTTCTTTAATTAACCTTTTTAAATTGCTTCTTGGATCACCCGGAGAAGGACTGCCGTCAACTAAATGGACATCGCATATAATTCGTGCGACTTTCCCGTAACCACTACTTTCTAGTGGTAATATTAAAAACGTATCTAAGTCTGGTGATAAAAACATATCAGCTTCTTTTATTCTTACAAATCCTTCAACGCTTGAACCATCAAACATTACTTTGCCTTTTAAAACATCATCAATTTGTGATACTGGAACTTCAACACTTTTGATAGTTCCAAGCATATCAGTAAATTGTAATCGTAAATAACGAACACACTTTTTTTCAATTACTTCTTTAATTTCATATTCATTCATAATCTCTCGATATATTTTATACTTTATCGAGATTTAAAATGCTAACTAAAAAAATATAAGGAAGGGTTACCCCTTCCTTATTGTTTTTACCAAGTGTATTGACCTGGAACTAAGCAGTTAAGTGTGATTTGTTGAGTAACTCCACCTTTTGTTACTTTAACTGTATAAGTAACGTTTGTTGTTTCTAGTGGACGACCAATTACGCGACCAGTGTTATCAACAATATCAGGATTATGACTAATGAATTCTACTTCGTAATCACTATATTTTGTAGTTACTTCATATTCTGCTTTAACTAATTTTTCGAAATATGGAACTAATTCAGCTGTCATCATAGTACGTGGACATGGTTTTCCACTGAAATTATTATGATATAATACGCGGTCTAATCCTAATTCATGTTTATCTAATAGACGACCAACTAGTTTTGCTAGTAGATGCCATGTAAAGTAAACATCTGATTTATTATTAACTGCAGTTTCAATACCGATACTATTGTTATTTCCACCATGGTTAGAAATTAAACGATAGCCACTACTGAACCAAGTTCTATTCATCCAGTAATTACCGTTTTCACCAACAGTAGTATAAATACCTAATTGTGCGATTTGAGCAATTTCTGGAGCTTTAATAGTAGTTTGAACACCATTTATTGTATAGTATCCTTTTCTATTAATAGCAACAACTGGTTTTTCGTCACCTTCTGCTTTAACTCCTGTATCGATTAATTCGAATTCACGGCTTCCGTCACCAGCATGCCATGCTCTTACGTCATCTTCGATTTGTTGGTATACGCCATCATTACCTACTGTGTAATGCCATGAAGAACCAGTATTACTTGGGTTCGTACACCATCCAGAGTTAGCTTCTGCAGTAGAACCTGCGCCAGATCCAGCTGTGTCGTGAACACAAATGAATTCAACATTAATCTTACGATTTGGGCCATTCCAGTTTGACGCATCATCTGGTAACATATTTCTAATTACTTCATAGTCACCAAAGTAATAATCAGAAACAGAAGTATAAATACGATTTAGATGGTCTCCACTTCCATCATCACTACCAATGTAATATAATTCTTGTGTTTCAGAAACACCTGTATTAATGCTTATTAAATATAATAAGAATTCGTCAGTAATTTCGTTACCATAAACAGTTAATCCAACTTCTTGTTTCACATCAGTTCCTTTAACTGTTGCAGTAATTAATACTGTACCTGATGATTTAGCAGTTACTAAACCATTTGCATCTACAGACGCGATATCATTATCTGATGATGTCCAAGTAATTTCAGTTTCATCCATTGCATAAATTGAAGCTGTAAGTTCTAATGTTTCACCAACTAATAATGCTCCATTACCTTCATAACGAACTTCAACTCTTTGTTTTTCAATTACTTCGATATCAAAACTTGTAAATACGTCTTCATCAATTGCACTTATTACTGTAATAGTAGCTTTACCTGGTGCAACCCCTTTTACAACTCCATCTTCTGAAACAATTGCAACTTTTGGATTGCTTGTTACATAATATACATCATCTTGTGCATCAGCAGGTGTTACAGTAAATTCAATTTGATATTCAGTCAAATGAACAAGTGTTTCAATTGGATCTGTAACTTCAAGTTTTGTAGGAACACCTTCAAATAATGCTTCGTACATTTCTTCGTATGCTTCTACTGTTTGATAATTATCTTTGTAACTTGCTACATCTTTAATCTTAGCTGCATGAGCTGATAAATCTGTAATAACTTTACCATCATTATCTAAGAATAAGTTCTTATCAAAATTCATCTTTGTAGGGTTTGTAGTAGCATTATCTGATCCAACCCAACTACGATGATAATAATGAGTAGGAATACCTACAAATTTATTATAATTAACTGTACCAACCCATGGATAATTTTGATGATTATAAGCAGTTGCATTATTACGAACATGAATGTAATTAGCACATGTTTCAAATGTATTATAAAGAATCTTAATTTCAGTTACTTTTTCTTGATAATTACGCATTGAAATAGCGCCAGAATATATTTCCTTATTTGTTTGACCAATGTTCTTGAATGTATTATGAGTAATTTCAATTAATGTTGGAAGAGTTTGATCTCCACCATAAATTCTAAAGTAAATTCCATTATACCCACTTAATTCATCATTACTAAAGACATTTTTTCTAAAAATTAAATTACCATTATTAAATCCACCAGTATCAAAACGGATAGCATCACGTTCAAAGTTAGTAAATGTATTATTTTCTACATTCACATTTGTTACACGTGAGAAGTTAATATTAACATCTGATACATTTTCAAATTTATTGAATTTGAATGTAAAGTTAGCAAGTTTGTCATTTGCATCATTTGCAAATGCAAAGAATCCTGAACTATATCCAGCAGTTTCTTGCCATGCTGTTGTCGCTTTTACTGTATCATAAACATGATTATAAATGAAATTAACATTTTTAGCACTAGTTCCAGTAATACGTGCTGTACCAGTAAATGCTAATCCATTGAAAGTAATATTTTCAACACCAGCTGCTAGTGTAATTTTACCCTTAAGAATTGCTTCATCAGCACGTGTTCCTGTATTAGGGTTAACGCCAGCATTTGGTCCAATTAATGATATATCACTTAAATTAATTACTACATCATCTTCATGTGTACCAACAACATAAACATTTCGGCTAGATTTTGCTACTGCTTCACTTAATGTAGCAAATGCAGTTTTACCGAAAACGAATTCCATTTCATTGTATACAACAATTTCATTTTCAGCAGTTCCTGCTAATGCTGGATTTGCAAGTGTATCTACTTTTTCATTGATTTCCCATTTCGCATACAAATTATAGTTTGCACCATGATTAATTTCATTGAATGGTCCATGAGTAAAGTATTCGTTAGCATACCATCCTAAGAAAGTATAACCTTCACGTTCAGGTTCATATAAAGGAATTGGTAAATCGAAAATATTATAGTCAGTAACATCATTATCAGGATGGTTAGTTCCACCGTTTAAATGATATTTAATAGTGTAGTTATAAACTTTAATCCATTCTCCATATAAATCTAAATCTTCTGTTACTGGTTCATTTAAATCATATTCTTGTGTGAATCCTGGATCTAAATACCAACCAGAAATAGCATAACCTACTCTTTTTACTTTCGGTTCTTCAATTAAACTACCTTCAAGAATATCAAGTGGCTCAATATATTCAATTCCTTCAGCACGGAATGTAACAGTATATGTTTCAAGCCATTTTGCATGTAATGTAATGTCAGCAGTTATTGGAGTATCAAAGTCAAATGGAACAGTTAAATCTTCATCTTGATACCAACCACCAAAAGTAACATTACGTTTTGTTGGATCTTCTGGTTTAGTTGCTTTTTGATTTTTTACTACGATTTGATCTTCGATAACAGTACCACCATTACTATTAAATGAAACTGTAAATTCTTCTGGTTCAACATCTGGTTCAGAAACAACAACGCTTACATTTGCGGTAACATCACCACATTTTGCTGTAATAGTAGCCTCACCTGCACCAACAGCCTCAACAACACCGTTTTTAACTGTTGCAACTTTATCATCACTAGTTGTCCAAGTAATTGTTTTATCTGTTGCATCTTCAGGTAAAACAGTTGCAGTGATTGTTTCTTTGTCGCCAACAACCATTTCCAATTCTTCTACACTTAATTCAATGCTTGTTGCCGGAATTTTCTTATCACAAGCAATTAAGATAAGAGCAAAGAAAAGCATCACGAAAATTATGCCTAATCTTTGAAAAAGACGAGACTTATTCTCAAGATTTGTGCTCATTATTTACCTCCTCTACTTTCGAATCAATTATAACACGTTTTCATTTTAAAAACAACCCTATTTCGTAAATTTAATATTGATTTAAGTTTAAGAAAAAAAAGGCAAATTGTTCATATAAACAATTTACCTAAATTTCATCTTCAACTTCAAGATTAGTAAGCTTTACTACTTTATCAATATCATAGCAAGGAACAAAAAATTCATATTTGCCGATAGGATCATCAATTAAAACACTATAATACGGCTTAATAAATAACGTACCTAAATTATTTTCTTTAATTTTATATTTTTTATATTTTTCGCTATTATATACTTCTTCTTTATTCCAACCATAAGCAAAAGCTTTTTTATTTATTTTCTTTATTCCAATAATTGAGCTAAGAGGAACTTTTATTTCTTCATATAAATTTGCAATACATAAATCATTGTTTTTTATATATAGAAAAGCCTTAGTAATTAAATACTGAAAGAATGGACTTGTTTTTATTTTTACTTGTCCTTTTTTGTTTATTTTATAATGAAAGACAAACACATCAATTTCTTCTGCATCTTTAGGTACATTTAAAAGTTTTTTAGACTCCTCAATTGCATTTAGAATCTCATGCTCAAACTTTTCATGCTCAGGACCTATTTCTTTCATCCTACTTCTTATTTTTTTATAAATAAATATAGCTAGTGTAACAAGTAAAAAGAATCCTCCAGTAATAAATACAACTGGTGCATCACGAAGTGCTTCTTTAAATGTTACTTTAAATAACGATCTAATAATGCCAGCAAGACAAAGTAAACCTACAATAAGTGAAATATAATAAAAAATATTAAGTAGTGACATTGAGTCTTCTATTTGCTTATCTAGATCTTCACTAATTTTCTCTAACTTTTTTTCTTGCTCATCATTAACTTTATTTACGATAAAAACATGACCATCAATTATTTCCCTGCCTTGTTTTATTCCAAAAATATTTTTCATATCTATCTCTCCCTTGTTTATCAATATATCATATTAACCTCAAATAAACAATTACAAATCGCAAGATTTTTTATATTTCATATAATAAAATGAAGGAGGGAAATAAATGTATTACGATTATTATAATGTACTTTACCAATATCCATATAAGCAATACCCATATAGGCAATATTCACCAAGACAACTCGAATTAAAAGATTATGGAAATAATCCTTTTGTTATTAATATTAGAAGAGCAACAATTGAAAATAATAATTTCCGAGTTGCTTTATGGACAGGAACACATTTACAATTAACTTTAATGTCGCTGAATGTCGGTGAAAGTATTGGCCTTGAGCAACACCCTAATACAGATCAATTTATTCGAATTGAAGATGGATATGGTTTAGTACAAATGGGGGATACAAGAACTAATTTAAATTTCCAACATGTTGTTAGTAGTGGATCTGTAATACTTATTCCAGCTGGAAAATGGCATAATATTATTAATACTGGTAATCGTCCACTAAAACTTTATTCAATTTACGCTCCTAGTGAACATCCTTTTGGTACAATCCAAAAAACAAAAGAGGGGGAATAAAGAAAAAAGCTAGAAACTTCTAGCTTTTTTGTTCTAAAGATACATTATGAAATAAATCTTGAACTTCATCAATATCATCAAGCATCGACTTAAATTTTTCGAATTGCTCAAGGTCTTTTTCATCAGTTAATGTTGTATATTGGATTGGTATCCAAGCGACTTGATCTTCTAAGAAATTAATATCGGGCATTGCTTTAACTAATGCATCACGAATTTTTCCATATTCGGTAATTGGTCCAAAAACTGTTGTTAAGCCATCTTCATATTCAATATCATCAACTTCACAATCTTCTTCAATTAATATTTCTAAAGTTTCTTCATCGTTTAAGCCTTCGAAACTAAAGACAGCTTGATTTTTAAACATATGAACCACACTACCATCAACACCCATTTTAAATCCACTTTTTGTAAATGCGACACGAACTTCAGAAAATGTACGATTAGTATTATCTGTTAAGCACTCAACAATAAACATTGAATTATTAGGACCGAATCCTTCATATCGTACTGCATGATATTCCTCAGCTGTTCCACCAATTGCTTTTTCAATTGCTCTTTTAATAACATCTTGAGGAACATTTTCTTTTTTTGCTTTTTCTATTTCACGTCTTAAGTTTGGATTTAAATCTGGATTAGGCTCACCATTTTTTGCTGCTAAATATATTAAACGTCCATACTTAGCATTTGTTTTACTTTTCTTAGCGGCTGTTTTTGCCATTGAAGCCGCACGTACTTCATAAGCTCTTCCCATTATAACACCCAACTTTCTTTTATTTATTATACCATAGAAAGCCGCTTCAAGACAAGAAAAATTTAGTTTAGCTTAATGGCATTAATTAAGTCGCTGTTTTCAGTATCTTGATTATATTCCCAATTCATTACTCCACCTAAATTATGTTTCAGTACATATTCACATTTAGCTTTAATTGAATCAGGATCATCATAAGAAATAAATGTATTATTTCCATAAATCCATGGTGCTTTTGCATCTTCATCTAAATAAACTTTATATTCTCGTTTATTCAAATAATCATTTACAATTGTTCTGTAAGGTATTCCTCTTCGATTTTCACTAGTTGCACCGATACCATTTGTACCTTCTGATGTTGTCGTAAATAAGTGTCCAAAGAATGCAAGCCCAACGATAATCTTCTGTGGATCCATTCCTTCATTGATATATGCTTTTACTGCTTCATCAACACTTAAATTACTATATTTAGATGGATATAAATTTGTATGATGAGTTGTGTTTAAAGTTTTATAATCAATTAAATCATATGTCATTAAATGAAGATAATCTAAAACTTTATTTAATCTTGGAATGTCATAATAATGTTTTGCTGCATGTGGACTTGCTGATACTGCGATACTTAATATTAAGTTTGGATTAACATTATCTAAAGCTACACGCAACTCTTCCATAAATAAAGTAAAATTATCTTTATCATCAGGACTTGAAGCAATATTTCCAGCACTAGATGTTGGGTATTCCCAATCAATGTCAACACCATCAAAATGGTTTGCCTTAACATTAAATATTATTGAATCAATAAATTCTTCACGAGTTTCTTTTGAGGAAGCCATTTCACTAAATCCACCCGCTCCCCAACCACCAATAGATAAAACAACTTTAACACCAGCACTATGAGCTTCTTTAATAATTTCATCACGATGTTCTAATAATTTCAAACTTAATTTACCATCTTCAATTAAACCGAAAGCATAATTGACTACATCAATTTTTTTTAAATCACCTTTTCGAAAGCCACGATAAGCTCTATCAAAAAGGTATGTGAAAAAGAGTTTTTTCTTCATAATTCACCTCACAAGAATATTATATCAAATATTTTCTATTTTGTATACTAATTGCTATAAATATGGGTGGTTATGCTTTTCCACTAGTACTTTCCATCTTCGATCTACTTCGTTTTGAATATCTTCTACTATTTCTTTATATTCAGGTTTTGCGAGGTGTTTAGTCCTTCCCATCATTTTAAACCATTCGATTACGGGTTTCTTTTCCTTAGGGAAATATGAAATTTTTGTTTTACCTTCTACTACTGTATATAATGGGAAATAACATGTATCAACTGCTTGTTTTATTACTTTTGCTTCAGTCGCTGGATTGTCACGCCAATTTAATGGACATGCTGATAAACATTTAATATATGCCATTTCACCTTTATTTGCATAATATTGAGCTGAAGCAGCTTTTTTAATAAAATCAGCTGGATGACTTTCAGCAGCTGTTGCAACATACGGAATATTAGTTGCTGCCATAATTTGTGCTGTATCTTTATGATAAAATGTTTTTCCATATTGGAATTTACCGACATGGCTAGTTGATGATGATGCTCCTTTAGGTGTTGTATATGATAATTGATAACCAGTATTCATATATCCACCATTATCATATTCAAGGATTATCATACCATGATTTCTAATTGCTGCACCAATTGCTGAACCAAAGCCAATATCAAGTCCGCCATCACCTGTTACCATAATAAATGTAATTTTTTCATCCGGAATTTCTCCTCGGCGTTTTCTTTCCTCAAACATTTCCACAATCCCCGATAGTGTCGCAGCACCATTTTGGAATAAGTTATGAACAAATGGAACTTTAAAACTATGAACAGGATAGGAAGTAGTTGTAACATATCCACAACCAGTTTGGAATAAAAGTACGACATTTCCTTCTATTCCTCGTAATAATAAATTGACATTAACAAAAATCCCACAACCAGGACAAGCAGAATGTCCAGGTGCTAACCTTTTTGGAATTCTAGTTGTTTCATTTAATCTTCCACCAGTGACTTTTAATTCTTTAACTCCATCCTTTTCTACAATCTCAACTTTAGTTAAGTCAAAACATGTATTATCCTTATTTACTGGTTTAAAGTATTGTTTTAAGTCTTCTGAACCGTCCCCTTTATAAACGCCATAATAATCAAATTTCGGCATTGTATCATAATCATCATTTAATATATTAGTTACATCTTCCATGAAAAGTTCTTTTCCGCTTAAACCATATACACGAGTTATGACATTAATAGTTGATTTATATTCTTGAAGCATCGCCTTAATTTCAAAACTCATATTTCCACTTTCGCCACCAAAACTATCTTGTCTTTCAAGAATAATTAAGTTCTTACAGTTTTTTATAGCATTAAAAAGTTCTTCCTTTGGAAAAGGTCTTAAAACGTTTAAACATAAAGCACCAACATTATCACGACCTAAATTATCGATTGCTTCGATTAATGTAAAGTATGTAGAACCTAAAGCAAAGATAATAGTATCAGCATTTTCAATTTTATAACTCATATATGATTTATAAAGTCTACCTGTAAGTTCATGATACTCATTAAAGATTTCATTTATTTTATTCTTCGCTTCTAAAAGTGCTAATCGTAATTGATATTTATTATTAATATAATCTTCTTCATTCATATATGTACCAATTGCTACTGGATGCTCACAATCAATTGAGGTATAGATTGGATCATATTTACCTATAAACTTTTGTACATCTTCATCATATGCAAATACTTCTACGTTTCGTTTTTGATGACTAGTAAAAAATCCATCATAAGCAACAATTACAGGAAGTTTATTTGCTTCTGCAATTTTGATTGCGCAAATATTTAAATCATAAACCATTTGTGGGGAGTTTGCAAAAAGAATAATCCAACCTGTATTTAAGGCGAACATAAGGTCACTATGATCACCTTTAATTGAAAGTGGTCCAGATATTGCTCTTGTTGCAACATTTAATACCATTGGAAATCTTGTACCAGATTGGACTGGAAGTTGTTCTAAAGAATATAAAAGTCCTTGGGCACTTGTTGCATTTAAAACTCTTCCACCAGCTGTTGCTGCACCATAACATAAACCTGCTGCACTATGTTCACCTTCAGCTTCAATTAAGACAATATCATGAAGTCCTTCTGACTTCATTAAGTCAAGCTGTTCTACAATTCCTGTCGATGGAGTAATTGGATAATACCCCATAATATGATAATTAATTTGCTTAGCAGCATATGCAGCTAGTTCATTCCCATTTTCAAAAACCATTTTTTGTTCAATCATCGAATACCACCATCTACTTTCTCACGTTCATAAAATGATTCACTAGTAATCCAAGATGAAGCACCTTGAGTTTCATATTCTAACTCATCTACAATCAAATCAAAATTACGTTTGCCGTAAAGTGCGTTTTGATGTTCTTTTTCAACTCCAGCAACTAATGCTTCCGATGGACATATTTCTACACAACGCATACAACCTTTACAATGATGATAATCAGGACCATGATTAACCATCATTTTTCGACCTTTATATTCACCTTCACGGAATTGGAAAACCATATCAGGACATGTAATATCACATAAAACGCATTGGATACATCTTTCAGGAATAAATAGAGGAATATAACCATCACGCGTTGCACTTAGTTCATTAACGACACTACTTCCGATTTGCGGATTGATTCCACCTAGTGGTGCATTTTCATATCCCCATTTTTGCTTTACTTCCTGATGAACATAACTTTCAGGAACATCAAATTCTTTCATTTGAACATCAAAATATCCTCTTCTTAACCCCGTTAAGTTAACCTCTAAAAGATTTGGATATTTCTTACCGATAGTTTCCTTAACAAGTTTCTCACAATCTTCTAGTTTGACAAAGCCAATAGCTTTTATTATCGCACCAAACATTATCATATTAAGTCTTGATTTGGTTTCCATCATTAATTTTGTACAATCGATTGTATAAATTTTTCTAACTTTCAAATGATTACTAACGTAATCAGGGTCTTTATCTGTATTAATAACAACTACAGTTTTATCACTAATACCATTTAAACTACCCTTTTTCGTAAGAATATGTTCATAAAAAACACCTAAAACATCGGGGTTTGTAATTGGACTATTAATATTAATTTTTTCCTTACTCCAACGAATAAAACTTTTTACTGGTGAACCTCTTTTTTCAGATCCATAGGAGGCAAAGCTTTGAGAGTCAAAACCTAAATACATTGCCCCTAATTCACCTAAAAGCTTACCACATAAGTTTGCCCCCATTCCACCAACACTTTCTAATTTGATTTCATAATATTTTTTTTCAAACATTTTTAAACCTCCTAATGAATAGTATTGGCTATTTTTAATTTTTTTAGCAAAAAATTGCATAAAAAAACATTTCACATTCTAGTGAAATGTTTAATTATTTATTTATCCGTGCATAATATTTATCACGAAAATAATTTTGGATATTTTCTAAAGCTATTAATAGTTCAGTATTTTCATCAATTTTTAAATCCTTGATAACATTTTCAATCATATCTTCATGAAATGCATCATGGATTTCTTTGGTTTTTAATCCTTTTTCAGTTAATCGTAAATACACACGTCTACGATCATCTTCATTTTGATATCTTTCCACATATCCTTTTTCAACTAAACGATCAATAGCTGTTGTTAAGGTTCCGACAGTAATAAGTAACTTTCTTGCAACATTAGTCATTATTGGAGGATCGGTATTGTAGATTGCCTCAAGGATGTGAACTTCATTCATCGATAATCTCACACCTTGTTTTTTTAAATTAAGGCTTTCGATATTTAAAATATAGTTAAAAATATTTACTAACAATTCATTTAAAATATCTTTTGCTTTCAACATCCCTACTCCTTCTCTATATATCCGATACCACATGTCCCTGGTCCAGCATGGAGACCAATTACAGATGGAAGCGGAAGTAAAATTATATTTTTAAAATTTGTCAAGTTTTCAATCTTTTCCCGCAATTCTAACATCTCTTCATAATTATTGGTATAAAGGATATAAGGTTCAATATTTTCTTTGTTTTTTATTTCTTCTAAGAAAATATCCGTCATTCGTGCAATAGTTTTCTTTTTTGTACGGATTCTCTCCTTCACAACAATTTTTCCTTCTTTACTTGCTTCAAGTAAAGGTTTGATTTTTAGTAATCCCCCAATTAAACCAGATGCAGCAGAAAGTCTGCCATTTAAGACTAAATATCTTAATGTATCGACAGCAATTAGTGTTCTTTGAGAATCTCTCAATCTCGTTAGTTTTTCTAGTATTTCTTCTACTGTATATCCTTCACTAGCCATTTTATGAGCTACATAACCCATCTTAGCTTCAGGATATCCTAAGAAAAGTGAATCAAAAGGATGAACTTTTATTTCTTCTACAATTTCACTGGCAAAGCATACGCCTTGATATGTTCCTGAAAGTCCACTTGATAAAGTAATAGCAATAACATCAGTATATCCTTTATCACGAAGACGTTCAAACATTTCTAAAAGCTCACCAGTCGATACTTGTGCTGTTTTTACACTTTTGGCTTCTTCTAACTTTTTATAAAATTCATCTGGCTTAATATCAATATAATCAACATATTGTTTGTCATCAAGAATGATTAATGAGCGAAACACTTCAAGATTTAATTCTGGATATGTATAATCGATACCACTACTACCACATATAGCTACTGCAATTTTACTCATGTATATTCTCCTTAAATACTTTGATTGTCAAAGTAATTATAACAAACTTCTACAAATATTTCAACATTCTAGAACACAAAATTTCCGTTTTTAAAGATTTGAACTTTTTTACCATCAAAAGTAGTTCCAACAATTTCTAAATCTCTACTTCCGAACATAAAGTCAACATGTTCCATTGATTTATTATATCCTAGCTCAATAAGCTCCTCTTCAGTCATTTTCGTTCCATCTTTAATATTCATGGAATATGCGTTACCTAAAGCTAAATGACAAGATGCATTTTCATCAAATAAAGTATTATAGAATAAAATATTTGAATTAGAAATTGGAGAATCATAAGATATTAAAGCAACTTCACCGAGACGATTGCTTCCTTCATCTAATTTTAATAAATTTTCTAAAGTATCTTTTTCAGTTCTTGCATCAAAATCAACAACAGCACCGTCTTTAAATACTAAATAAAAATCTTCGATTAATTTACCTTGATAATTTAGTGGTTTAGTAGATACTACTTTACCATTAACTTTATCCTTATGAGGCATTGTAAATGTTTCTTCAGTTGGAATATTAGGTGAAAAATAAATACCATCTTGTGTATATTCCCCTCCACCTGCCCATACGTGATTATTAACTAATCCTATTTCTAAATCTGTTCCTAAACTATTTTTAAAATGAAGTGATTTAAAATTATAATTATTTAATATTTTATTTACTCTCGCTAGGTTATTCATATGGTCTTGCCAAGACTTAATTGCATCACCATCTTCATCGACACGGCTTGCTTTTAAAATTGCTTCAAGTAATTTCTCAAATGCATTTTTATCATTTGGAAAGACTTTTTTTGCCCAAGCTTCTGTTGGATATGAACATACTACCCATTGGGAACCATTACCCATCAAAAATTTATGATAAAACCCGATTTTTTCATATGTTGAAATCGATTCAGTTTGTAATTTTTCAGGATCGATATCTTTTAATAATCCAGGTGTTGGTGCAGAAATAGAAATAACTGCAGCTTTTTTCCCGACAATTTCTTCAAATTGCTTAACTACATATTCGGGAACTTCTTTTATAACATCTAAAGAAGCATAAGTAAAATATGATTTACGAATTAAATCATCATGCCAACGAACTAATACATAAGAAGCTTTTGCTTTATATGCTTCTTCTACTAAAATTCTTGCGAATTTTGCACATTCAACAGGAGCATTAATGACAACCATTTGTCCTTCTTGTACATTAACTCCAACCTTTACAATTAACTCAGCATACTTTTGTAATCTTTTATCCATAAATACACTCCTTTTACCTATATATTGTATCATAAAAATAGTCTCTAAGGAAAGAGACTATTTATAGATTTTATTGAATTCTTTTAAATCATTTAATAATCTAGCATCTAAATATGATAATGCCTTTTCTTTGATATCATTTGGGATCTTATAATACGCTCCAGCAACACTTCCAGCAATCGCAGCAATCGTATCACTATCTCCTCCAATTGAGATTGCATTACGAATTGCATCTTCAAAACTATATGATTCAAAAAAACATTCAAGTGCTTGTGGTACTGATCCCTGACAAGATTCATCAAATTGATATATCGGTCTTATTGAATCTATTGTAAAGTTGATGCTGTAGTAATATCTATTAATATATGATTTGATTTCATGAATTGGCGTTCCAGTGCGAGCAAGGTAAATAGCAACCGCAACTGCTTCCGCTCCTCTTAATCCTTCTTTATGGTTATGTGTTACTTTAGTGACGCGATATGATAACTTTTTAACTTCGTCTATACTTTTCCCAACATAACTTACACTACTTATCCTCATTGCTGCACCATTACCATAACTATTATAGCTTTGAGGATTATCACTATTTAGCCATTCATTAAAAGCGCGACCATAACCAACGAAAGGATATAATCTTCCATACTTTTGCATCATTTTAATTACTTCTTTTTCTAAATTTTCAAAATTATGATTTAAGTTTATAAATGCTCTTGCAATTGCTATTGTCATTACCGTATCATCTGTAAATGTATTATTATGGCCAAATAATTTAAAATCTTTAGCTCGATAATTATTCCATTCATAAATAGATCCGATAATATCTCCGATTATTGCTCCAATCATGTGCCACCTCTTATTTTAAAAATAATAATAATTCTTTAT
>DUOT01000048.1 GCA_012838705.1 Acholeplasmataceae bacterium
TATTAGGGTGATTATTATCACAGTATAAAAAGTAAAGTCAAAAGCTCTAAATTTTTTGTTGTTTAAGTATTTCTTTATAAAAAACCAAAAGAACAAAGTTATAAAAATTAAACTAAAGTAATAAAAATAAAAAGAAACTACTAATGAAAAATTAAAATGTAAATATAATTTTGGAGAAAAAATAATATTTATGATTGCAAAGATTGTTGTCAACGCAAAGAATATTGCTTCTCTACGAAAATCTTGAAAAGAATGTACAAGAATAATATAGATAATGGAAAATGCCAATAATCCTAAAATAATAAAATTATAGGCGAACGTTAAGATATCAAGTTTTTGATTAATTCGATAACTTAGTATTTGAGGGCTATCAATTAAATTTTTATATCCAATCGATTCATTATTTACTTCAATAATAATTTCTAATTGATTTTCATTTTCTAATCTATAAAAAAATAAATGTTGATGGTCAGAATGATTACATTTAATTAATACTCGATTTAAATATATCGAATAACTTTCAGTATTGTTTTGAATATTAACTGTCGTAGGGATATTTTGAGGAAAGTTATCAATGACAATGCGATAACTTAATTTGCTGTTACCTTCTTGTTTTTTACCAGGTAAAGTTTCATACTTGACAGGGTAATCACTAGGATTAAGATTATCAGTAGCAAGTAAAATTCCTTCATATACTTCCCATTCACCATTTAAATAATAAATATCATCAAAGTTATTATTTGTAAAGGTCATTTTACCTTTGCTAATATTTAGGTTGACGCCAATAGTTGCATTAAATATCATTAAAAATATAATCATGACTATTGCGATTGAACTAATTGTAATTAAATATATTTGTTTTTTCATATTATCCCCACTATATTATATGTCAAAAAAAGGTATATGTAAAGTTAAAAATTTTTATATAATTAACACTTCATTAAGGATTAAGGTTTTATAATACAAAATGAATAAAAGAAAAGCTTAAATAATTTTTTTGATTAACACTTCATTAATACTTCTAGTGATATACTTAAACCATCAAATAAAAAATTGTGTTTTGATTAATACTTTATTAATGATTTAGGTGCTATACTTTAATCAAAAATAATAAAGAAAATTAAATTGATTAAGTCTTCATTAATACTTCAAATGATATACTTAAACTAGAAAATAAAAAAGCGATTTGATTAACGCTTCATTAATGGTCTGTAGTATATAATCTAAGTATGAAAAGCATAAGATTTAAATAAGGAGTGATACTATTGTTTAGAACACTCTCTAGATTAAGGCATATTAGTAGGACAGGGATGATTGTTACCGCTCTAGGGATTCTAATAATGCTTCTATTCTCTTGTTATACTCATAATGTTCAGAGCTATACAATAGAAATAACTAATCCAGTAGAACAAAATAAAATCATGATATTAAGTGAAACAAGAGAGTTTGTTAATACAACACATACATTATATGCTACACCAGTAAATAGAGCGTTGCCAATAGGTGTAAGAGGAAATCCAGAAGCAGAACCTATCGAAATTTCTAGTTTAGAAGAATTTAAAGATGGAAGTCATAACGGAATAAATTATTTTGCTTATACGTTTTATGCTAAAAATGCAGGGACAGCTAGCCTAGACTACAATTTAAAATTATTTATCACACAAAGTGAAAATAATGTTGATAAGGCAATAAGAGTAAAGATAGTTATTGTAAGAGATTACTTTGGTGCAAAGATTCGTGAAGAAAATACTTATGCACATGTTCAGAGTGAAATAGGGATTAATCCTGGTGCACCAGAACCTGGAACTACCCCTTTCTACAACAACAAAATCGTAATAAATCAAAATCGTTATGGTTTGGACGTTGAAACAGTTGATCAATATACAGTATTAATGTGGTTACATGGTGAAGATTTAGATTGCAATGATCAAATAATTAAAGGCAAGTTATCAATGACAATGCGATTTAGTGTCTTAACCTAAAAATAAAAATAGAAAAATATAAATAAAAGGAAGGTTTTTGAAGGGAGATAATTATGAAAAGAAAATTATTATTTGCGAGTTTTATGTTAGTTTTTGCTTTAGTAGCAGTTGTTGCTTCAACTTATGCGTGGATTACAATGCAAACTGAAGCTGAAGTTAGTCAAATTGATTTAGATGTTGTAACTGGAGAAGAATTACAAATTTCTACTAATGGAGAATCTTATGGTTATAGAGCTACTGTAACAGTTCCTGCAGATAGTAAATTAAATACAGTTACATTTGTAAGAAATGAAGAAGCTGAATTTGGATTTGATCTAATGAAATTAGATTACGATGAAGATGCAAAACAATATAATTTAGTAAAAGGCGCGCAATTTACTGATGGTGCAGGCGAATATTTACAATATGATTTATATTTCAGAACTTCACTTGTAGATCAAACTTTATTTTTAAATTATGGTGAATCAAGTGTTACATCTACTGAAGGCGAAGTACATAAGTTTTCAAGAATTGCATTCTTTGTTCATGGTGCAGACGAATTATACATTTTAGAACCTGCAAAAGATGAAAATAATACTTATGGCGTTGGAACACTTTTTGATCCAGAGGAAAGTACAGTACCTTTAAATGCATTCGAACAATATGTTTATTATAATGATGAAGATGGTGTTTATGAACTTATAAATCCAGAAACAAATTATGAAACTGTTGATGGCGAAATAGTATTAGGTCTTTTAGAAGCAGATGAAGCACAAAAAGTTACAGTATTTGTTTGGCTTGAAGGTTGGGATGGAGATTCTAAGAATGTTCCAGAAGGTACTCAATTACATGTTAACTTAAAATTCGGTATTAGAGAATAAAACTAATTAAGTTTAATTTAATGTAAACAAAATATAATCACAACTAGAGTTGTGATTATATTATTATAGAAAGAGGAAAGATTATGAATAGTTTTTCGAAGTATTTTTTAGATTTATTCAATCAAATATGGGAAGATATTCAAGAATGGTTATTAGGATTATGGAATACTTTATTTAGTAATGTTTATGAAAATTTCAAAAATTATTTTGACCTAATCAAGTATCATTCTCAAAACTTTGATATATTTGGATGGATTATGTTTGTTCTTTCCTCTGCAATTATGTTAGGATTTATATATTTTTTCTTCTTAAGATTAGTTTACTACTTTAGAAAATATTTTAAATTCCAACGAACTGAAGTTGAAAAAGAAGAATTGAAAGAAGAAATAGAAGTACTGAATGCAAAACTAATAGCCGCAATAGATGAGAAAAATAAAATACTATCAATGAAATTATCACAACTTGGATCTGAAGGAACAGAAATAACTCCAACAACTCTACTTGAAGAACCAGAGAGAACAAGATTTACAAAACTTCGTGCTGTAGATTTACAATATAATGGTCAAGTATTAATTACTCATATGCGCGACGAAGATAGAATTGCCTTAAACGAGATTGCAGAAAGATTTATGAATTATTGTGCTTCTCAACTTAATTTATATTATCCGCTGAAAACAATTAGATTATTTCTTGCAAGCATGGCAGCAAGTAAAGTAATTATTTTAGAAGGTGTAAGTGGAACCGGGAAAACTAGTCTTCCTTATGCCTTAGGTAGATTTTTCAAAAATCGTGCACCAATAGTTTCAGTACAACCTTCATGGCGAGATCGTGCTGAGCTAATTGGTTACTTCAATGAATTTACAAAAAAATTTAATGAAACTGATTTTTTGAAAGCTATATATGAAGCGAACTATAGAACAGACATTAACATAATTGTTCTAGATGAAATGAATCTAGCAAGAATTGAATATTATTTTGCGGAATTTTTATCAATTCTTGAACTTCCTGATAAAAATGATTGGAAAATAGATTTAGTTCCAGATGTATGGGACAATGATCCGAAATTAATAATTGATGGAAAAATAAGTTTACCGGAAAATTGTTGGTTTGTTGGGACTGCAAATAAAGATGATTCCACATTTACAATTACTGATAAAGTTTATGACCGAGCTATGATTATCGATTTCCAGAGTAAAGGTAATCCATTTAATGCAAAAGCTACTGAACCTATGGATTTAAATATTAGTTATTTAAAAAATTTATTTAATAAAGCATTAGATGATTATCCTATAAAAGAAGAATTAATTGAAAAATTTTATAAGATTGATAATTATATGTTTGATAACTTTAAGATTGCGTTTGGAAACCGAACAATTAAGCATATGCAACTATTTATTCCGGTATATCAAGCATGTGGTGGAACTCAAGAAGAAGCGTTAGATTACTTATTTACAAATAAAGTATTACGTAAATTTGAATCTCTAAATACATCTTTTCTTACTAATGAGATAGAGCTATTAATAGCAGAAATAAATAATATCTTTGGTGAAGGAGTATTCTCTGAGTCTATTCAATACTTACAAAATATCCAAAGATATTAATAGGAGGATATAATGAATATTAATAATGAATTTGGGGATAAGTTTATTAAAGCATTAGACAATGTAAAACATACATCTTTAATAGAATCAATGGTCATTAATGATGATTGGATTGAACATATTAAAAATAGTCTCCAATTTGTTAATAACATTATTAAAAATCCTCGTACAAGTATTAAAGAAGATCGTGATCTAGTGCCCGTTGAACGGGCACGAAGATTTACTCCTGAATCAGTTAGACATTTGGCATCCAATACACGTTACATCAAGGACATGAATGAAGAAGGAGAAATAAGACCAACTAAAATATTGACTTCTAGTAATATCGTAGAAACAGAAACATATGAAAATAGGTTTATTAAATCGTTAATTGATAAATTACTAGTTTTTCTAGAGAGAAGATATAAAACAATTAAAGCCTTAAGTAAAAGTAATTTTGTGAATATTTTTCAAACCTCCTCTTCGATTAATTTTGAAAATTTAGATATAGATTTTGCTTTAAGGCTTAATGTATACAAACAAATAGATTTTGAAAAAAGTAAAAAAGAAATTGATATCAAACTAAATAAAATAAGTGAATTAGTAAAATACGTAAATGGTTTTATTAAATCTCCTTTTTACCAAGGATTAAAAGAAATTGATAATGTTACATCACCAATAATGATTACAAACATTATTAGAAAAGAACCTAATTATCATAGATGTTACATGCTATGGGTTTATTTAGATAAACATTATCAATTAGATTATAAAATTGAACGATATTCGTTACAACATAAAATTGATAAGAACAAACTAAAAGAAATATTTATTAAAACTTTTTATTCATTTTATACTGATGAAATCGATTATGAAAACCTAGTTAAATTAGATACAAAAAGACTAGAAACAAAGAAAATAAAAATTGCTCCTGATTTTGAAAGTAAAGTATCAAAATCATCTATTCAAGAACATTTAATTAACGAATATTTTTTCCAAGAATCACGTAAAGTATATGAAAGAAGAATTAGGGAACTTGTAGATGAAGGCGAGCCATTTCATATAGCATTTGAAAGTGTTTATCGATGTGCGTTCAGTATAACTGAACAAATCTTTGATGAATTTATGGAAATACCAGAGCGTATAAAAAATAATCCGACAGCAATATTGAGATTTAAAATCCGTAATCAAAGTGCTATTGAAGAAATATACAAATTAAAAATTCAAGATCTTAATAAGATGCAAAGAAAGCAAATAAAACTAATTCGAGAGATTGAAAAAGAGAAATTAAAAATAGAAAAACAAAAATTACAAAAAGAAATCAAGAAAAAATCTGTTCTTTCTAAAGCTGAAAAGGCATTAGAAAAAGAAAGACTAAATAAAATTATTGAAAATGCGAAAGCTAAATTAGAAGCGGAACGTCAAAAAACAGTATTAAAACTTAGAGAAGTCAAAGAAATTGAAAAGCAAAAAGCAAAATTAAAACTTCAAAACGAAAGAGAAAAAGCAAAAGAAAAAATAAAACTTGAAAAGGAAAAAGCAAAAGCACTACTTAAGATTAAAAGGGAATCAGAAAAAGCAAAGTATGAAGCAAGAATAGCTAAGGAAAAATCATCATTACATGATAAAGTAAAAAAAGAGAAAGCAAAAATTTGGACTAAAGCTGAAAAAGAAATCATGAAGATTAGAAAACAAGCAGAGCAAGAAATAGCTTCTATACAAGAAAAACTTATGACGGAAATTAAAAAAATTGAAAGTAATCCAGATCAATATTTTGAAGGAGATAAAGAGTGAAAACACTAAAAAAAATATTAGCTTTTTTACCATTTGTTATTTTTGTAATTGCAGTAGTATTAATAATAAATATATCAATATCAATTAAAAGTCATAAAGTACCCAAAGTCTTAGGATATAGTTATATGATTGTAGAAACAGGAAGCATGAAACCAAATCTAGAAATTAATGACTTTATTGTAGTTAAGGAAAAAGATGATTATCAAGTAGATGATGTTGTTAGTTTCTACTATGATCTGAATGGTGATGATATAAAAGAAGTAGTTACACATCGAATTAAAATTAAGGATAATAATCATTTTGTTGTAAAAGGCGATAATGACGAAGGGACTCAAGAAGTATCAAAAGAAAATATTATTGGTAAAGTAGTGTATAAAAGTAGCTTTTTAGGTTCAATCTTTACTCTTAAAATATTTTCAAATAAAAATATTATCTTTGGAGTTTTAGTAGCGTTATTGTTAGCTTTTGCCATATATCAAATAATAAATATTATTAAAATGACTGAAAAAGGAAAGGATAAAGGTTCACAAGATTGAGCCTTTTTTATATTTTTTTGTAATGCTTTCCTCTTTCTACAAATTTCTCCTTTTATTTTTAATATATATCTATTGGTAAATATAATATAAAAGGAAGAGAAAGTTAAAGAGAATAATATAGAAGAAACAACTGAAGCAAATTATATAGATATAGAAGTGACATATGATTTAAATTGCGGAATTTATGCTAAATGGATTGCTGAATAACAAAAAGGTCTTATTGAGATTTCTCGATAAGACCTTTTCCTTTTCTTGATTATAATTTTTTATTTATAATTGAAGTTGCATCATAAAACTCGATATCATTAGAATAAGGAATAAGTAAAGATTTTAGTTTTTCGATATTAGTATTACTATCAAGATAAGTTTTCATTACATTTTCAGATAGAATTACAGGCATTCTATCATGCACTTTATTTACTACCTCATTTGCTTGTGTTGTAATGATTGCGCAAGTTGCTTCTTTAGTACCATCATCTAATGTCTTGACATTATATACACCTGCAAATGGAAATATTTTATTATTTATTATAAAACGAAATGGAACTTTCTTTTTATCAATTTGTTTCCATTCATAAAAACCATCTGCAAGTATTAAACATCTTCTTTTTAAAAATGCATTTTTAAAAGCTTTTTTATTATCGATAGTTTCTGCTCTTGCATTAATTATTTGAAATTTATTAGTACTAAAATCAGGAACAAATCCCCATTTTAGGTATCCAATACGATAATTTGTACCATCGAATATAATCGATAAAACATTTTGACCTGGATATATATTATATTGGGGTTTAAAATCAAGATGAAAATCTAAATTGAAATACCTTTGTACATATTCACGTATTTCTTGCTCACTAGCAGTTATTGAAAAACGACCACACATAATTATCACCAATTAAATTATAACATAATTTTTCTATTAATGTATTTATTAAGATGTATTTGCATTACTAAATCCATAATGATATAATTAAAATATAAGGGGATGATATTTTGGATTTAAAAAGTATTATTGAAAAGTCAAAACGAATTGTGTTTTTCGGTGGTGCAGGTGTTTCAACAGCGAGTAACATTCCGGATTTTCGAAGTCAAGATGGGTTATATAGTTTAAAATATAAATATCCACCAGAGCAGATTATTTCCGCATCCTTTTTTCATAATAATACTAGAGAGTTTTATGAGTTTTATAAAGATAAAATGGTTTATCCTGATGTTAAACCTAATATCGTCCATAAAAAACTTGCTCAGTTAGAAAAAGAAGGAAAACTATCTGCAATCATCACCCAAAATATCGATAACCTGCATCAACTAGCTGGAAGTAAAAAAGTTATTGAATTACATGGAAATGTATTTAGAAATTATTGTATGAAATGTAAGAAAAAATATGATTTAGATTATATATTAAAATCAGACTTAGTTCCCACTTGTTCTTGTGGTGGAATAATAAAACCTGATGTCGTTTTATATGAAGAAGTATTGAATGATGAAGATTTAAAAAATGCTATTTACGAAATTAATAATTGTGATACATTAATAGTTGCTGGAACATCTTTAACTGTATATCCAGCAGCATCATTAGTTCGTTATTTCCGTGGTAACCATTTTATAATTATAAATAAAGACAAGACTCCATATGATGAATATGCAGATTTAGTAATCAATAGACCATTAGAAGAAGTATTTTCGGAAATATAAAACCTTCAATTAAACTTGAAGGTTTTTTTTTAAAATCTTTTATTAAAATTATATTTTGAGTTTTCCGGATAAACTTTTTCTAAATGTGGGATTACAGGATGTCTTCTGTCAATACCTAAAGCAATTTCAAGATCATGGGCATGTTCTTGTTCTTCAGCTGCAATTTCTCTAACTTGTTGAGCAAGATCATATAAACCTAAAGATTCAAGTTGTGATATTCTTTTTAGGTATCTTCTAATCCCATCATATTCTAATTGTAAATCTTGGAGTAACATTTCTTCATTATTATTTGATGTTTGCCTTTATGCTACTTCAATTGTAGGAACACCGCCTAAGTACTGAATCATATTACTAATAGTAATTGCATGATTTTTTTCTTCCTCAATATGTTTTTCAATTTCTTCAATTACAGCAAAATACTGTGCTCCGTGAAGTGATGCTGCATGTTGGATATATTGAGTTATTGCTGCATATTCCCATGATAAATCGATATTAAGTCCTCTTATGACTTCTTCAAGTAAAGTATAGTCAACCATCTTTCTCCTCCTATGCTTTTTATATTACATTATATTAGATGGCTTACTATTTATTACTAGATTGTCACTCCACCATCGATTGTTAGGATCGTACCATTACAGTATTTTGCATCACTAGAAGAAAGCCATAGAACTGCACTCGCTATCTCTTCTGGTTTAGCTAAAGTTTTATTAGGAATTAAACTTATATAATAATTATAATCATCTTTGTGTTTATTCTTTATTTCATCAAATGACTCAGTTTCTATTATTCCAGGACATATAGCATTTATATTAATATTATTATCCATATACTCTAATGCTGCAGATTTAGTAAGGCCAATGATTCCATGTTTAGCAGCAGAAAATATCGATAATCCTTTAATACCTTTTAATCCTGCGATCGATGAAATATTTACAATTTTCCCTTCTTTTTGCTTTACCATTTGTTTGAGTTCATATTTCATTGAATTGTATACACCTATTAAATCAACATCTATTGTTTTTCTAACTTGTCCTTCTTCATATTTATCTAAAAGTATATTTGGGGGCATGTACGGTGAGTTATTAATCGCAATATCAAGTTTACCAAATTGGCTTACAATTTTGTTAATTACATTTTCAATTTCTTCTTCAATTGTAATATCCATATGTAAATAAATAATTCTTCCAAGATTTATTAGTTCTTTAAGTGCCTTGTCTCCTGCTTCATCATCAATATCAGTAATAATCACTGTTGCATTTGCATCTAAAAATTTTCTTGCAACCTCTTTGGCTAATCCTCGGGCTGCACCAGTAACTAAAACAATCTTTTCATTAAAATCATTTTTCATAAATAGACCTCATATAAAATAGTTAGCATAATGCTAACTATTAGCTAATTTTTGTTTAGTTTGTTCAATTTTTTGTTTTTGTACTTGCTCTGCTTGATACCAACCTTTATTTTCCATAGTTTTATAAGTTTCATGTTGAATTGCGATTGTTTCTAACAAAACATTTTTAAATGTTTCATGAACATTTGGTGAACTTGCTTCAATAGTTCCATGCATATATAAATCGCATTCAGCTTTTGTAATAAATAAAATATCATTTAAAATATCTTTATCAGACATTTTCATTGTTTGAGCAACATTTGGATTAGGCTTTGTTTGTGGATTTGTTTGTTGTGTATTCATAATTACCTCCTAGCTATTTAATAATTGATACACAGCGGTATAGATTTGACGATGTCTTTCCGCTACTTGACGTGCAAAGTTTTGTAAATTCGGGTCAGTTAATTCTTGAGCCCAATGATTACATTTAGTTTCAACTAAACGAGCATTATTAATTGCATCTTCAACATACAATAATTCTTTTTCTGTCATAATATACCTCCACAATTATTATGTATCAAAGACTTATATTTATACAAAATAAACTTAAGACTTACCATTTTATTGTATTTAAAAAATGATTGTATAAATGGGCTTTTTAAAGTATAATAAGATATTATGGAAGAAGTATTTGATAGAAAGAAAAATTTAATATTAAAAGAAAAAAATTTATACAAAAGTATTGTTATACTTGCATTACCAGTATTTTTTAGCAATCTCCTAAAATCTATTCATAGTTTTGTAGATATGTATTTTATTTCTCCACTTGGAGATAATGCAATATCTTCAATCCAATTAACAAATCCAATTATCATGATTTCAATCGCCTTAGCAATGGGCTTTATGATTGCTGGAATTGCAATAATGAGTCAAGCAATAGGTGCGAAAAATATAGATTCCGCAAAAAAAATAGGTGGTCAATTATTAGTACTATGTATTATTTCTGGAATCATTTTAAATATCGTGATATTTCTTAGTGCCCCACTTCTTGTAAGAATGGTTGCGGGTAGTGGTGAAGAACAAACGGTAAAGTATGCTTTAGATTATGTTAGGATGAGATCATTTGAACTAGTTCCCCTTTTCACATTTTTTGCTTTTCATGCGAGTAGGCAAGCAAGTGGAGATACAGTAACACCTGTCATATATAATATAATTGCGATTGTTATAAATATCTTCTTAACAGGATATTTTGTAAGAGGATTAAACTTAGAAGTAGCTGGTGCTGCATTAGCAACTGTCATTGGGAATGCAATTATTGTTCCTTTTTATTTGGTTATGATGTTTAAAGATAAAAAAGCTGATGTATCTTTATCTTTAGATGATTTAAAATTAAAACCATATGAAATGAAAAAAATTGTTTCTCTTGGCATTCCATCTGCAATTGCACAAGGATTCACTTCTCTAGGATTTTTAATATTAAACAGTTTAATTTTATATTATTTTTCTGAATCAACATTATCAGCTTTTTCAGTTGGAAATAATATAAACTCTTTAATATTAATGCCAGCAATGGGAATAGGTGGTGTAATTCCAACTTTCGTTGGTCAAAATATTGGAGCAAATAATCCGAAAAGAGCAAGAAAAAGTGTTAAAAGTGCGTTAATACTATCGAGTGTATTTATGACGCTAGGAGGATTAGCGTTACTTCCTTTTAGATATCAATTAGGTGGAATATTCTTAAAAGATAATTATGAAACATTGTCTTTAAGTGTTGAATATATGTTTTTCCTATTTACTAGCCTTCCACTAATGGCAATTTTTCAAGTTTTTATGGGTGCTTATCAAGGGGCTGGATATACTAAATTTAGTATGATTCTCGCAATCCTTCGTTTATGGGGGATGCGTGTACCAATGGTGTTAATTTTTAAAGGATTAATGGACTTAGATAGTAGTTCAATTTGGTATGCAATGGTTATTAGTAATTTTGGAGCAACCATTATTGGTGTAATTTTATATAGATTAATTAGATTTGATCATAAAATTAAATTAAGTGAAGAGTGAGATTATGAATAATATAGTATTGTTTGAACCTGAAATCCCCCAAAATACAGGAAATATAATGCGAACTTGTGTTGCAACAAACACAGTTTTGCATTTAATTGAACCTTTAGGATTTAAATTAACAGAAAAAGAAATTAAAAGAAGTGGAGTAAATTATATTAAAGATTTAGTATATTATGTATATCCTAATTTTGATGATTTTTTATCAAAACATCAAAATAATGGAGAGTTTTACTTCTTAACAAGATATGGTTTAAAATCTATTTATGATTTAAATGCTAGTGATTCTAGTAAAAATTATTATTTTGTTTTTGGTAAAGAATCAACTGGAGTACCAAAAGAAATTTTAAAAGAGCATTTAGATAGATGTATTAGATTACCAATGTCTGATAAAGTTAGATCGTTAAATTTAAGTAATACTGCAGCAATTGTTATTTATGAAGCTTTGCGTCAGCAAGGATTTCCAAACTTGAGTTTTTTTGAACCAGAAACAATGAAAGGCAAGAATTACCTTATAAAATAAGTTTATTTCCCACATTCTTGGTTAAAATATTAACGTAGAATGGAGGAAATAAAGTGAAAAGAAGTAATTCCGTATTTAATAATTTTTCTGAGAATAGGTTTAGTTCGAGTGCAAAAAAAAAATTTAGTTCTCGAAATGGATTTTTAGATACACAAACAGAATTTGCAAGTGATTTTTATAATCAAAATAAAGTGGATAGTCAGAATCATGAAGTGCGTGAAAGGAATAGTATGCGAAATAAGCAAACTAACCCTAGTTCTAGGAAAAAAAATACTGGATGAAAACTCATTCTATAACACTGCTTACAGCAGTGTTTTTCTTTTTTGATAAATATTAGTTTACTTAAAAATTGCTAAAAACTAATCTAATTAGTTATTAACAAGCATAATTTATTATGGTATAATATAATAGGGTGAAAACGTGAAACAATATTTAGAGTTTTTGAAACATATTTTAGATAATGGAACATATAAAGATGATCGTACTAATACAGGAACTATTTCTACTTTTGGATATCAAATGAGATTTGATTTATCCCAAGGGTTTCCGTTACTAACAACTAAAAAAGTTCATTTAAAATCTATTATTTATGAACTTCTATGGTTTATTAAAGGGGATACCAATATTAAATATTTAGTTGATCATGGTGTTAGAATTTGGAATGAATGGCCATATGAACATTATAAAAAGTCAAAAGACTATCAAGGTGAAACTATCCAAGAGTTTGCTGAGAAAATAAAACAAGATGAAGGTTTTGCTGAAAAATATGGTAATTTGGGTCCTGTTTATGGTTATCAATGGCGTCATTTTGATGGACCTAATGGGTATGTCGATCAATTAAAATGGGTCATTAATGAAATTAAAACAAATCCTAACTCGCGTAGATTAATAGTAAATAGTTGGCAACCAAATCAAATTAAGGATATGGCTTTACCACCATGTCATATGATGTTTCAATTTTATGTTAATGATAATAAACTTTCTTGCCAATTATATCAGCGAAGCGCAGATGCCTTTTTAGGTGTACCATTTAATATTGCTTCATATTCATTACTAACAATGATGATTGCACAAATATGTAATCTTGAAGTTGGTGAATTTGTTCATACAATTGGTGATGCTCATATTTATATGAATCAAATAGAGCAAGTGAAATTACAATTATCAAGAACACCACGTGAGCTTCCAAAAATGATGATTAATAAGGAAGTAAAATGTATTGAGGATTTTAAATATGAAGATTTTAAATTAGTTGATTACAATCCTCATCCAACAATTAAAGCTCAGGTGGCTGTATGATAAACATCATTGTTGCTATTTCAAAAAATAATGTCATTGGAAAAAATAATGATATTCCTTGGCATTATCCTGAAGATTTAAAATATTTTAAAAAAGTAACAATGGGTAAAAAAGTATTAATGGGATCCAAAACTTTTCAATCTATCATAAATCGTCTTGGTAAACCATTGCCAGGAAGAACAAATATTGTCGTGACAAGAAATGAAACTTTTTCTTATCCTGGTGTAATTGTTATTAATGATTTAGAAAAGTATCTAAAAGATGAAAAAGATGAAATCTTTATTATTGGTGGTAGTTCAATATATAGTCAAACTTTGCCGTTTGCAGATAAATTATATATTACTCATATTGATAAAGATTTTGATGGAGATACATTCTTTCCAGAAGTAAATTATCAGAATTATGATTTGATTGAAAAAAGAGTTCAAGGAGAATTAACTTTTTGTATATATCAGAGGAGTAAGGTATGTGTACATTAATTTTTATGTTTATTTCTGTAGTTGCAACGGGATTGAGTTTATATATTCAATACATGCAATTAGATAAAATTATATATTGGTCAATTCCAATATATTTGATAGCATATTTTTTTCTTGCTATTGCATTATCAATAATAATTTTTTATTTAATTACATTACTTATTCCTACTAGAAAAAATAAAGATAAAAAACCACATTTTATTTATCGTTTTATTATTCATTTCTATGCAAAATTTATTTGTGAGATCTTTGGATTAGATATCACGATTAATGGTATTGATAAAATTCCAAAAGATCAAAAGTATTTATTAGTATGTAATCATCAATCTAATCTTGATCCCATTTCCACAATCGCAAGTTTTTATAAATATAAACTTGGATACTTAACATTTATTATGAAAGATCAAATACTTAAAATCCCAATGGTTAATAGGATTTTAAAAGGTGCAGGATTTTTAGCTCTTGATCGAAAGAATAATCGAAAAGGAGCACAAACGATCATCTTAGCATCAAAAAGAATTGAAAAGGGATTGAATTCAATCGGGCTTTATCCAGAAGGTACTCGTTCAGCAGGACCAGAAATGATAGAGTTTCGAAATGGAGCATTTAAGGTTGCTCAAAAAGCTAAATGCCCAATTGTGATTATGATTATCGATAATGGTTATAGGGTGAAAAGACGTTTCCCATGGAGAAGAACTAAAATATTATTAGAAGTATTAGATGTTTTAAGTTATGATGAAATAAAAGATCTACATACTAATGAAATAGGAAATATCGTTCATCATAAAATGACTGAAGCTTTAGAAATGAGAAGAAAAGAACTTAAATGGTTAAATGAATAAATGCCTTCGTTTGAAGGCATTTTTTTAAATTTCCATATCTTTTATATGAGGATTAACATTTATTTTTTCTATTAATATATTTTCACCATCATAGACAAAATAATTAAGAGCACTATTTTGCATTTTGTCCCAAAATGAATATTTACTATCAAGTTTTGTTGTTAGTCCTTTAATTACGTGTGAATGAGTAACGATTAATACTTTTTTCCCGAAGTACTTCTTTGCTATATTTAAGATTGCATCATATACTCTATTTTGTAAATCTACCGATTTTTCCAACCCTTCCACATTATCACTAACTATTTTATCAAATATTTCTGTAATTTTTAATCCTTCAGCTTTACCAAAGTTTCGTTCGATTAGATTTTGATCAATTATTATATCATCATTAAACTTTAGTTCATCTTTAATTATTTCAGCAGTTTCATATGCACGATCTAGTGGACTAGAAATTATTACATCCCAATTGTTATCATGGGATTTTAAATAATTACCAAGCATACGTGCTTGTTTCTTTCCGTTTTCATTTAATTTGTTATTAATAATACCTTGTATTCTTCTTTCATTGTTCCATTCAGTTTCACCATGACGAACAAGGCAAATATGTGTTTTCATATACTCAACTCCTTAATTAAAAATTATATCATAAATTTTGAAAATATGTTATAATAAATATTAGAAAGGAATGATTTTTTTGCGAATTATAGATATCATCATAAAAAAGAAACAAGGCCTAGCGTTATCTCCGGAAGAGATATACTTTTTTATTGATGGATATGTGAATGGTGAGATTCCTGACTATCAAGTAAGTGCACTCCTTATGGCAATATTATTTAAAGGTCTAAAGAATGATGAAATGCTTGCACTAACTAAAGCCATGCTTGAAAGTGGTGAACAAATAGATTTATCTTTAATTAATGGCATTTGTGTGGATAAACATTCTACTGGTGGTGTTGGTGATAAAACAACATTAGTATTTGCACCGCTAATTGCTTCTTGTGGATTAAAGATTGCTAAGATGAGTGGTAGGGGATTAGGGCATACCGGTGGAACTTTAGATAAACTTGAATCAATTCCTAATTTTTCAATAGATCTTACAAGCAAAGAATTTATTAATCAAGTAAATGATATATCAATTGCAGTTATCGGACAAACAGCAAATATTACCCCAGCAGATAAAAAACTATATGCATTACGTGATGTAACTGGAACGGTCGATTCAATTGGTCTAATTGCAAGTTCGATCATGTCGAAGAAACTTGCAAGTGGAGCAAACTTTATCTTACTTGATGTAAAAGTTGGTAAAGGCGCATTTATGAAAACCGAAGAAGAAGCAAGAAGGTTAGCTCGTGCAATGGTTGATATCGGTAATGGCTTTGGTAGAAAAACAGTTGCAATACTTACGAATATGGAAGAACCATTAGGCTATATGGTTGGTAATTCATTAGAAGTTATTGAAGCAATTGAAACTTTAAAAGGAAATGTAAATAATGATTTTAAAAACTTATGTTACGCTTTAGCTCAAGAAATGTTATTAATGACATCTAGTTGTAAGGATGAAGATGAAGCTTTATTCACAATAGAACAAAAAATAAAAAGTTTAGAAGCATTAGAAAAATTAAAAGAGATGATTACATACCAACATGGAAATCCAGAAGTAATAAATGACTACTCATTACTTCCTCAAGCAAAATCACAAATAGAAGTAAAAGCAGAAAAAGCAGGGTATGTTGCAGAACTAAATGCATTAGATATTGGCCTAGCAGCAATGCTTTTAGGTTCTGGACGAGAAAGAAAAGAAGATGAAATTGATTTAGGTGTAGGTATTAAGCTTTCTAAGAAAGTGGGCGATTATGTAAATAAAGGAGATACTTTATTTACTTTATATAGTAATGGGAAAAACGAGGATAAAGCTAAAGAAAAAGCATTAAATGCATATAAAATTGTTAGTAGTAAGGTTAATCCGAAACCATTAATAATTGATATAATAAGATAATTTTTAGGGGGTAAAAATGGATTTTGATATTACTATAGTTTTAGAACAATTATTAAGAGTATTAGCTGCAGCAGTTGTTGGTGCTTTAATCGGTTATGAAAGGGAAATAAAAAGTAAACCAGCAGGGCTACTTACTTTTACACTAGTTTGTGTTGGTAGTTGTTTACTTGCGATATTACAAAACAATATTGTATTATCATCAATTGAAATGATTAAAAATAATCCTGAACTTATTGATGCAATAAAAGTTGACCAAGGAAGGATTGTTGCTCAAGTTGTAAGTGGGATTGGTTTTTTAGGTGCTGGGGCAATCATCCATACAAGAGCAAATGTAAAGGGAATTACAACAGCAGCATTATTATGGGTTGTCTCTGCCCTTGGTTTATTAATTGGTACAGGTGGAATTTATAACTACCTAATTGCAGCATTAACAGTACTTATTATTCTTCCAATATCATATATATCAAGATTTCTTGGTACTCGTCTTACTAAAACAAGAAAAGTTTTAAGAATGAGAATTGTATTTGATGATAATTATGAAAAAGATGTTTTTGATAATTTATCATCACAAGGTGTTACTGTTCGTAAAACATTTTTAGTAAATAAATATATAAAAGACAATGTTCATATGAAAGAATCTATAATTTATATTAGTCTTCCAAAATCACGATCATTTGCTGATGTAATGAATCAAGTATCACTACAAGATTATGTTTATAAGGTTGAGGAGGCGTAAATGGATTATTCATTACTTGAAAGAAATTTCAATAAAAGGGGATATAATGTTCATATTTTCAAAACAAAAGAAGAAGCAGTATCATTTATCGAAAAAGAAGTCGAAAATGAAAATGTTGGTTTTGGAGCAAGCATTACCCTACAAGAGCTAAACTTAGCAGAAATATTACAAAAGAAAAATAATTTAATATGGCACTGGAATGTTCCTGGTAAAAAGACATTGGAACTTGCAAGGTTTACCGATGTGTATTTTTCTAGTGCTAATGCAGTGAGCATGGAAGGAGATATTGTAAATATTGATGGAACAGGTAATAGAATTTCAATGCTTGCCTATGGACCTAAAAAAGCATATATTATCATTGGAAAAAATAAAATCGTTCCGACATTAGAAGATGCTATAGAAAGAGCGAGAAATGTTGCTGCTCCGCTTAATGCGAGAAGATTAAATAAAAAAACTCCTTGCGTGAAAACAGGAAAGTGTGAAGACTGTAATAGTAGTGAAAGAATATGTAGGGGAATATTAATAATTACTCATCTATTAACAGGTATGAAATATGAAATTATATTTATTGATGAGGATTTAGGTTATTAAGGAAGTTTTCTTCCTTTTTTTATTGTAGCGAAAAGTTTTTTTTACCATATTATATAATAGATAATAATTTATTATTAAAGGAATGATTACGATTGAAAGATCAAAACCTTTATCAAACTTTAGAAA
>DUOT01000049.1 GCA_012838705.1 Acholeplasmataceae bacterium
AATTTTTTATCTGATAAGCTAATAATTCTGATGTAGTTGAATAATCTATATAATTTCTATAACAACCGCCATCTGTACTAAATAATCCCCCCAATAAACTTTGCAATTTATTACCTTTAGGATAATACATTAAAGCATCATTTAATTTTTTATTTTTTGCATGATGTCTTAAATAATATTTATCTAATAGCTTTATTAATGAATTATTGAAAACATCAGTTTTTATTCTTATATTATATATATCATCAACATTAACGCCTTTTTGACTATTAATATAAAATTCACAAGTGGATCTTTTACCATTGCGTTCTCTAATTCTACTTAAAATACATTGCTGGAATTTTTCTATTAATTTTATATCAGAATTAGTAAATGATGGTCTATTATTTTCTTTGCCATTATTATCAAGCGCATAGATTGTGCCGTCACCTATTAACATGCCTAACAAAAACATTTCTTCACAACTTAATCTTTGATTAGGTCTTAAATTATCTTTGCTTGCATTTATATTTTTTACACTCATAATCATATCATTTTTGGTAATATCTTTTATTTTTTTATATCCATCTTGTGTATAAACTTTATGATTTCCTGTTGCCAATAATTCATAATTGTGCATAGTTATTATTTTATAAACTTTTTTTTCCCCATTATTAAATACATTAGTAACTCTTTTAGGTTCTGTAATACCATACTTATTAACTGACATAACAATATCGCCAATATTTACATCTTTAATATGTTTAACATTACCATTGCCCATAGTTATTAATGTATTTTCTTCAACGCACCTACGCACTACATCAGCTTGACCCATGCTAAAACCACAGAATTTATTCAAAAATTCAATAATTTGCTCTTGATATACAAGAAATCCATTTGTTGTATTTAGCATATTATTTAAGGCTTCGTGTCCATTGTCATTAAATTCTCCATTAGCCAACGCTTCTCTATAACTTTCCCCAGCAGGTCTTATTGCTCCATTTGCCATGCTCATTAAGTCAATATATTTTACACTAGGATTTTTCTCTTTAATCTTTTGTATAATTTCTGGTCTAAAAACTTTCTTTAAATATGAATGAGCAAAATTACTTTCAAACTGAAATATAGCAAGAGGACTTTTCATAATGTCTTTCCATACATTTTCATCTTCATCGTCTACATTATCTGAAGTCAATCTTTCTATCCCTGCTAATTCACAAGTTTTCGCAATAATTTCTACATTATCTAAGCCTAAAACATCTAGTTTTACAAAGTTTAAACTGTCAATTTCTTTCATATTTAGACATGAAACAGGATAATTATTAGTGGATAAAGTTATTGTACCCACATTATCATGTAAGGTTATTGGACTACATATTGTTGCTGCTGGATGACTACCCATACTTACAACAACACCTTTTAATAAGTCTACATATTTAAACAATTTAGGATATTGCTTTCTTAAATCATCTTCATTTGTTTCAAGCCCTTTAGTTATATCGTCAACTTCTGATAATGGAATCTCTAATGCCCTACCAACATCACGTATAGCCCCTTTATCTGCAATTGTATTAAATGTAACAATTTCAGCAGTATAATACTTATCGTTACTATGTAAATACTGTTTAATTAAATCTCTCTGTGAAGGCGACCAATCCGTGTCAATATCGGCTAAACTAACCCTCTCTTTATTCATAAATCTTTCATAATTTAAATTATGCTTAATGCTATTTACATTAGTTATTTGCATATAATAAGCAACCTGACTGCCAGAAACACTTCCCCTTGAATCACCATAGGCAATGTTATTTTTTCTCGCCCATCTTTTAACGTCATCTTCAAGTAATAATAAATCTAATGCTCCGTTATGTTCATAGGTATTAATCTCATAGTCTATTCTTTCTTTTAAATCTTTAGTTAAACTTTCATTTTTTTTCTCAATCCCTTCATTAGTAATTTTATATACATCTTCTTTAGGATTGTCTGAAAATTTCGGATATTTGTAACTTCTATCAAGTTGAAAATCTTCAATCATATCTAATAATAAATTAGTATTATCTATTGCTTCTAAATAAACATGTTCAGGTATTGTGTTTTGAAATTTATAGCACTCAACCAATTCTTCGTAGCTCTTAAACGTCAAATCCCAGCCTTCTTCGTTGTCAAAATATGTGTTTTTAGCCTTTTGCAAAACTGACCTACCATCCACATATTCATCGTTTAAACAATGAGTGTCTGTCCCTGCAATTAATTTAACATCAAATTCCTTACTTAACTCATATAATTTTTGATTATGTTTTTTTTGTACATCTACATTATGATGTTGAATTTCTAAGAAACATCTATGTTTATTGTTTTTTAAAAATTCTAAAAAAGGATAATATATGTCATTTTCGTCCTGCAATATTCCAGCAATACATGCAGTAGTAATAATTATATTATCGCTTGTATTAATCAATTCATCAAATGATATTCTTGGCTGATAGTAAAATCTTTCAACATCATCAATTACTTTTACATTTGACCTATTAAAAGACTTACTAACCAAAGTGTTTAACTCTTTAAATCCGTCATAATTTTTTGCCATTAAAACAACATGATAATTATCTCTTTCTTTTGCTTCAAAATTTTTAGTGACATACACTTCGGCGGCATGAATATATTTTAAACCATTCTTTTCGCAATATTCTTTTTTATGCAACCACTCAAAAACATTCCCATGCTCTGAAAACGCTATAGCCTTCATATCTAACTCTTTAGCCCTATCTATATATTGTTTATAATCGTTTACTGAGTCAATATTAGTAACTGGATTTGAAAGCATAGTATGTAAGTGGTATATAATATAATTACTCATCCAAAAACCTCTCTTTCTTCTTGATTTATATTTGTAACTAATCTACCATTATTTCCAAACTTGCTTGTTCTATATTTTATTTTCCCAGTATCCCAACTATATTTTCTACTCACATCATCTTTGTCACCATACATCCTTCTACTAGGAACATCATAATATAAACCAACTTCCTTTTTATTTACGCCAAGAATTCTATCTTTTAAAATACTTACATAGGCATCGTGTGCATCGCCATTCTCCCTATCTTCTCCTGTAGTCCTTCTAACAGAAAATATACGATGCGCAAGATTGGGTATAGTAGAACTGCCAAGTATATCATATTCTGAAACTGCCATTTCTCCATTAGGTTTTCTCGGATGTGCTACAAGATGTACGATTGCATTATATCTTACTGCAAACTGCAAAAACTGAATAATTAGGTTTTTCTGTGCGTTTAATTCATTGCCATTCTTTACAATGTCTAATTCTAAGCACATCAGATTATCAATGATAAAATTTCTTACACCATGTTTTTTACGCATATACTCCATTCTCGATATAACTTTTTCAGGAGTGGCTATTAAGTATGAATCATATACATAAATTGAATCCATATACTTGCTTTCTATTGCTTTTTTTGCATCATTAGTTACAGTATATGTTTTTGGCTTATTTTCACCATTATCCCATTCAATAATATGGTTTCTTCCTGCCATTTGTAGCATAACCCAATTTTTGAGTTGAGACTGCGTTAGTTCGCCTGAATATATAAAAGTGCCGTAACCATTATGTATTGCTTCGTTGATGCAAGAACCAATTATATAAGTGGATTTACCACTACCTGTTCTTCCTGTCCAAATATTTAAAGTACCCTCAACATATCCATAAATATGAGAATCTAAATCTTTTGTGCCTGTTGGCAAAACTTCTGCTTTAGTAATATCAAATTCTTCGCATTCCATTAATTTTGTCACATCTGGAATGGGTACTTCTTTGGCATTATTGATCAAATTTATTACTTCTTGCTTGCCACAAGCTAATAAGACATTATTTGCATCTGTTTTATTAATATTTGCTTTATATTGAGCATAATATTCTTTAACTTTACTAACTACAACTTCATCTGGTTCAACTGTTCTACATCTATGCTCTCCAATTCTAACAATAGATTCTTTTATCATTTTTCTGCCAGCATCGTCATTATCTGCCCATAGAATTATATTGTCAAAATTTTCTAACCATTCCCAATTAAATTCTATCCAACTTAAATCATTCGCACCTATTGGAATAGATACAACATTAGTAAATCCTGCTTCTATACAAGCTAATCTATCTATATGTCCTTCCACAATTAACAATGGCATAGTTATATCGATTTTATCTACACCATATAATATAGGACACATACTAGCGTTTTTTTGCCACCACATTTTAGCTTCTTTTTTCTTAATTACCCTTGCTGGTCTATATTTTACAGCTAATAATTTGCCATCTACGTTTCTATGCTCAAAAACAATATTGCCTTGATAATCTTGCTTAATGTTTGCAAAATCTAGTGTTGCCCTACTAATCCCCCTTATTGTCAAATATTTTTCAACTTTACTCCTATCAGTATTTATTTCTTCTTTGGGATATTTATAATCTTTAAAAAAATCGTCTTTTTCAGTATTTCTAAAATCAAAATCATCCAAAGGTATGTTGGCAGTTTCAAATATTTTTTTGACGGATTCTATATACGGAAGTCCTTGTGCTTGAAAATGATCTAATATTCCGTAAACCCTACCACATCCAAAGCATTTAAAGTAATTTTCTTTTTTATTCCACATAAGACTAGGAGTGTTTTCTCTATGCCAAGGACAGCAACCTTTAAGCATTTTACTGTCCCATTTTTCTATATGTAAATCTTCAGCAATAATATGTGCAGCCTTTTCGCCAAGATTATTTTTTGCTTCAATAATTTTTTCTTTTAAGTCCATACTCTTAGGCGTGGAGACTCGTGACTTTAGCCATGAGAGGAAACGCCTATTCTCCTTTCTATTAATAAACTTTTTCTTTGTTGTAATAACTCTAAATCTTTGTAACTCGCACTTCTGTGAATTACTTCTCCATCTAATTTCCTTAAATCAAAATATCCCCTGCTACGTCTGCCAAATATAAAACATTCTTGATTTTTTTATTTTACAAGCCCGTCACTTTAGTGATGGGTTATTGACACTACCACCTCTATTCTTATGAACCTCTCCAACCTACGCTTCGCTTAGAGGTTGGAGTTTCTTAGCATCATGTATTACTACCTTCGCAGATATATTGTTACATATCTTCGTTGCAAGCAACGGAAGTATAGTCATACACTAACCAAGCAACTACCTTTCGATAGGGTGAGTCCACACCTTCTACTACTTCTTGCCTAAGCAATACGTAGATACTTTATTTCTTTTGTTTCTCCTAAGTACCTTATATCATTATATTTATACTTAGATAATATATTTTTACTTCCATGTATGTC
>DUOT01000007.1 GCA_012838705.1 Acholeplasmataceae bacterium
ATAACGCAAAAAGAAGTTATTACCCAAAAAAACCAGAAATATTATAATATTTTAGAAGATTCTACGCAATTCTACAACTTTTACTTACAAAATACCGTAGATGGACAAGTTGCATTAAAATATTTACATAATCGCGGATTAAATACAAATATAATAAATAGGTTTAGGATTGGTTTATCTAGTTCTGACCGTGACGATTTATACAAATATTTAACGCAAAAAGGCCATTTACCGATAGATATTGTTGAGGTAGGACTAGTTCGTAGTGGTGATGAATATTATGATACTTTCCGAAATCGAATTATGTTTCCACTAACAGACTTAGATGGTCGTGTAGTTGGATTTAGTGGTAGAACATATACAGACTCAAATGAACCTAAATATATAAATAGTAGTGAAAATATTGTTTTCCAAAAAGGGAAAATTCTTTATAATTATTATGAAGCCTTACCTTATATTAAAGAACAAGATCAAGTATTTTTATTTGAAGGTTTCATGGATGTTATTGCTGCATATCGTGCGAAAATTAACAATGCAGTTGCAAGTATGGGGACATCATTATCATTAGAACAAGCAAAAGCATTAAAACGGGCAACAAATAATGTTGTCATTTGTTACGATGGTGATGATGCTGGAATTGCAGCAACAAAAAGAGCAATTAATATACTATTAAAAGAAACAATTAATGTCACCGTTGTAAGCATTAGTGATAATTTAGACCCCGATGATTACTTAAAAAAGTACGGGGAAGAAAAACTACACAAATTGCTTTCTCAAACAGCAATTAGCGCAATTGAATTTATATATTTAGATGAAAAAAAGCAATTAGTAGCCGGAGATATTAATAGTATTGAAACTTTCAAAAGAACAATTTTTGAAAATTTGCATCTTTTTAACTCAAATGTGATAACAGAGATGTATCTCAAAAAAATGGCTGATGATCTCGGTGTTAGTATCGAAAGTTTATATGCTGATTTTCGTAATCAACCACGTAAAGTAATACGAATTAAACCTGTTAAAATTACAAAGGATGATAAAATATCTTTGAAAAAATATGATTTAATTCAAAAAGAATTAATTCATTTTGTACTTACTCATCCAGAAAAATGTATTGAAATAGAAAACAGGTTTCAACACAATTATGTTTGTGACGAATATCGTGACATTATGTTTGAAATATACCAATATTATACTCTCAATCAAACAATTGACCCACAAGATATTAAATCACGATTAAATGATAAATTAGCATTAATTTTTGAAGAAATCATGAATTTAGATTATCCAAAAGAAATAGAAGAAGTTGAATTATTATTAAAAGAATTTTCAGGATTTCCGTATGCAAAAGAAAATATTAAATTAATTGGTAAGTCTAATAAGACTTTAGATGATCTAAATAAATATGGTTATAATAAAAAGAATCTTATTAAAATAAAAATAAAAACAAAAGAGTGATTTAATAAATCTAGTAACTATGTTTTGATTAATTAGTTTACAAAATTATTAGTTTATTATAAGTTAAATCATTTTTAGAAAACAAGAAAACGAATAAATGTTCTACAATGAATTATATAAATTTGACATAAGTATTGTCAATATTAAAGGAGTGATTAAATGATTTCCGAAAATCAGTCTTTGATTGAATTGATTGAAGAAGGTAAAAAGAAGGGATACATACCTGTTACCAAATTATTAGAAATTGTTGATGAGGATAGTGAGGAGTTTGATGAAGTTATTAGAGAATTAGAAAAAGAAAACATTGATCTTGTGAAGGACGAGGAATTAGCTGATTTAGAATCACAAGTAACCGAAGTTGATACTGAAGATGACAGTTTCGAACCTTCTGAAGATGATTCTGATTTCACAAGCTTTTCAAGTGAAATTGAAAAAGATATTAAGTCAAAAGACATTGATGATTTAGTTTCTAATATCGTTACCCCTACACAATCTGACGACCCAATAAAAATGTATTTAAAAGAAATTGGTCAAATTGAACTATTAACAACTATTCAAGAACTTGATTTATCACGTAAAGTTCAAGATGCACTACTTGCTGAGGAAAAATTAAGTCTTGAAAAAGAAGGGAAATTAGAATTGACTCCTGAAGAGCATGCTGAAATACAAGAAAAAATCGAAATTGGTGCTCATGCTCGTGAAGTACTAATTGAATCAAATTTAAGATTAGTTGTATCGATAGCGAAAAGATATTTAGGTAGAGGTATGCAATTCCAAGACTTAATCCAAGAAGGTAACATGGGGTTAATGAAAGCTGTTAACAAATTTGACCCTACAAAAGGATTTAAGTTCTCTACATATGCTACATGGTGGATTCGTCAAGCAATTACAAGAGCAATAGCTGATCAAGCAAGAACAATAAGAATTCCAGTTCATATGGTAGAAACTATAAACAAACTTGTTAGAACACAAAGAAGATTAACACAAGAATTAAGACGCGAACCTACACCTGAAGAATTAGCGGAAGAATTAAAACTAACAGTTGAAAAAGTACAACAAATTCAAAAAATAGCTCAAGAACCAGTATCATTAGAAACCCCTGTTGGTGAAGAAGATGATTCCACATTAGGTGATTTTGTACACGATGTTGAACTTCCTAACCCGTTAGATTATACAATTAATGAAAAATATAAGGAAGAGATTGATACAGTTCTTAAAACTTTAACTCCTAGAGAAGAACAAGTATTAAGATTAAGATTTGGATTAATTGATGGTAAACCACATACATTAGAAGAAGTAGGTAAAGAATTTGGCGTAACTCGAGAACGCATTCGTCAAATTGAGGCTAAAGCAATCCGTAGACTTCGTCACCCTACTCGTCAAAAACGATTAGTTCAATATAAATAAGATTTGTATAAAATTTGTTGATAAAAAGGTCTATGTTAAAGATTACTTAATGAGTAAACATAGACCTTTTAGCTTGATTGTTTTTAATAATTCAAAGGTTGATACGATACTAACGTTATCAACCATTTTTCATTTTTAGAATATAAGAAATTATATAAAAAGTATAACGTTTACATTTATAAATAGAAAAATGATATAATTATATTGGGTAAATCGTTTATTTGTGGATGAGAAATGAAATATTGTAAATTATTTTTAATATTTTTGTTGTTAGTTGGATTATTTGGTGTCTATTATCTGATAAACATACTATTGAAGATGCAGTAGAAATTGATATCTTAGATAAAGAGTTTATGAATTATGAAACTAATATAAAGTTCGATGTAAGTCAAACAAATAGAAAAGCTATTGTACAATGAATACTGGCAAAACTACACAAACAATTTACCATACTGAAAATTATGCTTGTTATTAAAAACAATTCAAATATAAAAGTATCTAAAAAATATGATTATAAATGATAAAAAAACGTCCTTTTATATTGAATTATAGTTAATCATCAACAAAGTATTTACATATCTTTGATCTTATTTACAATAAAAATATTATGTGATATGATAATTATAAGAAAGGAGATAGTTTATGAAAAATAGTAAAACATGTCCAAAATGTGATTCAGTAAATATTATTAAAATTCCAGGAAAGCATTATGGTTATGGTGCAGGTAATATAATTATGGTTGGTTTAACTGCAATAAAAGCAGTTAAAGTAACAAGATTTGTTTGTGAGAGATGTGGTTTTTCAGAAGAATGGATTGAAAATAAAAGGGATATTGACAGATTGAAAGCAAAATATAAATAATAATCCAATAAGTATTTCATTTGTTTGAATAATAAATAATATTATGCTAGAATACGTATAGGTGATTTACATGACTAAAAGAATCAAAGCAATTGCAGAGTTTATTACACCATATAAATATATTGCAGATGTTGGTTATGATCATGGATATTTAATTCTTGAAGCTTTTGAAAAATATAATATTGTCCATGCTCAAGCAATCGATAATAAAAAAGGTCCCCTTGAATCTGCATATAATAATTTAAAAAAATATTATGACAATATTACTTTTTCATTAAGCAATGGTATATCTGATTTAGAAAGAGATATTGAAGTTGTTATTATAGCTGGAATGGGCGGAATGCTTATTATCAATATTCTGAAAGAAAATATAGAGAAATTAAAAAATGTAAAAAGGATTATAGTTCAGCCTAATAGAGATATCGATAAAGTTCGTAAATTTGCAATATCGAATGGCTACAAGATCGTCTCAGAAAAGATTATCGAAGAAGAGTCCATCATTTATGAAATAATCGTCTTAGAGAAGGGGTCTACAACACTTAATGAACAAGAAATAATGTTTGGACCATTGTTATTAAAAGAAAGAAGTCCAATTTTCATAAAAAAATGGAAAAAAGAATATTTACGTTTGAAAAATATTAATACTGTTAAAGCACAGAAAAAAGCGAAACTAATTAATGATACATTATTACTGGAGGAAATTAATGATAGTTAAAGATGTTGTTACAATACTTGATAATTTATATCCTATAGAAAATGCTAGTGAATTTGATATTGGTAAAATAGGATTAACAATAGGTGATGAAAATATTAAATTAAAAAAAATTCTCCTTGCTTTAGATCTAACAGAAGAAGTTGCAAATGAAGCAATTAACTTAAATGCTAATCTAATTATTACGCACCATCCATTTATCTTTAATCCTATTACAAAAATTATGTTTACTAGTAAAATTGGTAGAATTTTAAATTTAATGTTTAAGCATCAAATTTCTTTATATTCAATCCATACAAACTTAGATGTGGGTATTAATGGCGTTAATGATACGCTTGCAAATATATTGGGACTAGAAAATATTGCAGGCAAAAATGAAAGAGATTCATTTCTAAGAACAGGATTTATAACAAAACAAACTTTAGGAGAATTTGCAGAATATGTAAAAAGAAGTTTTAATCTTAAAGGAGTCCGAGTTGCAGGAGATTTAAATAAACAAATTGAAAAAGTAGGTATTGTAGGTGGTAGTGGAAGCTTTGAAATTTATAATGCTATAAATGAAAACTGTGATTGTTTAATTACAGGAGAAGTAAAACTACATCATGCTCAAGATGCACTTTTTCATAATCTTTGTATGATTGAAGTCAATCATGGCGTTGAAAAGTTTGTCCTTAAATCTATTCAAGTTGAACTAGAAAAACGATTAGAGGGGAAAATACAGGCTCATATTTCGAAAATAAATACCGATCCATTGGTTTTTTTGTAGAAAAAGAGAAAAAAATAAAAAGTGGTAAATCCACTTTTTATTCTACTATAATTGCCTCTGTTGGACAAACTTCTTCACATGCTCCACAGTCAATACATTCATTAGGATCAATTACATAAATTTCACCTTCAGAAATGCAATCTACAGGGCATTCAGATGCACATGTTCCACATGCGATACATGCATCAGTAATCTTTCTTGGCATACTTTGTCCCCTCCTTTAAACACACACATATTTTATCATAGTTTGTCAAAAAGGTAAAGATTAATTTTACTTTTCTTTAAGTTATTTTTTATATTAATCTCTTTATAAATTTATTACAAAATCAATAAAACAATTACAATAATCCTTGCATTTTTTAACTATTTATTATAAAATAATACTGTATTAAAGGAGTGTGAATTATGTTACTAGTTAATTTAGGTCTAGGATGGTTTATAGCATTAATTATTGGATGTATTTTAGTTGGTGGAATTGTTGGCTTTTTCCTTTCAAGACATTTCTTCCAAAGCTATCTTGAAAAAAATCCACCTATTACTGAAAAAATGATTAGAGCTATGATGCAACAAATGGGGCGTACACCTTCTGAAAAACAAGTACGTCAAATTATGGCATCTATGAAGCAAGCTAAGTAATTAATCGTCAAATGGAATTTCATTTGACTTTTTTTACTAAGGAGGGAGATTTTTGATTTTTGAAAAACAAATGATTATAGCACATAGAGGTGCTTCTGGGGATTACCATGAAAATACAATTGAAGCATTTATCGAGGCGATAAATGTTGGCGCTGATGCGATTGAACTTGACGTTAGGAAAACCAAAGATAATAAAATAATAATAAGCCATGATGACAACATTGATGGAATTAAACTAGATTCTTTAGATTATAATGAAATTTTAGAAGTTTCAAGTTCTAAGGGTTTTATTGTTCCAACACTTGAGGAAGTACTAAAATTATGTCAAGGGAAAATATTATTAGATATTGAATTAAAAGAAGAAGGATACGAAGAAGAAGTAATTAGTTTAATTAAGAAATATTTAGAATATAATGAGTTTTTTATTCGCTCCTTTATTGATCGTCAAGTAAGAATAGTAAAGAAAATCGACTCGAAAATTAAAACCGGTCTCCTATTAGGTGTAGGTAATCCTAAGTATGGCTTTTTAACACGCCTATCAGAACTATTTCCAATCTTTAGAATAATTCGAACTAAGCCAAATTTTATATCACCACATTATCGATTAATGAAATTTGGATATACAAAAAGAATGCATTTATTAAAAAAACCTGTTATCGTATGGACTGTTAATGATGAAAATCTAATAAATAAATTTTTATTTAAACATAAAGTCGATGGTTTAATTACAGATTATCCTAAACTTGCTATAAATATTCAAAAAAACGCCGATTAAGAAGTCGGCGTTTCATTTTCTCCATTTGACTTTTGCTTCTTCACGGTGGATAATTCTTTTAATATTACTTTTATGACGAATTAAAATAATTATAAAAATAATTACAACACCAATTGGAAAATAAATATTATATTTTTGACTTAAATCACTAAAACCATTGTTTATAGCAGTTAATACAACAGATATTATTACTGTACATGTCGCAGTTACTAGTGATCCTAGAGAAACATATCGAGAAATATATGTTACAAGAAAGAAAATTGCAATTAAAATCACAAATAATAATGGTGAATATCCAAGGATTATTCCCCCGCCTGTTGCAACTGCTTTACCACCTTTAAAGCCTAAATATATTGGGAATGTATGACCTAATGCAGCAACAAGCCCATATAACATTGGTGAAAGAAGACAATATTCGTTACTAAGAATATTAAAATTAAATAATCCTACAAATAATGCACCTTTAATAGTATCGAGTATATAGGCATAAATAGCATATTTAGTCCCCAATAAACGACCAGTGTTAGTTGCGCCTATATTTTTGCTACCATGCTTACGAATATCAATTCCTTTCATTTTCCCCATTAGAAAACCCCAAGGAATTGATCCAATTAAATAAGCTAATACAAGAAATAAAATTTGGAGAAATATCTTCATAGTACCATCCTTTATTATGTAAAGATTATATCTTAAAATGATGAAAATTTCAAGAAAATATATTATAAAATTAAGGCCAATTTAAGGTAATAAATAATAAAAAAAATATCAAAGAATGAAGTATTCGCTTAAAAAATAGCATTTTTTATAAAATGATTAAATATAGTCATATATGAACTATGACCATAAATAAATATAATATTTTATTCTTGCATTTCCGATAATAATATGCTATAATAATATTGTGATAATATTAGAAACATTACAGAAAGGTGAAAATCAATGGCAAAAAGCTCGCGTTATACGGAAGCCGAAATACAAGTTCTTCAAGGGTTAGAAGCAGTTAGAAAAAGACCTGGTATGTATATTGGATCAACAGATTCTCGAGGACTTCATCATTTAATTTGGGAAGTAGTAGATAATGCAATAGATGAAGCTTTAGCTGGTGCAGCAAATACAATACGAGTTATTATTCACAAAGGGAATAGTGTTGAAGTCCAAGACAATGGTCGCGGAATCCCAATTGGTATGCATAAGTCTGGCGTCCCAACTCCACAAGTAGTTTATTGTACACTTCATTCTGGAGGTAAATTTGGAAGTAGTGATGCTTACAAAGTTACTGGTGGACTTCACGGAGTTGGTTCAAGTGTTGTAAATGCTTTAAGTGAATGGGTTGAACTAACAATCTATAGGGACAAGAAGAGGTATTTTCAAAGATTTGAAAACGGTGGATCTATAATTAAGAAACCTCAAATAACAAATGATAATAAAAAGCCAGGAACAACAGTACACTTCAAACCTGATAGATCAATCTTTAGTTCAACTTTAATTGATTATAAAACATGTGCTACTCGTCTACGTGAATCAGCTTATTTAGTAAGAGGTTTACGCATCGAATTAATTGATGAAAGGACGAACCAAAGTGATGTCTTTTTATATAATGAAGGGATAATTGAATATTTAAAATCGATTACAAATCCGAAAACGAGAATTCACGAGCCGATATTTTTAGAAGGCAAATCAAATGGAATTGAAGTAGAAGGGGCACTTCAATTTTCATCAAAAACATATTCTGAAAATATACTTTCATTTGTAAATAATATTCGTACTCGTGATGGAGGAACTCATGAGACAGGATTCAAAATAGCTATTACAAAATCTTTTAATGATTACGCGCGGAAAAAAGGGTTGCTAAAGGATAAAGATCCTAATCTCGACGGAATAGATATTAGAGAAGGTTTAACAGCTATATTATCAATTAGAGTTCCAGAAAATTTATTACAATTTGAAGGACAAACCAAAAATAAACTTGGTTCCCAAGAAGCTAAAACTGCAGTTGAAAATATTATTAGTGAAAAACTTGGCTTTTATTTAGCTGAAAAAGGGGAAATCGCAAACGAATTAGTTAAAAATGCTATTAGAGCAGCTAAAGTACGTGAAGCTGCAAGAGCAGCACGCGATAAAGCACGCTTAATAAAAGAAAAAGTAACTAAATCTACAAATTTAGTAGGTAAACTTGCACCAGTATTATATAAAAATCCTGCTAAAAATGAACTATTTATTGTAGAGGGGGATTCAGCTGGTGGTTCCGCAAAGCAAGGCAGGGATCGAAATTTTCAAGCGATACTTCCTTTACGCGGAAAAGTAATAAATGCGGAAAAGTCTAAGACTAGTGAATTATTGAAAAACGAAGAAATAATGTCGATTATTAATGCTATTGGTGCTGGATTCGGAAAAGACTTTAATGCTGATAAATGTAATTACCAAAAAATAATTATCATGACAGATGCTGACACTGATGGAGCTCATATTCAAGTATTATTACTAACATTTTTCTTCCGATATATGCGAGAATTAATCGAAAGAGGATATATTTATATTGCTTTACCGCCTTTATATAAAATAAACACAAAAAATAGTGTTGAATACGCTTGGGATCAAGAAAGTTTGCAAAAGAAAATTCTTAACCTAAGTAATTATTCAATCCAAAGATTTAAGGGCTTAGGAGAAATGAACGCTGATCAATTATGGGACACGACAATGAACCCAGAAACACGGACATTAATACAAGTTAAGATTGAAGATTTTAGTGAAGCAGAAGACCGTGTTAACGTTCTAATGGGAGAAAATGTTGAAATGAGACGTAATTGGATCGAAAATAATGTTATATTTGATCAAGAAGATAATTTTATCCTTGATGAGGTAGATATTTATGGCGAAGAGTAAAATTACAAAAAAAGTAGAAAAATATGTTGAGACAATTGTATCAGAAAATTTAGAAGATATTATTGGTGAACGATTTGGCCGTTATTCTAAATATATAATTCAAGATCGTGCTCTCCCTGATGCTCGTGATGGATTAAAGCCAGTTCAAAGACGAATCCTATTTGCTATGTATAAGCTTGGGATGTTTAGTAATAAACCTTATAAAAAGTCAGCAAGAATAGTAGGAGAAGTAATAGGTAAATATCATCCTCATGGTGATTCATCTGTTTATGATGCTATGGTAAGATTATCGCAAAGTTTTAAAACCCAATTACCTTTAATCGATATGCATGGTAATAATGGAAGTATCGATGGTGATCCACCTGCAGCAATGAGATACACAGAAGCAAGATTAAGTAAATATGCTGAATTTTTGTTAAAAGATATAAATAAAAAAACAGTTACATTAGTACCAAATTTTGATGATGAAGAATATGAACCTACAGCATTACCTGCAAAGTTTCCTAATCTCCTAGCAAATGGGTCATCAGGAATTTCTGCTGGATATGCTACAGAAATCCCACCGCATAATATCGATGAATTAATTAATGCAACAATCTATAGAATTGATCATCCGGATTGTAGCGTTAAAGATATTATGAAAATAGTTAAAGGACCAGATTTTCCAACCGGAGGTATTATCCAAGGAAAAAATGAAATAATCAAAGCCTATAAAACTGGTCGCGGAAAGATTGTTGTAAAAGCAAAAACTGAAATCGTTAATAAGAAAAAATTCAATCAATTAGTAATTACAGAAATTCCTTATGATGTTAATAAGGCTAATCTTGTTAAGAGAATGAATGATGTTTATCTATCAAAAAACATCGATGGAATTATTGAAATTCGTGATGAAACTGACCGCGAAGGATTAAGAATTGTAGTTGATATTAAAAATGATATTAACCCTGAGTATATTCGAGATTTCTTCTATAAACATACTGATTTACAAATCAATTATAATTTTAATATGGTTGCAATTAGCGAAAAAAGACCTAAGCTGATGGGGATTTTAGAACTTTTAGATGCATATATTGCCCATCAGAAAGAAGTGATAACAAATCGCAGCAACTATGAATTAAGTACTGCTAAAAGAAGATTACACATTGTAGAAGGATTAATTTCGATGACTTCTATACTTGATTCAGTAATTAAAACAATTCGCAGTTCAGAAAATAAAAAAGATGCTAAAAGCAATTTGATTTCACTTTATAGTTTTTCTGAAATTCAAGCTGAGGCTATTGTAATGCTTCAATTGTATCGCTTAACAAATACAGACATTGTCGCTTTAGAGGCAGAGCAAAAAAATCTCAAAGAGTCAATTGCGTACTTAGAAGATATCCTAGCAAATGAAACGACACTATTAAAAGTTATTAAAAAAGAATTAAAAGAAACATTAAAAAACATTTCTACGCCAAGAAAATCGATAATTGAAGATGAAATTGATGATTTAGTTATTGAAGTAAAAGATTTACTTCCTAAAGAGGACAATTTCATTATTGTAACACATGACGGTTATATTAAAAGAATGACACCTCGATCTTATAAAGCAGAAGAAACCACAAAATTAAAAGACGATGATGTTGTAACAGGTATATATGAAGTAACGACAGCTGATGTACTTTTATTATTTACCGATATGGGTAATTATGTTTACTTACCAATTCGAAAAATACCAGAAGTAAAACATAAAGATTTAGGTTACAATGTCAGCACGCTTGCAAATATCGATGCTAATGAAAAAGTTATTTATACTATACCAATTGATGATTTTGATAAAGAAAGATATTTTGTTTTCACAACAAAAAATGGATTAATTAAACGTACTAAATTAGATAGTATGAAAGCTGTACGTTATTCAAATGCTTTAAAGGCAACAAAAATTCGTGAACATGACAAATTAGTAAGTGTAGATATTTGCAACGATGATGAAACAGAAGTGGTTGTAATAACGAAACAAGGTTATATTAATCGCTATGATGTAACGGAAATATCAATAATGGCCCCAGCATCATTTGGTGTAAAAGCAATTGAATTAAAAAGCAGACCTAATGATGAAGTAGTAGCAGGAAAGTGTATAAAACAAGATGATATAGTTGTGTTGTTAACTCAAAGGAATGCGTTAAAAAGATTACGTCCTAATGAGATTATAAAAGGTCGTAAAAATAACGTAGGTAAACAATATATGCAAATGACAAAAACAATTTCAAATGATGTAATCTTTGCGGATGTAATTCGTCATGAAAATGCAAATCGTAAGTTAGATTGTTATATTTATGGTACTGATGGATATATGAAGGTTGAATATCCTGATATAATGCAAGCAACAGCCAATACAGGAAAGAAATTTTCTACAAATAAAATTGGAGATCCAATTAAACTAATAATTACGAGGAATAATGATGATTTCAATTAAAAAGGCCTTCCTAGAGAAGATTAATTTTGATAAGGTGGACAATTACCAATTAATCTTCTCAAAAAAAAGGTATATTATTATGAAAGATGTGATAATATGAGTTGTATTGTCAATATTAATCGTTTTATTATTCCGAATGATATCATTTCAACAATCACCAATATTTATAAATATATTGGTAAAAATGATATTTATGAGCAAACTGTTGGAAATGATATTAATCGGATTATCGAACAAACTGTCGGTAAAGATTGTTATTATATTGCGAGAATATTAAGTTTAGATATTAGTGATAATCGTATGCGGCTAATAGTAACAAAAAATTCATCACCACGTACAAAAGATGAAACAACACTATACCGCATTAAAGAAGTATTAACAATGATCCAAATGAAACATCAAGACTTAACGACACAAAGCAATGATTTGATTAATATTGCAAATTATATCAACCCTAATCAAAATATCAAATATGCTTATCAAGAAGAAAATAAAAAAGTAATATTAAAAAGTCAAAGTATGCGCAGCAAAAGATTATTGTTAGATGAAATAAACGATATAAGTAATAATATTCTTGCAAAGCAATCTTTTGAACAAATAATACTTAATTTGCATTTCTTTATCGATTTCTATAATTTAAAACCTTTTAGTGAAGAAAATGAAACAACTGCTTTCTTATTACTATATTTATTGCTTTTAAAAGCAGAAGTATATTGTTTTAAATATGTTAGTTTTTTTGAAACTTTATATAATTCATATGATCGTTTTGAAGTTGAATTAAAAAATGCAAGTTTTAATTGGAACGAAGGGTTTGCTCAAACATTGGGGTTTGTACGCTTTTTTACAAAACTTATCTTTGATGCTTATCTTAATACAGAAGATTTAATAAAAGCTTATGAATTTGATCAAAACATTAATAAATCAGATAATATCGAAAATACAATATACAAGCTCCCAAATATATTTACAAAAGAAGAGATAAGAGCTATTCATCCATTAGTTAGTGAATCAACCATTAATAGAACATTATCTAAATTACGAGATGAAAATTTAATTAAACCTTTAGGAAAAGGTAGATCAGCAAAGTGGATAAAAATAAATTAAAGGCACGAAAAGTGCCTTTTTATTATACAAAAATCATATTAATATTACTTCCTATAATATATATTATGTTAAATTGAAAATATATAGATAAAATGCTGATAATTTATTCTGGTGTGGGAAAGTTGAAAAGGTTGATAATATTATATGATATGCTTGCATATTAAATTTCATTTATAATCGTTTTAAATTTTTTGCATC
>DUOT01000050.1 GCA_012838705.1 Acholeplasmataceae bacterium
AACCAAATACTAAATAAAATAAATATATCGAGGCACTAATTAATAATATAAACCCTAAGGAAAACACATCAATACTTGTAATTAATTTTTTAATTAGAGTAATAGGTTTAATTATATCCCATGAATTAAATCGCAAAAATCTTCCTATATAAATACCGATTCCAGATAATAAACATATAAAAATTATTATTAACTGTTGATACTTTTTCTGAACTATTTTTTCAAGATTAATTAATGAATAAGTTCCAAAAATTATTCCTAATATAAACCCTAAAGCAATATGAATTAAAGCAACCCAAATATCTAAAGAACGTGTATATACATATATTGTTTCATAATATTTATGATTTTGAAGATGTATGAAATCAGTAATTAAGTAAAAAGCATTAGGAAGAAAAAGAATAAATACAATTATACTAAAATAAAATAATACTTTTTTTTCTTTTATTTTCTCAAAATAGAGAGAAATTAAATATGGAATAAAAGCAAGAAACACATTCCATCCAAACATGAAATGTAATGTATTTTTAATTAATATTCCAATTAAAAATGATAAAAATATATAAAAAATAGTTATAAGTATAAATTTATTTTATACCATAATACATCTTTATAATTATATCAATTATAAATAATTACTGCAAGATATAAAAATAAGAAGCAACGCTTCTTATTTATGCTAATGCAATAATTACAGCAATTATCCCGGCTACAATGGCAACGATATTAAGAGTTTTTTCAGGTGAAAAGAGTCCGATAATACCTAAAATAATTGCAGCAATCCCTAGCCATAACGGCATCCAAAAGAAGCCGATAACACCGAGGATTACACCAATCCATCCTAACCATTTGCCAACTGATTCATCCATTGTAATCCTCCTTTCTTGATACATTTATATTTTTCTCAAATATTTATACTCTAATCATATAAAATAAAAAAGGTTGATATACAACCTTATGTTTTCCTTTCTTTCTGTTTTTTATAAGCATTTTTTAAAGCTTCAACTAATATTTTATCATTTGCTTCTTCTGCCTCTTTTAACGCAAGATCATAATCTACGATTTTTCGCAGCAAAAGTCTATTAAAAAAACGATTTTTACTTTTTAATAAAATAAAACAAAAAATTGAAGCAACCAATGAACCACAAAGACAAACGATTAAATCAACCATTGTATCATGTAATCCAATCCGACCTAACTCAATTCCACCATTTAATAACTCTTCAGGTGTTGGTTTCCATCTTTGCATATTACTATTAAATATTTCATCAACTGCAAACTCAAATATTTCCCATAACACTGCGATCATTAATGAGAAACAAAAGGAAAAGAACGCAACAAAAAATGGTGATAATTTTAAATGAGCATTTTTATCTTCATTTAAAAAATTTATTATATTTACCCCCAATAATGTAATACCAATCCCACTTGTTGTATGAAGGATTTTATCAAACAAAAAGGAATGGTCAAATACACGAAAGATTTCACCCAATATAAAATGGGCATATATGAAAATCAAAGCAAGTATTTGAAAAAATGAGGGAATATATAAATTAAATTTTTTCTTTAGAAATAATGGTACATGGAATAAAATTATTGCTATAAATGAATAGAAAATATGAAGTAATCTTTTTTCAAAATCGTCTTGATCAGTAATTAATAGAATAACTGAACTAATTAGTGTTGCAATAGTAAGGATTAAGAAAATAGTATATATCCATCTAACAGCTTTATGATCAAGATATAACACATTTATATCCTTTTTCTTCAACTACTAACCTCCTAATTTACCTCCGTTTTCACTAACTTCTGTTTGCGACCCATAATAATTGTATATACATATATAATTATAACAACAGATATTAATAATCCTAAAGTGATTACTAATTTTAAAACCCAATTAAAGTAGAAAATTAATAAAAAAAGTGGGAGTATAATAAAGTATAAGCATCGAGATGCAAACATATTAGCCTTTTTAAAATTCTTTTTCTCTTCAGTATATTTGTTACGAACATTGATATAAGATTCCTTTCTTGTTCTTGTAATCTTATATGCTACATAAAAGACAACAAAAATTAGTACTACATTTATTAAACTTACGGGATGAATTGTAACATAAGTTAATAAGTTTTCTGTCGAGTAACAGAAAGGTATAAGCGAAAATAAAATTAGCTGAACAACATAATTTAAAATAAATTTTTTTCTTAGAAATCTTGCATTTAGTAAATACAAAACTGTAACTAATATACAAATGATTGATAGCAAAGATAAATCAATAAATTGAATTCCTAGAAGTGTAATAATGTGTGATAGTAGTATGAATACGTGGTTTTCTAAATGCTTCATAGTTTTACTCCTTGATGTAATTTTTTCTAAATTATATCATTTTTCTACATATTATGCAAGTATAATTTTAATTTTTTTTATTATGAATACTCATTTTTTTAAGGATTTTTGGTGCTTTACTACAATTTTACTTATTTTGTTTTGTATAACGCTTACATTTATGATAGTATAAGTATTAATTGAAATTAATGGTATTACTTTATGATAAAGTGAATTACTTTTTTCGAAAAATTCATTACTTGTAAACTTATCGAGTATGAAAACATAATGAACTTCATTATGATTCCAAAATATTGTTGCATTTAGTTTAGCTTCTTGGTCTATTATTTCATTACGCGTAATCGTATATATTTTCGGAGGAATTTCATATTGATATACTTCGTTACTAGTAACTACAACAATTTTTTCTTGTTTATAGCGATATAAAGCAATTGTTAGTCCTATCAAAATAACTAAAGCTAAACCAATAATAAATATTAGAATTATACTTATTGAAAATGAAAAAACATATTTTAATATAATCAAAAAAACCAAAACATTAAAAGTTGCAATTGACGAAATTAAGGAAATGATTTTTTGTAACTGAAAAAGAATAATTTTATGATTTTTCATTTCATCAGCTAGTTTTTTATTTTTTATATATAAAATTATTTCAAAAATAATAATAGGAATAATTAATGGTAATAAGTAATCGATTATAAAACGATTAATATCTCCTTCATAAGAAAAAATG
>DUOT01000051.1 GCA_012838705.1 Acholeplasmataceae bacterium
TATTTACTTCAATTAAAAGTTATGATATTATTATATTAACCTGTAAATATTTACCAGATATGTTGAAAAAAAGAAAGGAGATATAATTAAGAAAAAAATGTCATTAGAAAAAGATTTTATTAACCAAACTCCAGATTGGTTAATGAGGGGTGTTGAAGATGATAGGTATTTTAAAAGGAATGTGCCCTTAAAACAATTACTTGAAGATTCACTTTATTATCCATGTTCACATGTTGATTTCCACCCAATAAAAGAATTTAGAAAACTTGTTGTCTCATTTGTTTATGCTGATTTATTATTATCATTATCAGAACACAAGAGACTTGTAAAGGACGGGTTAAAAAGAGAGTATAATACTAGCGGGGAAGAAACTTACGTGTTAATAAGAGAAAGGGAAATCCCTTATGATCAAATATTACCCCACGATTTTACCCATGATGAAATCTATCCAACGCTTCCTGATATTGATGCCTCTGCTATAAATGAATTTATTCAATGGATATGGTGGGCGCCTAGACCTTATGTCTATTGGACAATATGGAAAAGAGTGCAACTTAGTAATTCAAATTATGAAGGTCCAGAATATTTTAGTCTTCTTTACATTCAAAGTGAAATGAACAAAGTATACCAAAGACTTTATACACGCTTAAATATAAAACCAAAAGTTCTTTATTTACATAATCCAGGTATGGGTTTTTGGGATATGAGAGAAGATAAAAGATCAAGCGATAACAATACATATTATTTACATTATTTTTTTGAAAAAGTTTTAGAGAAGAACCCAGCAGGACTTCCTGAATATCTATTTAGTGACGAGCATGGAACCAGATTACAAAAAAAATATGAATATATAAATTGGTCTCCACTTGGCGGAATATACAAATTACGAAAATTAAATCTATTATTATTGTTGTTGGAAAAAGAGTTGAACAATAAAAGAAATTAGGATCTAATCACTTATTATCCTTTCAAGCCATATTATATAATGAAGGATTATGAAAGGAGGATAGGTGTGAATAACATAATAAGATATACAATTAAATCAGGAGACAATTTATACATTATTGCATCACGATATAATACGACTGTTAAGGATATTCTTGCTCATAATGTTGGATTAAATCCTCAAAGTATTAAAGTAGGACAAGTGATTTTTGTACCTAAGAATATTAACTATTCACGGCCAATTAGAATAAATAGATCCGTTTTAGGGTTAAACAATTTAATGAGGATGTTATGGGAACAACATATTACTTGGACAAGAATCGTAATTATGGATATAGTATATGATTTACCGGAAACGCCTTTTGCAATTAATCGATTACTAAGAAATCCTCAAGACTTTGGAAATGCCTTTCGAAGATTTTATGGAGATGTTGTAGCGCAAAGAATTACTGTTTTATTTACAGAACATTTAACACTAGCTGCAGATATTGTTGTTGCAGCAAAAGAAAATAATCAAGCAAGAGTAGAAGAGTTAAATTCACAATGGTTTAGAAATGCAGATGATATTGCTAAGTTGTTAGCTTCAATTAATCCTTTCTGGTCATTTGTTGAGTGGCAGAAGATGCTATATGAACATTTAGAATTAGTTACAAATGAAGCTCTAAACTTTATTAATAATCGATTAGAAGCTAATGTAGCACTCTATGATGAAATGGAACGTCAAGCCTTGGGTATGGCTGATACGATGACAGAAGGAATAGTAAGGCAATTTTCTAATTTGTTTGGGTCTCTAAGATAGTTTATGGTTTTATGGTCAAAAACTAATATTTTCTAACGACGACCATAAAACATCTTACAAAAAACCATAA
>DUOT01000052.1 GCA_012838705.1 Acholeplasmataceae bacterium
AGTTATATAGATTTACAAAATTCACTTTCAAAATTAAAAAAACTAGAAATAGATTATAATGTTTACCCAGGACACGGAAGAAAAACCACTCTATTTGATGAAGTGAAAAACAATAAGTATTTCGATTATTAGATGCAAAAGCTAAGATTTCACTCTTGGCTTTTTTATTTTTGTATTAATACTTTTATTTATTCAATGAATATTTTGTCTTAACAATACATAAAATAAAAAAGGAAAATTAGCACAAATCCCTTGACAGTGCTAAAATATTATTGTATAATATTAGCAGTAATGTATGGCAAGTGCTAAAAGGAGTTGCGTATGTTAACGGAAAGACAAAAACAAGTATTAATAAAAATTGTAGAAGAACATGTTAGAACAGCTGAACCAGTTGGTTCAAAGGCTCTAGCATCTCTTCCTGAGTTTGGTCTTTCTTCAGCGACAATTCGCAATGAAATGTCAGTTTTAGAAGAAAAGGGATTGATTATTAAAACACATACATCTAGTGGAAGAATACCATCTGAAGAAGGATATCGTTTATATGTAAAAATGATTTTAGAGAAAAAAAACCACGAACATGATACTGAAAAAATATTTCCTATGATTGATGAAATTTTTCGAAGTGACATGTTAGGTCGTGAATAAGCAGTAAAAGAGTCAATGGCTTTAGTAACTGAACTAACAAATTATGCGACTGTAGTATTAGGTGGTTCTAGTTATAATTCACGAATCAAAAAATTGCAATTTGTTCAATTAAAGGGACGTTTTGCTGTTATTCTAATGGTTACTGACCAAGGGTATGTGGAAAGTAAAAAAATAATTATTCCTGAAGATATTAACATTAATGAAATTGAAAAAGTAATTAACTTATTAAATGATATGTTATATGATTGTCCAATCGCTGAAATTGATCGCGTAATTAAAGAAAAACTATTAGAAAATGATATACGATCACGCATTGAATATTATGATGAATTAATTAGTATTTTTGTTCGTGCTTTCACGAAAATGGCTAAAGATAAGTATTTCTTATCAGGACAATCAAAAATTATTAAACAACCTGAATTCCAAGATCTTGAAAAAATTGAGTCGTTAGTTGCTGCAATTGAACGACAAGAAATAATAAAAGTTGTTGATTTAAGTAAAGAAGGAATTACTGTTAAAATAGGTAGTGAAAATCAAATCAAAGCGATGGAAGATTGTACCGTTATTTCTGTACCATTTGAAAATGAATTAGGAGAAAAAGGTGCAATTGCGATTATCGGTCCAACTCGGATGGATTATCGAAATATTATTCCACTGCTAGAATATATATCAAAAAATTTGCGGAAATTATAGGAGGAAAAAATGAGCAAAGAAATACATAATCGGTATCGTGAAGAGGAAAAGGCTGAACAAGAAATGGCTCAAGAAAATCAAGACTTAGAGCAAGAAAGTAAAGAAGAAGTAGCACAAGAACAAGATAATGAAACAAAATCAGAAATTGAAACTTTGAAAGAAGAAGTAGAAAAATATAAAAATCAATATTTACGAACTCTTGCAGAAATGGAAAACTTTAAAAAACGATTCAATGAAGAAAGAGTAAAAGAAAGAAAATATGCCCATCAAGGGTTATTAGAAAAATTAGTAAATATTGTTGATATATTTGATAAAGCGGTAAATATTAAAACGGATGATCAAAAATTACAAAACTTTTTAACTGGTTTTGTCATGATTAATGATAGTTTCAAGAAAATTCTTGAAAGTGAAGAAGTTAAGAAAATTGAAGCTCTTGGAAAAGAGTTTGATCCGAAACTCCATCATGCGATGGAAAGTGATTATGATGAATCACAACCTGAAAATATTATATTAGAAGAATTCCAAACTGGTTATACATATAAAGATCGAATTTTAAGACCAAGTTTAGTAAAAGTAAATCTAAAGAAGAAAGGAACTGATGAAAATGAGTAAAATTATAGGTATTGACTTAGGTACAACAAATTCATGTGTCGCTGTAATGGAAGGTGGCGAACCTAAAGTTATTACAAATGCTGAAGGTGGAAGAACTACTCCATCTGTTGTAGCTTTTAAAGATGGTGAAATTTTAGTTGGTGAAATTGCAAAACGTCAAGCAATTACTAATTTAAATACAGTAGCATCAATAAAAAGACTAATGGGTTCAACTGAAAAAATTGAAGTTAATAATAAAAAATATACACCTCAAGAAATTTCCGCAATGGTTCTTCAAAACTTAAAAGCAACTGCTGAAAGTTATTTAGGAACAAAAGTAACGGAAGCTGTTATTACTGTACCAGCATATTTTAATGACGCTCAACGTCAAGCAACTAAAGATGCGGGAAGAATTGCTGGACTAGAAGTAAAAAGAATTATTAATGAACCTACTGCAGCAGCTTTAGCTTTTGGAATCGATAAAACTGATAAAGAACAAACTATTTTAGTATATGACTTAGGTGGAGGAACATTTGACGTTTCAATCCTTCAACTAGCTGACGGTACATTTGAAGTTATTTCTACTGCTGGTAATAACCGTTTAGGTGGAGATGATTTTGACCAAGTTATTATCGATTATTTAGTAGAAGAATTTAAAAAGCAAGAAATGGTTGATTTAAGTAAAGATAAAATGGCTTTACAAAGACTAAAAGATGCTGCAGAAAAAGCTAAGAAAGAATTATCAGGCGTCACTAAAACTGATATTAACTTGCCATTCATATCTATGGGACCTAGTGGACCATTACACTTAACTATGTCACTAACAAGAGCTAAATTTGAAGAATTAACAGAACACTTAGTTATGAAAACTCTTGAACCTGTACGTCGTGCATTAAGCGATGCGAAAATGACACCAAAAGACATTGATCAAGTATTATTAGTCGGTGGTTCTACAAGAATACCAGCTGTTCAAGAGTTAATTAAACGTGAATTAAATAAAGAACCTAATAAAGGTGTTAACCCTGATGAAGTTGTTGCAATGGGTGCTGCGATTCAAGCAGGTGTATTACAAGGTGATGTAAAAGATGTACTACTATTAGACGTTACTCCATTATCACTAGGTATTGAAACATTAGGTGGAGTCTTTACAAAATTAATTGAACGTAATACTACTATCCCTACATCAAAATCTCAAATCTTCTCAACAGCAACAGATAATCAACCTGCAGTAGATATTCATGTCCTTCAAGGTGAAAGACCAATGGCTGCAGATAATAAAACATTAGGAAGATTCCAATTAACTGATATTCCACCTGCACCACGTGGTGTTCCACAAATCGAAGTTACATTTGATATTGATGCTAATGGTATTGTTAATGTAAGTGCAAAAGATTTAGGAACAGGTAAGAGTCAAAAAATTACAATTCAAAGTGGTTCAGGATTAAGCGAAGAAGAAATTCAAAGAATGATTCGTGAAGCTGAAGAAAATGCTGATGCGGATAAAAAGCGCCGAGATCTTGTTGATCAAAAGAATGAAGCTGAACAATTAATCTTTGCGACTAAAAAGGCAATGACTGATTTAGGGGATAAAGTAAGTGATAGTGAAAAAACTGATATTAATCAAAAAATAGATGAACTAGAAAAAGCACTAAAAGGCGATGATATTGACGACATCAAAGCTAAAAAAGAAGCACTAAGTCAAGCAAGTCAAAATGTTGCAATGAGAGCATACCAACAAGCTCAAGCAAGTGAAGAGAAAAAAGACGATGATGTCGTTGATGCTGAAGTGGAAGACGTTAATTAAAATAAGAAATGAGGAATAGTAATGGCCAAAAGAGATTATTATGAAGTACTAGGGGTTTCTCGTGATGCATCGGAAGAGGAAATTAAAAAAGCCTATCGAACACTAGCAAAAAAATATCATCCCGATGTAAGCAAAGAACCCAATGCAGAAGAAAAATTTAAAGAAGTGCAAGAAGCTTATGAAGTATTAAGCGATCCCCAAAAACGCGAACAATATAATCAGTTTGGCCATGAAGGACCTAATTTAGGATCTGGTTTTGGAGGTTTTGATTTCGGAGGAGGTTTTGGGGGATTTGAAGACATCTTTTCATCATTCTTCGGAGGAGGAACCCGTACCTCTTCACGAACTGGCCCAATAAGAGGGAAAAGTTTAAAAACCTCTATTACTCTAACATTTGAAGAAGCAGCATTTGGTACTGAAAAAGAAATAACAATATCAAAACTTGATACATGTACTGAATGTAGCGGAACTGGTGCACAATCGAAAAAAGATGTTGAAACATGTTCAAGATGTCATGGTGCTGGAAAAGTGTATGTTGAACAATCAACGTTCTTTGGACGAATTCGTACTGAACAAACTTGTCCGACATGTCATGGTCAAGGAAAAACAATTAAAAACAAATGTAATAATTGTAAAGGTGAGGGAAGAGTTAGAACATCATCCACAATTAAATTCCGTGTACCATCCGGAATTGAAGATGGTCAAACTTTAACTTTAGCGGGTAAAGGTGAAGCTGGTCTTAATGGTGGTCTTCATGGTGATTTATATATTACTGTTTATGTTCAAGATCATGAATATTTTATCCGCGATGGTTTAGATATTTACTTAGAATTGCCTATTACTTTTTCTCAAGCTGCTTTAGGTGCTTCTATTGAAATACCTACATTAAAAGGTAATTCAATATTAAAAATACCTACGGGAACGCAAACTGGTACAAAGTTTAAAATTCATAATCGAGGAATTGTAAATAGTAGAACTGGTTCAACAGGTCATCAATATGTCATAGTAAAAGTTATAACCCCAACTAAGTTATCTGCAGAACAAAAAGAACTATTTACAAAGTTATCAAAAACTAATGAAAAAACAAATAGTATTTTTGATCGAATAAAAAAGTTTTTCAATAAATAATGGACTTATTGTCCATTATTTTTTTGAAATAATCAAAAAAAGAAAAAGAGGTTTTTAAGCCTCTTTCCATTTTGCATATAGTTTATAATTTTGTGTTGAACCACGAGTAATTCTATCAATTGGTGCACCTGAAAAATCACTATTTACATACCAGCCCATAAAAATAGCATATCCATTTTTCGGTGTTGGTAAAATAATATCCTCACTTTCAACCGTATAAGTTTTAATTTTTGGTTCATAATTAGGCAATTTCGCTAGTTGTTCTTCAGAAAAATATGAATCTGTAAAATATTGATAAATTCTTAATGTACCAATATTATGATCTTTTGATATATCTTCATTGATATTTTTCTCTTTCATTAAGCCATTAATAAATGAAAAAAATGAGTTCCATTTGTGATAATATTGTGATTGATTTAAAAAATATGGGAGTGAATTATTTTCATATAAATGATTTTCAGAATATAATCTATTTTTATATTTTTCATACCATAATCCATCAAAACCCGAATAATCATCACCATGAATAAATTCAAATAAACTCTCATATGGATTAATATATTGATAAAAGTCAATTAAGAAATTATAAATCAAATTGCTTTTATCATAATACTGCCAATAACCGCCGTTTAAATCATATTCAATTGTATAATAAATAATTTCCCATTTAGCATATAAATTTATATTATCTTTTATTAATTCGTTTTTATAAAGTATATTAAAGTCTTCATCTAAATACCAACCTAAAAACTCATATCCTGACTTTACAGGATTTTTTATATTTAAATTAGTTTCTATTGTAAATGTATGTGGATTTCGTGGATCATTTGTACCACCGTTAAGGTGATAAGTAATCGTATAGGCTATGATTTTCCACTTAGCATATAAATATACTAAACCTGAAGATCCTTGAGGTATTTCTGTTATTTTATTTCCTTGATAATCAGGTGATAAATACCATCCATCAAAAGTATATCCATCTTTTATAGGATTATTAAAAGTAATATTATCTAATATCGTATAAGAATCAGGGTTTTCAGAATTATTTATTCCTCCTGCAGTATCATAAATTATATCATAAACTACTATTTCCCATTTTCCATATAAATTAATTTCTCCTATTGATTGTTTTATTTCAGAAACTGGTGCTCCTGAGAAATCTGGATTATCATACCATCCTAAAAACTCATAACCACTTTTTATTGGGATATTTAAAATTATACTTTGGGAGATTGTATATGTTGAAGGGTTGTTATTTATTTCACCTGCAAAATGATAATTAATTGGATACTCTATTTCTTCCCATTTTGCATACAAATTAAGATTTCCAAATGAGTTTGCTTCTATTTCAAGACATTCTTCATCACTAAAATCACTTTCTTTATACCATCCAATAAACTTATGTCCAGCTTTTGTTGGTGGGTGAAGGTGAATTGTATCATCTAAAATAGTATATGTATTTGGATTATTTTCATTATTTTCGCCACCATTTAAGTGATAGGTGATTTCATATTCATCAAGTTCCCATGAAGCATATAGATGAAGATATTCTATCATGTGAGGACCAATTTTTTCAATTTTTTCAATTTTATTTTTATACCAACCGAGAAATTTATATCCCTCTCGATATGGTTCAAGTAAAGTTATTACTGACTCATATGTATAAGAAGTAGGATTATTTTCGTTATTTTTTCCGCCCCTTAGAAAATATATTATTTTCGATTCAATTAAATCCCATTTAGGATATAAAGTAATATCGCCTTCGGTATTAATATCTAGTACAGTAATTTTATTTCCGCTATAATCACTTTCCTTATACCAGCCTTGAAAAGAATACCCAACCTTTACTGGCTCCTTCAAGATGATAGGGAGAATATCTTTATTATATATTGCAGGATTTTCATTTCTCACATTTTCATCTACCTCATATACGATATTATATATTTTATTTTTCACATTCACCAATGCTTCCGCATATATACTAGGATCATCTTCAAAAGCAACAGTTATACGAACATAACCAGATGAAACACCATAAATAATACCATTTTCAAATTTTGCTATATTAATATTATCACTATTGTATATTAAAGTTTTGTCTTTATATCTTTCATCAACATTAATATTTACTTTCAAAGTATCATCAACATTTAAAACATATGAAGATTTAGAAAAAGAAATTATTTTATCATGTTTTCCCTTACAGCCATTTAATAACAATATTAATAAAAATATTATAAAAATTAATCCATATTTCCTCATTTCAATCACCTTTAATAAAATGGTATATTTTTCTTAATCAAAAGATTGTAGAAAAATGATGAATTAAATTAATGAAAAAATTAATAATATTTGGTATAATAAAATATGGTGATTGTCTTGCAAAGATATTTTATTGATTCAAAGCAAATATTAAATAATATAGTAACAATTACAAATTCTGATGTTCATCATATTAAAAATGTCATGAGAATGAAAGTAAATGATGAAGTAATTGTTTGTGATAACTTAGCAAATACATATTTATCAAAACTAATTTCTATCGAAAAAGATAAAGTACTATTAGAAATAATTGATAAAATTAACGAAAATAATGAACTTCCAATCGATATTACAATTGCTCATGGCGTAGTTAGACGTGAAAAAACAGAAGAAGTAATAAGAAGGATTACGGAACTTGGTTGTTATGAATACTTGCCAGTGTTAATGAAAAGATCGGTTGTGAAAGTGTATCAAGATCGAAGTGAAAGACAAAATAAAATTATTAAAGAAGCAAGTGAACAATCACATCGAAATAGATTAATGATTTTAAGTTCAGTTATTTCATTTCAAGAATTAATAAATCGAAAAGATGAATTTGATTTATGTTTATATGCACATTTTAATAAAAATGTAAAATCAATAAAAAAAATTATAGAAAATTTTCATGGTAGAAAAATATTAGTTGCTGTTGGACCTGAAGGTGGATTTGCGGATGAAGAAGTATTAAAACTTGATGAAGCAGGTTTTATTCCAATAACACTTGGGAAAAGAGTTCTTAGAACGGAAACAGCACCTTTATATGTAATTAGTGTTTTTGGATATGAGTTTGAAAGTTTTATTGATTAATAAAACTTTTTTATTGGTTGAAAATAAATATATATGGTATATTGTTATAGACAAAATAAATTAGGTGGGAGGATACATCGATTAGATGTTACAAAATATGAAAGTAAGTTATTATTCATTAGGATGTAAAGTAAATTTATACGAAAGTGAAGCAATTATTAATCAATTTCTTGATCATGGATTTGAACTTGCAAATTTTAATGATCAGTGTGATGTATATATAATTAATACATGTAGTGTAACTGCAGTAAGTGATTCAAAAAGTAGAAAGATAATTCGTCAAGCAATCCGCAAAAACCCAAATGCTGTTGTTGCAGTAATGGGTTGTTATGCGCAATTAAAACCTGATGATATAAAAAATATTGATGGTGTTGATGTAATTGTCGGCACAAGTAATCGTCATTTACTATATCCTTTAGTGATTGAAAGTTTACAATCAAAAAATCAAAAAGTATTAGTTGATGATATTTTGAATGTAAAAAATTATGAAGAAATAAAAATCAAAAGATTTAATAACAAAACTAGAGGTTTTATTAAAATCCAAGATGGATGTGATAATTACTGTAGTTATTGTACTATTCCATATGCTAGAGGTCATATTAGAAGCCGTAAACCAGATGATGTTATTGCTGAAATACAGGAATTATCTAACCAAGGAGTAGCGGAAATAGTGTTAACAGGAATTAATACTGCAAGCTATGGTCGTGATTTAAAAGGCTATGATTTTGCTGATTTATTGGGTGAAATTGTAAATAAGGTGGTAAATTTAGGCCGTATTCGCATTTCATCTATCGAAGTAACAGAGATAAGTGATAAGTTACTCGCGATTATAAAGGAAAATCAAAATATTTTCTGTAATCATTTCCATATTCCATTGCAAAGTGGAAATGATAATACTCTGAAAAGCATGTATCGAAAATATGATACTACATATTATAAAGATAAAATTACGAAAATTAGAAATCTATTTCCTGATGTAAATATTACTACTGATGTTCTTGTTGGATTCCCAGGTGAAACTGAAGAAGATTTTAATTCTACTTATAACTTTATAAAAAGTATAGAATTTGGGGAAATGCATGTCTTTCCATATTCTCGAAGACCGATGACAAAAGCTTATAATTTACCAAATCAAGTCGATGAAGTTACAAAACATTATCGTGTTAATAAATTATTACAATTAAATGAAGAATTAGCATTAAAATATCGTCACAAATTTTTAAATAAATATGTTTGGGTAGTCGTAGAGGAAGTGAGAAATGGATTAGCAAGAGGACACTCTGATAACTATTTAAATGTAGAAGTTAAAGCAAATTTAAATGCTAACGACTTAGTAAAAGTATTGATTACTGATGTAGGATATCCAATATGCAAAGGAGTATTAAAATGACATTTAAAGAATATCATTTTAAAGAATATATTAATTTAGGATTAAATGAACTAAAGTTTACTAATCCAACTGAAATACAAAAATCAATCTTTCCAAAAGCTCTAGAAGGAAAAAATATAATTGGTAAAAGTGCAACAGGTACCGGTAAGACTCATGCGTTTATTTTACCAATTTTGCAAATGCTTGATGAAAATCTTAATGAAGTTCAAGCTGTTATTATTTCCCCTACAAGAGAACTTGCGCAACAGCTAAATATCGAATTTATTCGTTTCGTTAAGTATAATAATAATCTTGAT
>DUOT01000053.1 GCA_012838705.1 Acholeplasmataceae bacterium
GTAAAAGAAATTAAGTTTATAAAAACTATATTGCCTTTTAACTTCAAAAGTGCAAGTTAAATTAAGTTAAATGGTAAAAAATGCTAGAGAAAAATTTTATAAGGTATCAAAGTATTCGAAAATCGTATGATATAATTAATGTAGATAGACATTATATTTATTTGTGTTTAAATATAAAATTGCAATATTTGATTAAATCTCCACATTAATAACCACCTTAATTATCATTTTTTAACCTCCATTTTCGTCGCATCCTTATGGATGCGATTTTTAAATACAAATATTTACAATTTTCTTAACTTAAATGACTTTGCACTTTATATTTACTTTTAGTCGTGTTATAATATTATTAGGTGAATTAGTATGGCAAGGATATATAATAAAATTCGAATTAGCCAAGATAATAATCAATTATTAGATATTTTTTATAATTCTAGTTATTTAGAATTAGGCAATATAGATTATGAAATATTAAAAAAACTATTGAAGAAAAAAGTAATGAATATTAATGAAGTTGTTAATTTTAATATTCAAAATATTGGAGTTGGAGCAAGTAAAGTTAGTAATGAACAAGTAAAATCTCTTATTCCATATATTTTCTTTGATAGTATTACATTAAAAGATCATTCTGTACAATTATTTTTAACTCACGGATTATTATCATATCGTAATAAAGAAAATAAAGAATTATTTGCGCCATTAATTCTAATCCCAATTATTCTTACGTTTTCTTACGAAAATGTATATATGCAAGTAATAGGAGAACCTATAGAAAATAGAAGATTAATAAGCTATTTAATTGATAATTATAATATAAAAATTTCGATGAGCGAGAAGTTAAATACTGTTTATCAATTAGATCGCTTTTGCATGCAATTTGAAAGATTCGATAATATGGATGTTAGAGTGGAAAATTACTTAACATATGCAACTATTACTTATCCGCAAATAGTAATAAATCATGATAAATTTTCACTGAAATCATTAAATAATAACCTTAATTATACAAATATAAATAATATATCTCCATTATCGCAGAAGCAAATGATAGCTCTTGATAGAGCTAGATCTGGTAATAGCTTTGCAATTACAGGTTATTTAGGTACTGGTAAAACAACAACGCTTATTAATATTGCTTGTGATGGCTATAGTCGTGGTCAAAAAGTTTTATATGTTTCAAATAATCGCGATACTTTAAATAATATTTATTCAATTTTTCATAATAACGGTCTTGACTCTATTTTAATCGACTTAACAAGATCATTTTCACGTTTTTATGCTAATAGTTTTGATGCTCCAGAAGAAGATGAGAATAACGAACAAATTTTACTTGATTCATATAATCAAATTAATGATTATGAAAAATTATTAAGTTTAAGAATTCTTAACTTTCGTTTTTTGGATGTATTGAAAAACAAATTTTTAATCGAAGAGCCTGAAGAAGAAATAGAGCTTGATGATCTTAGTAATTTATATAAACATGAGTATGATGAAATAATACATAGTCTTGAAGTTATCCAGTCAAAAATGGTGAAGCTCGAAGGGACATTTAAAGAATCAAAATTTAAAAACATACCAATAAATCATAATATTAAATATCCGAATCAAATTATTTCTTTATTGTTTCAAATTCATAAATCATTTTCAGAATTAAGTTTAAATAGTAAAATTTTAATAAATGATTATGGGTTTAAAACAATTCCAAACTATGCAAAGTTACGTAATATCATTACTGACTTTAATAATTTAGATGTATCAAAAGTTCCTGACTCTTGGAAAGATATTAATAATTTTAAACTTGCAACTGTAAAATTTAATGATTTAAAAAATCTTATTTATACAGTTCAAGAATTAGAATTATACTTAGATTGGGATTATCAAAATCTTGAAACAATAAATATTGAAGAAGAAATAAACAATATTATTAATCCTTATTTTTCAATTAATGAAACTAGTAAAATAAATAAATTACTTGAAAACCATCATAAAATCATTACAAGATTACACACTGCTAATCTAAGTGCTACAAATTATTTGAAAGCGCAAATTAAAATAAAGGAATTTCTTGACTGGGAATTTACTGATAGCGATAATGCGATTGAAGAAATAATCCGTCTTACTAATTATTTGAATGAAAATTTTATTCATAAAAGATGGTTAAATATTAACAATTATGAAATAAATCGAAAAAAAATAATTAGTTTACAAAATAAGTTGTCACATTATTATGATTTACTAAATTTGTATCATAAATATTTTAATAATATTGATTATTTAAAAGCTAACATCACTAGATTATCAAATTATCAAAAGACAGGTAAAAAGTTAAAAAAATATCGTAATGTTGATTTGAATGATTTAATTGCTAAGTTTAAAGAGTTAAGAAGTTTACAAAAATCAATAAATAAAATTAATGATGATTATTATGAATTAGTAGGAAAGTATTATAATCCTAATTATGATATTATCATTGATTATGATAATTTTTATAAATATTTAATTAGTATTATAAATTCTGATTATCGCTATAAAATCATTAAA
>DUOT01000054.1 GCA_012838705.1 Acholeplasmataceae bacterium
AATTTAAATTTCTTAATTTATAATTACAAATAGGTCTTTTTTTTCTATTATAAACTCCTATTTTTTTCTTAAGAAAATAGTAAGATCTCATTAATATCTCATTAATTGAAGTACTTTTTAAAACATTAAATATTTTCATAATTATCAACTAATATTCTAACAATTCTTTTGCTTGCATATCCATCACCATAAGGATTAGTTGCTTTGCTCATTTTTTCATATTCTTTTGGATTTGTGAATAAGTTCATTGTTTCTTTATAGATTAACTTTGGATTAGTTCCAACAAGTTTTAATGTTCCTGCTTCTATTCCTTCAGGTCTTTCTGTTGTATCTCTTAATACTAGTACTGGCTTACCAAGTGATGGTGCTTCTTCCTGGATTCCTCCACTATCAGTAAGAATTAAATAGCTTCGTGCCATAAAATTATGAAAGGAGATAACATCTAATGGTTCAATTAATTTAATGTTTTCTTCACCACTAAAATAAATGTTTGCTATTTCTCTTATCTCTGGATTTAAGTGTATAGGATACAATACTTTAACATTTCTATTTTCACTAATTATTTCCTTTACTGCACTAAAGATATTCTTTAGTGGCATTCCTAAGTTTTCTCTTCTATGAGCAGTGAGCATTATTAATTTATCATCTTTTATCCAGTCAATTAAAGGATGATAGAAACTATCTTTTACTGTTGTCTTCAAAGCATCTATTGCAGTATTACCAGTAACAAAAATATTTTTTCTACCTTCATTAATTAATGTTTCATAAGCTTTTTTAGTTGGTGCAAAATGATATTTTGTAATTATACTTACAGCTTGGCGATTAAACTCTTCCGGGAAAGGAGAGTAAATATTATTAGTTCTTAACCCCGCTTCAACATGCCCAATAGGTATTTGCATGTAAAAGGAGGCGAGAGCTGTTGCAAAGGTTGTGGAAGTATCACCATGAACTAAAACTAAATCTGGTTTTTCCTTTTCAAGAACTTTTTTTATTTTATCTAAGATGTTAATAGTTACATCAAATAAGTTTTGTTTTGGTTTCATGATTTCTAAGTTATAATCAGGATTAACATCAAATGCTTCTAATACTTGATTTAGCATTTCTTTATGTTGTCCTGTAACACATACTACAGTTTTAAACTTATTACATTTATTTAATTCTTTTACCAAAGGGCACATTTTAATTGCTTCTGGTCTTGTTCCAAAGGAAATAAGTATTTTTTTCATAGTTTATATACATTTTCTAAATCTATAATATTTTTTGTATCATAAATTATTTTGTCTTTTATTTTATCTGTATTGGCTAATAGGTGTTTGTGAGCTACCATAATTACTAATAAATCAATATTCTCTAGAAACTCATCAAAATCAAAGTACTGAGAATCAAATAACTTTTCTTTAATCCAAGGATCATATACTTTTAAAGGAGGAGCTAAGTGCCTCTTCATTAAATCTAATAATTGTAATGTAGGACTATCTCTAATATCATCAACATTTTCTTTATATGTTAATCCATAAAGTCCAACTCTTGATGTATCTTTAATACCTTTTTCTTGCATTATTTCATATGTTCTATTTAACACATATTTAGGCATTGAATCATTAATCCTTCGTGCAGCAAGAATAATATTTGCAAGCCCTGGATAATCACCAACGAGAAACCATGGATCAACTGATATACAATGTCCACCGACTCCTGGTCCTGGTTTTAATATGTTTACACGCGGATGCATATTTGCTAGTTTAATTATTTCATAAACATTGAGACTTCCTTCTCTACAAATTTTAGCTAGTTCATTAGCAAATGCAATATTTATATCTCGATATGTGTTTTCTACTACCTTACTCATTTCCGCAGATCTAATATCGGTAATAACGATATTTCCTTTACAAAAGGATGAATATAACCCTTTTACCATTTCTCCAATTTCTTTATTATCTGCACCAATCGTTCTTGAATTATTTTCAAGTTCATATATCATATTTCCAGGAATTATTCTTTCAGGAGCGTGTACAATATTGACTTTTTTATTTATTAGAGGTCTAATATGTTTATCTATTGTACCTGGGGAAACTGTTGATTCAATAATTATAATTGCATCATCTTCTGCTACTTCTTGGGCTTTAATAAATGCTTCTTGAACATAACTAGGATCAATCTTTTTACTTAATTTATCATAAGGTGTTGGTACTGCTAGGATATAAAGGTCTGTTTTTTGATATTCTGTAGTAAATGTAATATTTTCTTTTGCTTTTTCAAAAAGATCACTTAATCCTTTTTCTTCAAAAGTTACTTTACCACTATTTAAAGTATCTATTAACTTTTGATTAATATCAGTTCCAACAACTTTAATATTATTTGCTGCAAGCATTAAAGCAGTAGGTAGTCCAATATAACCTAGTCCAATAACATTAACCATATTTATTTCCTTTCATCAAGTTTTTTTAAAATGTTAAGTAGTTTTCTAGCAATATTTTTTCGATTATAATTTTCATTAATGTAATTAATACAGTACTCTTTATTTTCCAAATTATAATTGTTATAAATTTTGAAAAAGTTTTCTGTAAGTTTATCTAAATCTTTTGGATCAGAGCCCAATCCAAACCTGCTTTCTTCTAATACTTTCCTTGATTCTCCTTTAGCACTTAATAGTACAGGACATCCCATAAATAAAGATTCATAAAGTTTTGTAGGGACGCTATCTAACAAGTTTTCATTAACTAGTGATACATATGATAGTTTTGCATATTTATAAGCTGTATATACTTCATTTATATTTCTTTTTCCACAATAAACAACATTTTCAATATTTTCTTCTTCTATCCTTTTTAAAATTCTATTACGTTCTACTCCATCTCCAATTAAGAAAAATCTAATATCTTTATTTTTTCTACATATTTTTGCTAAGTCTAGTAAGCTATCTAAATCTTGAGCTTTTCCTATTTTACCAACGTGTATAACTGAAAAAAAAGAATCGAATTTGTATTCTTCTTTAAAACTTTTACTTTCTTGTAACTTTAAGAAGAAATCATCGACCCCATTACTAATATATTCAACTTTTCCTTTTAACCTTTCATTTTTATTTTCTATATTTTCTTTTTTTAATAATGATACTGTAGTAATTAAATCACTTTTTTTATACATCCATTTTGCTATAAAATTAAATATTTTTGCAATAAAACTATTTTTTCTTAACTCTTTCATTTCTAATGCTATATCTGGCCAAATATCCCTAACATCAAATATTAACTTAGCACCTTTAAACCTAGCAATAAAATATCCACTTAAAGATATTAAAAGTGGAGGAGATGATGTTATTACAACATCATATTTTCGAAAGCTAAAAATATGAAAAATGCTACTTAAAGCAAATGATAAATTATTTAATAAGCGGAGTAAAGTACCACGATTTAAATAAGGAATTGTATAATACCTGTATACTCTAACACCATTAATCATTTCCTTTTTGCGAAACTCTAAAAACCATAGTTTTCTTTTTTTACCGTTAACCGTATCCGAAAAAGGAACAACAACATCAACTCTACATCCTATTTCTGTTAACCTTTCTACAAGTCCTGAGATTCTTCTAGCATCAGCTTCCGTATTTGGTAAATAATTAATCGCATGAAAAAGGATTCTCATTTTGCACCTTTTAATTTAAATCTCTTATTCCTAGTTTCGACTTTTTCCATTTCCACAACATAATCATTATGAGGACGCATCATATATCCTTCAGTTCTTGCAACTTCTGCAAGTGTATATTTTTCTTCATCGGGGGATTTTGTTGAGAGGGGGGAAAAGATTATTCTTAGGGTGTAAAGGATAATTTTGATATCAAACCATATACTATATTTTCTTATATAATATAGATCATACCGAAGTTTATCATCAAAACTAGTTGCATAATTTCCGACTGTTTGCGCAAATCCTGTAATCCCCGCTTTCACATTTAATCGATATTTGAATGTTTCTTTTTTGCTGATAAATTCTTCTACTTCTTCGACTCTTAATGCTCTTGGGCCAACAAAACTCATTTCACCTTTTAAAACATTGATTAGTTGCGGAAGTTCGTCGATTCTTACTCTTCTTATGATTCTTCCAAACTTTGTTATTCTTGGATCATCTTTTCCTGCTTGCACTGCCCCTGTTTCTTTTTCCGCATCCACAATCATACTTCGAAACTTAATGAGTAAAAATTTCTTTCCATCACGAGTAACACGTACTTGTTTAAAGAAGACAGGGCCATGATCTTGAAGTTTAATAATAATAGCACAAATGATAAATATCGGAAAAGTAATAATTAATCCAACTAATGATATAATTATATCTAAGGTTCTTTTGATAAATCTTTGGCCTAAAGTCATGTGTAAGGTTTTCACTTCAAATGTTAAGGAATCATCCATACTGCTAACATTAGCATTAACAATTCCAATTTCATATGTCTTAGGAACTAAAAAACATGTAATATATTTATTTGCAATACAATATAACATAATCTTGTTTTTACTTTTTTCAGTTAAGGTTCTGGTAAGATATACTTCATCAACTTCATCAATATAATCAAAGATTTTATTATCAACTAAACCTAATATTTCATAATATATATATCTTATCTCTTTCAAATGTCTTTTATCTTGATAGAATTTTAATGCGAGATTATCTGCATCTTCTTTTGGCCCACATATTAATACTTTCACAATATTTCTTTTCCTTAAATATTTCCAAAATAAATATTTATATATTGCAATTAAAGTAAATTGAATAATGAAAGATATAATAATGGTAACAGGACCTACTATATATTTAGGAATAAAAAAATTTACTAAAATTAAAAAAATACTTGCAAGAAGTAAACTTAAAAATACAGATTGCATTGCATTTAAGTATTTTTTTCTTGTAATTGATGTATCATAAATAGAAAATAAAATAATACAAAAT
>DUOT01000055.1 GCA_012838705.1 Acholeplasmataceae bacterium
AAAAAGTTTGAATTATTAGATGAGAATAAAGAATACAAAATATATAAAAAAATAACCCGTTTTTTAAAAAAATATCGTTACGAACATTATGAAATTAGTAACTATGCTCTAAAAAATTACCAAGGAAAACATAATTTAGTATATTGGACAAATGAAAAATATTTAGGCATAGGAGCAGGTGCAAGTTACTATATTGATAATGTAAGATATACGAATATCATGAATTTACAACAATATTTCTCTGGAATTGATAATAAACAACTTAACTACAGCGAAAAAACAACATTAACAGAAATAGATCAAATGCAAGAAGAAATGATTATGGGACTTCGAAAAATTAATGGAGTTGATTTATCAAGATTCAAAGAAAAGTATGGAATAGATATTTTTGATGCATTTCCTGTAATTAAATCTTTATTGCAGCAAAAATTATTAGCATTGAAAAAAAATCACATTTATATACCTAAAAATAGACTATATCTTTCAAACCGAGTTTTAACTGAATTTTTATAAAAGAGGGATATAGTGAAGAATAATCGCGGGTTAACAATTATTATAACTGTTTACTTAATGGGAATACTGTCAAGCATTATTCTTGTTAGACCAGAAGTTATTAAAATATCTGATAATAGTATCACATTTTTAGGCGTAATAAAAACCTTTTGCTTGAACTATTGGTATATTTTTATTATGTGGATAATGGGATTAACTATTATCGGATTTATTTTTAATTTTTTCATTGTATATTTTCGTGGATTCATTTATGGAACATTATTAATATATTTAATTAAAATAAATTTTAGTTACTTAGTATTATTAACTTTACTTGATTTAATTGTTTTTATTCCATTATTTATAATTTTAAGCTATTACTCTATAAACTTAAGTTATAGTATATATAAAAAAATAAATATTCGTTTAGAAAGTTATCATAAACTAATGTATATTAGTATTATCGTTATTTTAGTATATAGTTTGTTACTTGAAATTATTGGAGCAAAATTTGTATAAATATAAATATTAAATGATTGGACAAACTTAAAGTTGGTGATAGAATGTTAAGATATGCAAAAGAATATAAATATTATTTACATGGAGAACTACATTTAAGCAATAATACATGTGAGTCCTATTTAAATGATATTGATAAATATTTAAATTTTCTAGTGAAATATCGAAAAGTTGAAGATGTAAATGATATACAAACTGAAGATATAAGACATTACCTTGCTTCTTTAAAAAGAAGAGGTATTTCCGCTTCAACAAGATCCCGCAATCTTACTTCAATTCGTTCTTTTCATAAATTTTTAGCTCTTGAGAAATATACAAAAAGGAATGTTGCGGAAATAATTGACAAACCTAAAGTTGAAAAGAAATTACCATCAATTTTAAGTATCGAAGAAATTGAAACTTTGATTAATAGTATAGATATTAATACTCCAATTGATATCCGTAACAAAGCTATGATTGAAACTGCATATTCTGCTGGATTACGTGTAAGTGAACTAATTGATCTAAAGTTAAGTGATTTACATTTAGATATGGGTTTTATAAAAGTCTTTGGTAAAGGAAATAAAGAGCGAATAGTTCCTATTGGAGAATATGCAATTAATGGCCTAAATATATATATCCAAAAAGCAAGACCACAATTAATGAAAAGAAACACTCCATATTTGTTTTTAAATCAAAGAGGAGAGAAGATGTCGCGTCAAAGTTTTTTCTTGATGCTGAAGGAAAAAACAAGGCTTGCTGGGATAAAAAAGAATGTATATCCCCATATGTTAAGACATTCTTTTGCATCTCACCTATTACAAAATGGACTTGATCTGCGGATGATTCAAGAATTATTAGGCCATGAAGATATATCTACAACTGAGATCTACACACATGTAAATAATCAAAAAATTAAAGAAATATATTTAAAAGCTCATCCACATGCTCAAAGAAAGGATTGACATATGAAATTTAAACGAGTATTTGTAATTGTTGCTGATTCATTAGGCGTTGGTGCTTCTAAAGATGCAGCCAAATATAATGATGAAGGTACAAATACATTAAAACATACAAGTTATAGTAAAATCGACTTTCATATCCCGACATTAGAAAAACTTGGAATAGCGAATATTACTGATGTCTATAATACAAAAAAACAATTAAATCCTTTAGCTTCTTATGGAATAATGGAAGAATTGAGTGTCGGTAAAGATACTCTTACTGGTCATTGGGAACTTATGGGGTTACATGTATTAACTCCTTTCCCGTCTTTTACTGATACAGGTTTTCCTAAAGAATTAATTGATTTACTAGAAAAAGAAACAGGACGAAAGGTAATTGGTAATATTTCCGCAAGTGGCACGGAAATAATTAAAGAATTAGGCGAAGAGCATATGAAAACAGGTCATATGATTGTCTACACTTCAGCAGATTCAGTGCTTCAAATTGCAGCTCATGAAGATGTTATTCCACTAAAAGAGCTCTATCGTATTTGCGAAATTGCAAGAAGTATTACGCTTGAAAATAAAGAATGGATGGTTGGAAGAATAATTGCACGACCGTTTATTGGTGAAAATAAAGATAATTTTAAACGAACAGCTAATCGTCATGATTATTCAGTAAAACCATTTTCTAAAACAGTTTTAAATTATTTAAAAGAAGCTGGAAAAGATGTAATTGCAATTGGAAAAATAAATGATATTTTTGATGGTGAAGGTATAACAGAAGCAGTTAAAACGAAAAGCAATCATGACGGAATGGAACAAACAACAAATTTTACACAAAAGGATTTCACTGGGATATGTTTTGTAAATCTTGTTGATTTTGATGCTATTTATGGACACCGTCGTAACCCTTTAGGTTATGCAAAATGTATTGAAGAATTTGATCATGATTTAAGTATGCTATTGCCTTTAATTACTGATAATGATTTATTAATAATTTGCGCTGATCACGGTAATGATCCAACCCATATTGGTACAGATCATACACGTGAAAATGTTCCTTTACTTGTTTATAATCCTACATTAAAAGGTAAAAACTTAGGCGTACGTAAAACTTTTGCTGATGTGGGTGCCACAATAGCAAAAAATTTTGATTGTCAGAAACCTCAAATCGGTAAGAGTATTTTTTAATGGAGGAAAAAATGGAAAAGAGAAGTATTGAATTTAAATTAGGTCTAAATGGATTAGTTAAGGGATTTCTATGGAAGAGTGAACCACCTTATAAAGGTGTGGTTCTAATTTGTCATGGAATGGCAGAACATATTAAACGATATGATCACTTTGCTAGTTTTCTATCTTCTAAAGGATATATAATTTTTGGCTATGATCAACGTGGCCATGGACAAAGTGTTGAAAATATTGATAAAATTGGATATATGTCAGATATCGATAATTTTCAAATTCTAGTAAACGATGTCGGCGAAATAACTCGATATATTAAAGAAAGATTTTCAGATTTACCTATTTACTTATTTGGTCATTCGATGGGGTCATTTGTTGCCCAGCGTTATATCGAAGATTTTGGAACATCTATTAATGGTGTGATTTTGTCCGGAAGTAATTTAAATAAAGGCTTAAAATTATATTTTGGCGCTTTGATTGCGAAAATAGTTACAATTTTAAGAGGAAGAAAACATCGTAGTAAATTAATTCATAATTTGGTTTTTGGTAGATATAATGATAAATACGATGATAAACGAACAGATTTTGATTGGTTATCACGTGATCATAAAATTGTAGATGATTATATTAAAGATGAAAAGTGTGGAACAATTTTCACAGCAGCGTTTTTCAAAGACTTTTTTAAAGGCTTAATTAGAATCTATCGATACTTTGAATTAATACCAATAAATTTACCAATTTTAATTGTTTCAGGTGATAAAGATCCAGTTGGCGAATATGGAAAAGGTGTTATTAGATTATATAATGAGCTAAAAAAATCTGGAGCTAAAAATGTGGAATATAAATTATACCCTGAAGCGCGACACGAATTACTAAATGAAACAAACAAAGAAGAAGTATATTCGGATATTCTAAATTGGCTTGACGAACAGCATAATAATATGTCATAAGTTAAATTAATTGCTCGAAAACCGTCCTCAGAGAAGATTAATTTCAAATAGATGGGTAAATATACGTTAATCTTTTCTAGTGAGGGATAATGTTTGATTAATAAAAATTTGAGTAAAATTATTTTTTTGTGTTTTATTAGAATTTGATTAGTTATTTTTATTAGGAATCTAGATGTTAAAATATTCAAAAATTTAGGCTTTTTCTTGTTATAACATTAATATTTTATAATAAAAATCTAGAAATAATTCATCTTACAAATTTCATCTAGATCATCCAAAGTTCCTAGCAATAATACAAATATTCCTTCTCAGAGAAGATTAATTTTTTATAGATGATTCAATAAT
>DUOT01000056.1 GCA_012838705.1 Acholeplasmataceae bacterium
AAGTATTTACTTTAAGAGGGCATTATTATTATTTGTATAAAATTTCTTCAAGAATTTCATTATAATTATTTAATGGAGTATATATAAATGTAATATTTGTTAATTCAACATCACTAAAGTAAGCTTTTAGAATTTGTTGATAGCTGAATCCTTCTGAGCCATAGCCATGAGCACCATATTGACTCATTCCAACTCCATGACCATTTCCACCACCATAGAAGACAATATCATTTCCTTCTTCCGCAATCGCAAAAAATCCTGATGGTAATACAGAATCATTATATGACTCTCCTGTATAGTTATAATCTGTATTTCGTGCGGTTTGTCTTATTACGGTAGTTCCAGCATCTTTTGGTCTAATTGTGAAACGAATGTTATATTGATTATATATTTTGAACTTATTAGTTGTTGTTTCTATTATTAAACTAACAACAACGCCACTTGTTCCTCTTTCATCAACATATATTTTTGTAACTTCACCGATATCATTTGGAATTTCTTTAGATACCCATTCTCCATTTTCATATGTTAGAATCGAATTTGGAGTATTTCGATAAGAAATAGGTAAATTTATTTTAATAGTATTTGTTAATTGCTGTTTATTCATAGCTATACGCCAACGATGATATGGAGAATTAAGGTCTGGAGTTATCATTCTTATTCTTTGAAAGAATTCAAGCATACTTTCTTCACTTTGGTAATCAAAAGTAATAGGCAATCCAGTAACATGATCTAAAGCTAAGTTTTGACCAATTAACCCTGGAATCGGGTCAATAATTTGATCCTCAATCCAAACTTCATGAGCACTGGCAGTTAACCCTGATGATGATGAATAATAATAAATATTAATTGGATTACCGTCAGCAGTCATAATAATGCCTTTTGTGGAAGTGACAGCATTATTAGTTCGATAATTTGTATAAACATTATTATAAACTTGACTTTTTACGCTATCATCAACACTATATCCATATTTATTATAAGTTTTATTAAAAATATCTTTATACGCAAATGTTCTTGCTGCTACGGCTTGTGCTCTTAATGCTTCAAAAGCAAAACTAGATGGCATTTCAGAAGGAACTACTTTTGTTAGATAGTTTTCAAGGTCAACATCATTTACTAATAATAATCGCGAATTCACAAGTGAAACTTCTAAATTACCTTCATAAGATGGATTACCATAACTTCTATAAATACTTGAAACCGTAATCGATGATGATGAAGAAATAATAATTCGCTTTTTAGTTCTCATTAATAAAACATCTTTATTATATACTTCAACATAACCATCATCACTTACTTTTATTCTAAAATTTAGATTACCTGGAAGTCCAAGTTTTGTTGTACAATCAAATGTTTGAATCCTTACATTAGAGATAGTTGAAAATCTTATTTCATCATGATATAAAGTTGCATCATTTGCAATATCATTAATATTATTTCTTATTGCAACACGAATGTTTGTAAATGCAACTTTTACATCTAATAAAACAACTTCAATTTCTTTAGTCTTTTGATTGCCCGCAACATATATATTCTCAAGACCAATATACAAATCATCAATTGTTATTGGTATTAATTCTTTTCCCAATGTTAATTGATAAAATTTAGTATTATCAGTATATTTTGTATATGGAACATTTAAAAATTCTATTGTTTTATTTTCTTCATCAATTGTTAGAATTTTAGTATGATAATACTTAATTTCATCCTCGTCTTGTTCATTTACATTTGTAACCGTTACTTGATATGTAGCAAAATTATTTTTATTTGCTACCTTTTGTGCAGTTATTTCCGCAACCCCTTCCGCAACCCCTGTGACAACACCATTTTCAACACTTGCAATTTCAGGATTACTTGAAGTCCATATTACTTCATCTTCGGTATTTGTAATAAGTGTAATACTTTCCCCTACTCTAAGTTCTGAATCTCCCGTAATTAAAAGTGGTTCATCACTAGGACTTATACAGCCAAAAAGTACAAAAGTCAAAGTAAAAATAGTAATTAAGATTTTTTTCATCATTTTTCACCATTACTATTTTACTTTATTTTATCAATAAAAGCAATTAAATTGTGAGATTAATAAAATCATCTACTTTTGTATCACTTTCTCGTGGTCTAATGAATCCTACTTTCTTGTGTATTTTCTTTTCTTCAAAAATAAAAATTACGTTTTTTAAATTAATATCCCGATTTTTATTATCCACTATATAACCATTATTAATGGCGTTTTTAATTATTCCTTTAATCATTTGGTTTGCTTCAGAATAGTTTTTAAACACAATAACAGCAAATGGATGTTTGATTAAATGTTCTGTTAATTGGCCCCCTTCATCATATCCTACATAACCAGATGGAGCACCAATCAAATTAGATGCAAAATGGCTATCAATAAAATCATTCAAGTCTATTTCTTTTATTTTTTCATCTTGAATATCAAAAACGAAATTAATTATTTTTAGAATTTTACTTTTATCATAACATTGAATACAAGTTAATACATTACCACTTTTAAAATTTAAATAATTTAAAAAGATATTTTTTAGTCTTTGATCATTTAATTTTTTTGTATTCTTAATACTCTTTGGCCTATTAATCCCAATGTTTTCAAAAATTAAATTTATAATTATTTCTTTCGAAACAAAATCTTTTTTCTTTCTCTTAGCAATTAACCCACTTTCATCAAGCAAATCTATTGCTTTATCTGGAAGCTTACGGTTTGTAATTAATTTAGATGCTGAAATAATATATTTTAATACTTCATCACTATATTCCACATTATAATAATCAGTATAATTATTTTTAATTCCTTTTAAAATCTTAAAACATTCTTCATCACTAACTTCATCAATAAAGACATTTTGAAACCTTCTTGCTAAAGCTTTATCTTTATAAATATATTTATAATATTCTTCAGTTGTAGTTGCTCCGATACATTTTATTTCTGATCTTGATAACACAGGCTTTAATATATTTGCTATATCTAAACTTGCTTCATTATAATTAGGGGATAAAATATTATGGATTTCATCAATAAAGACTATAGCATTATCATTTTTTATACTTTCAATTGCATCTAATAGTCTTTCTTCTAGATCCCCACGATATCTTGTTCCTGCAATAATTGAACCAATATCTAAGCGATATATTTTTTGCTTTGGGTTCTTTTTTTGATAGTACTGAGCTATTCCCTCTACAAGTCCACTTTTACCAACACCTGCAGCCCCAATTAACATTGGGTTATTTTTTTGCTTTTTTGAAAGAATTCTATCAATCTTATCAATATAATTAAATCTTCCGATAAAAGGATTTAATTTCCCTTCCCTTGCCATCCGCGATAGATTCACAAGAATATGTGAATCTTTCTCTAAAAGTTCACGAGCATTATTTAATTCTTCCAAGACCACCTCACGACTAATTCCTAAATTTTTCATTATTTCTCTAGCAACTGTATTATCAACAGTAATAATACTGAAAAGATAAGCTTCATCATATACATATTCATTTTCTTTCATTAATTTTTTTGAAATATTTACAATCTCAAGAAACTCAGAAGTATAAGTTTGTTTCTTTCGTAAAAAGTAACATTTTTTAATTTCATCTTTTATGTCTTCATTTCTAACCCCCATTTCTTTAAATATTAAACTCGTCATCGAATCAGTCATACTAGCTAGTGCGAGGAGCAACATTTCCGTTCCAATACATTCTATATTAAGCTCCTCTATTTCATTATTTATTAAATCAATAATATCTTGATAAACAGTGTCTCCTACCATATCATACCTCAATAATAATATATGAAAAAAATAAATTTATAGTAGAAAAAGAGTATTGCAATTTTCTTGGATATATGCCTGTATTATGATAATTTTCGCACCTCATCTTTTATATTAAGCTAAAGAAGCGCGTTTTTACAGTCTAATTCATTACAGAATCATTTTTATTAAAGCTCATGAATAAAATTACTCCCGGTATCAACGATTGATTGTACGCAAAATTACTAAATATTTTAATTTCTGCTAATAATAATGAAAAGGCAATTTTATTGCATGAAAGACCTAATTATAATATAATAATTTAAGGAGGTATTTTTATGAAATTAGGTTTAATTGGATTAGGAAAAATGGGTTATAATTTAGCACTAAATTTACATGATCATAATCATGAAGTTATATGTTATAACCGTACGGATACAAAAACAAAACAAATTGAAAAAGAAGGTTTACAAGGTGCATATTCTTTAGAAGAACTAGTTAGTAAATTAGATAAACCTAGAATCATATGGCTCATGATTCCAGCTGGTAAACCAGTCGATGATATGATTAATAATCTACTGCCACTATTAGATAAAGGTGATATTTTAATTGATGGTGGTAATTCCAATTATCATGACACATTAAGAAGATATCAAGATTTAAAAGCAAAAGGTATTAATTTTGTAGATGTTGGCACTAGTGGTGGTATTAGTGGTGCTCGTCATGGTGCTTGTATGATGATTGGTAGTGAAGATAAAATTTTTAAAATAATCGAACCATTTATTAAAGATGTTTGTGTTGAAAATGGATATTTACATACTGGCCAAAACGGAAGTGGACATTATGTTAAGATGATACACAATGGTATTGAATATGGAATGTTACAGGCGATTGCGGAAGGTTTTGAAATATTAGAACATAGTGATTTTGATTTAGACTATGAAAAAATCGCAAGAGTATGGAATCATGGTTCTGTAATTCGTGGTTGGCTCATGGAATTAATGGAAAAAGCATTCTCAAAAGATCCAAAACTTGAAAGTATTAAAGGCGAAATCCAATCCTCAGGTGAAGGTTTATGGACAGTTCAAGAAGCTTTGGATAAAAAGGTTCCTGCCCATGTTATTGCTGCCTCATTATTTGTCCGCTATCGTTCATTCCAAGACGATACTTTTTCTGGCAAAGTAATTGCTGCACTTCGAAATGAATTTGGCGGCCATGATGTTGTTAGAAAATAGGTGATGATATTTGAATAATACATTAATAATTTTTGGTGGAACTGGAGATTTAACACATCGAAAGTTATTGCCAGCTTTATATAATCTTCTATATGAAAATCATCTTCCAGAAGATTTCGCGATTGTTTCAATTGGAAGAAGACCTTATGATAACAATATTTATCATAATGAAATATATAATTCATTACAAAAACATACCCGCCATCCATTTAAAGAAGAGACTTGGAATAAACTCAAAAACCATTTATACTACTATGAACTTGACTTTACAAAAGATGAAGGGTTTTGCGATTTAAATGATTATCTAAACAAAATCGATACTAAACATAATACTAATGGAAAAAGGATTTATTATTTGGCGGTTGCTCCAGAATACTTTCCGATTATTGTTAGAAATCTTCATAAAAGTTGTATGAAGACAGAAGTAAAACCAAATTTAGTTATTGAAAAACCTTTTGGGAAAGACTTAGCATCCGCAAAAGCATTAAATAAAATGATCGTTTCCGCATTCGGTGAAAAAAACATTTACCGAATTGATCATTATTTAGGTAAAGAAATGCTCCAAAATATTATGGTTATTAGATTTGCTAATGCAATGTTTGAGCCAATATGGAATAGTAACTACATAGAGCAAGTCCAAATATCATCATATGAGGATATTGGAATCGGAACAAGAGGTAATTACTACGAAACAGCAGGAGCAATTCGCGATATGGTTCAAAGTCACTTACTCCAAATATTATCACTTATTGCAATGGAAAAACCTGAAAACTTAAATCCGGAAACAATTCGTAATGAAAAGGTGAAAGTTTTAAAAGCGCTACGAAAAATGACCCCTAAAGATGTTTATAAAAATGTCGTTCGCGGCCAATATGAATCATATCGTAAAGAAGTAAACGTTGATTCTAATTCTAATATAGAAACATATTTAGCTTTAAAAGCATATGTTGATAATCAAAGATGGAGAGGTGTTCCATTTTATATTCGTACAGGTAAAATGTTACCTAAAAAAACTACTGAAGTAATTATTCAATTTAAAGATCTTAAAAATTCTTTATATCCGGATATACAACTATCACCTAATTACTTAGTAATTAAAGTCCAACCACACGAACGTATCTTTGTAAGGTTTAATGCGAAAAGGCCTGGTAATAAATTTATCATAAATCCTATCAATATGGATTTCTGTCAGAATTGCGAAATCGGAACAATTTCTCCAGAAGCATATGAAAGATTATTATCTGATGTTATGAAAGATGATGCAACATTATTTGCACGTTGGGATGAAGTTGAATATTCGTGGAAATTTATTGATCAAATCGTATCAGCATGGAAAGATGTTAAACCAATATTTCCTAATTATGAAGACAAAACATGGGGGCCGAAAGCTGCTGATTATTTACTTGCAAAGGATAATCATCATTGGATAAATCTTGATTTGGAGGATGAATATGAAAATATATGATATTTCAATGGCGATTAATGAAAATATGATTGTTTATAAAAATAAAGAAGAAAAAAAACCAAAAATCATTAATCGTGCAAATCATAATACAAGTACATATCATGAATCATCTATCGTTTTAGATTTACATACAGGAACACATATTGATGCCCCATTACATATGATTAAGGATGGAAATATGATTAATGATTATTCATTATCATCTTTTATTACTCCATGCTATGTTATTGATTTTACAAATCTCGAAGATAAAATTTCCGAAAAAGATTTAAAACTAAAAAATATTAAAGTAAATGATTTTGTGTTATTAAAAACAAAAAACTCATTTAATGAATCTTTTGATTTTAATTTTGTTTATCTAGATGAAGAAGGAGCACGCTATTTAAAAAGTTTAAATATTAAGGGCGTTGGAATAGATGCTTTAGGAATTGAAAGAAATCAAGAAAACCATCCTACTCATAAAATCTTACTATCAAATAATATTATCATTATCGAAGGACTTAAGCTTGATAATGTGCCTGAAGGAAAATATCAATTAATTGCTTTACCATTAAAAATTGATGGTGTTGAGGCATCACCTACGAGAGCAATATTAATTGAAAAGTAATTAGTATTTTTCATATTTAAATGATATAATATAGTTATGAAAACTTTATTAGTAGGTATAAATGCGAAATATATTCATACCAATCTAGCAATTAGATTATTAAAAGTAAACTCAGATTATCCTGTAGATATTAAAGAATTTACAATTAAAGATGATCCTGATAAAGTATTAGAATATGTTAATCAATATGACCTTGTCGGTTTTAGTTGCTATATTTGGAATATTGAATATATTAAAGCATTATTAAAGAAAATTGATAGAAAAGTAATAGTATTACTAGGCGGACCTGAAGTATCATATAATCCAAAAGAATATATTGATAATTTTAACGTTTCTTATGTTATTAAAAATGAAGGTGAGATTGCCTTTAATAGTCTCCTTGACGCATTGATTAATGGCAAGCCAATAAATCATATTCAAAATTTAGTAACTAAAGATTTTGAAAATGAAACTTGTGAAATCGAAAATTTAAAGTTACTAAAGTCACCTTATTATTTACCTAATGATTTAAAAAATAGAATAACGTATATTGAAACATCAAGAGGTTGTCCATTTAATTGTTCTTATTGCCTTGCATCAAGAGAAAATACTGTTCGTTATTTTGATTTAAACACGATAAAAAAAGATCTATTATATTTAATGGAAAACGGTGCAAAAGTATTTAAATTTCTCGATCGTACTTTTAATTTAAATAAAAAACACACTTTAGACTTATTTTCATTTATTATAGAAAATCATTATCCGAACACATCTTTTCAATTCGAAATCACAGGTGATATTCTTGCAAGTGAAATAATTGATTATGTAAATAAACATGCACCAAAAAATTTAATACGATTTGAAATCGGTGTCCAAACAACAAACAACTTAGCAAACAGCCTTGTTGATAGACATCAAAATATCGAAAAACTATTTGAAAATATTAAAAAAATTCGTGATGCCAATGTTATCGATTTACATTTAGATTTAATAGCAGGACTTCCAAATGAAACTTATGAGTCTTTCTCAAAATCATTTGATGAAGTAATTAGCTTAAGGCCACTTGAATTACAACTTGGATTTTTAAAGTTTCTTAAAGGAACAAAATTATATAGTGAAATTGATTTATATGATTATAAGTTTCAAAAAGATCCGCCATATGAAATTATTTCTAGCAAGACATTATCTCGTCAAGAACTAGATAAAATTAGGGTTGTGGAAAGGGTATTAGAAAAGTATTATAACTCTCAATTTATGAATACAACTATTAATTATATCCTTGATAATGTTACATCACCCTTTAATTTCTTCCTTGATTTTGGCACTTTCTATGAACAAAATTATTCATGGTTCAAATATAACCTCGATGATTTATTTGTTTATTTAATAAATTTCTTACAAAAAATAAACTTTAAAAATATTGATTATTGTAAATTTTTATTAAAATACGATTATTTAAAATACTTTAAAATAAAACCAAAGATTTGGTGGAAACGTCTTTCCCGTAAAGAAAACAATAACTTATTAAGAAAACTTCATTCTAGTATTCTTTCTAATTATTCTCTTGATGAATTATATCGTTATGGAATAGTTGAAAGGTATGAAAATTTATATTTGTTTGCAATCTATATGGAAAAGAGACAAGACGTATTTATATATGAAAAAAAATAATGGGCTTACCATTATTTTTTTATTTATGTTACAAGCTTTGTTTTTTTAAATAGCTGCACAAAGAAATCAATTAAAGGCCCAAATAGAAAAATAGTAATAATAGAACCAACTCCGAAATCACCACCTAAGAGCCATCCAATTATAAAAAGCAAAGCATCATTTACGATTTTTATATAACGAAATGAAATTTTAGTTCGATCTTTTATAATTAATAATATACCTTCAAATGGTGTATATCCCACTTTCGCATACAAATATAGCGCAATACCAAAGGTAGTAATAATACAAGCACAAATATTTAGTATAATCGCAATAATAAGATTAGATGGTTTATTAATGATATCTAGTCCAATAAAGAAATTAATAATCGGTCCAATTAAAAGAATACCTGCAACCGTACCAATATTAATCATTTTTCGATCAAGAAAGAACATTAATATTAATAATATTAAACTTAATATAATTACTGATTCACCTAAACTAATATTTAATGATCTTGCGAATCCTTGCTCAAAAACTAAAACTGCATCGCCACCAATTCCTATTTCCGAAAGAAGTGCAGCACCGAATCCTAGAAATATAAATCCTAGTAATAATAAAATAATTCTTATAAATAGATTAATCTTTTTCAATTCTAACACCGTTATTTATTTATCATATTTGTTAATGTACGTTTTACCTCATCAACATTATTTATATTTGCAACTTTAAATACTTTATTTATTTTCGTATAGATATAAATCGTACCAAATTGATATTTAAAACCTCGATTACTTTTATGTTTGATATTAATACTACTAATCGCACCTAATTCAATTGCAACTCTTTTATGAATTTTATTAAGATATATTTTGTCACCTTTTTTAGTAATTAAATTTTTTGGATTTAGTATTTGCATAATAAATAAAATAAGTGTAATAACAATTGCTACAATTGCAACATAATTAAGTATTTTATAAATCTCATTTGATGTAGGATATAATATAAAAATCACTAAAGATACGATTGTTACGACTTTTGTAATTATTGTAAAGTTACTTTTTGTTGCGATAACTTTTTCTTCCATGTTTATTACCTAGTAGATTTAATCTACATTCTCCTCTCTATTTTTATCTATTATTTATTATACCACAATTTATAAAAAATTTTCTTTTTAAATTAAAACAACTCATCAAATGATGAGTTGCTTGAGATTCTTTCTTGGAATAAAAGAATTAAATTGTTACTTGCGATTTTTTAATAATTTTCCGCTCTTGAAGTTCTTGATAAATCAAATCAACTATTTTGGAATCACCATAGTATTGAAATGATTTTTCCGCAATCCTAAATTTTTCAAGAATTGCTTTTTTATCATAAGTCAACAAGGCATTCATAAGTAAAACCAAATCAAAGTATCCTTGAAATATCTTTTCTTGACGGTCAAATTCAATTAATTCCTCTTCCAATTTTTGATATGCTTCAAGATCTTTTAATTTATAGTAACAGTAAAGGCGCATCAAATAGTTTTCCCATTTGATACCATTAAAATATTGAAGTTTTTCGAATATTGGAACTGCCTCTTCATATTTCTTTTCTGAAACAAGACAATTTGCCATCGTTAATTCGGTTAAATATTTAAGTCTTGGATTTTCATTAGTCATTAAATATAAAGAGATTTTATTTAATAACTCTTTACTTTTAACCGTATTATCGAGTCTTTCAAAGCAAATAGCCATATTCAGATTTGCTGATAGTGCACGATTGTAATTTAAATCATTTACTAGACGAGGTAACGACTCTAATGAATAAAATATACAATTTGCATAATCATTTATGAAATAATAATTAAGGGACATTTGAAACAATATTAAAGGTAATAATTTGGGATATTTCCCTACCTCTACATATACTTTATGTGCATATCTAATTGAATTGTCTTCATCGTGAATTAATGAATAATAACAATAATAGTAGTCATCAAGTAAGAATACAAATACGTCTAACAAATCAGATCTAAAGTTTTCTAAAAATTGCAAAGACTCATAAATCTGATCAACTTCAACACGTTTCTTTGAACCGACATAATATACTAGTATTGCAAAATGATAAACGGTTATGAAAACAGTTTTTTCATAATGCTCTTTTTTTTCTTCAATTTTATTGAAGTATAATTCTAGTTTTTCTTGATTATCTAAATAATAATATGTATACAGCAAATTAAAATTATCATTTAATTCATTAATTAAGCTTTCATCGACTGTTGTTGGAAGCTCAAAATATTCAGCAATTTTAATAAGCATGTCCGGATGATCAATAAAATCATTTAGTTCGGCTCTACGATATGTTGCATGAGGAATCCCTGTCTCCTTCTGCAGTTGTTTTTTGCTTAGCCCTAAAGTTTTTCGGTAATAATTATTTATCGCAAGTAGGTGTTTGTTATTTTCTAGATATTTTTGAATTTTAAAATCAAATAAAATCATTATGGCACCTTATTTCTTTTATTCCCTCCTTAAATATTAGATTATTTACTACAATAATTGCGTAGGTATTGAGTTGATGTAACTAATAGGTCTGTCATCTGGATATTTAGGACGACTTTCTCTACCATTGCCTAACGGCGCAACAAACATTAAACCAATAACTGCCAATACTAATAAACCTTTAACCAATTTTTTCATTTAAAAAACTCCTTTCCTCTCATTACAATTCATTATAACAAATTATTATTTTATTGTCAATACTCAAATACAAGATAATTTTAATATTTTTTGAAGATATTAATAAAAGCATATTTGGTTGTCTATCAATTTTATAAGACACCAAATATGCTTTTTCTACTAAAAATCCATTTTTACATCTTCTCTTTTATATTCTTCTGCTTCAAAAAAATCTTTTTTCTCCATACCAATTCTTCTTGCAACCCAACTTTGAGGGAATGTTACAATCATATGGTTAAGCGAACGTACATTCTCATTAAATAAACGCCTTGCTGCTTGAAGATGTTCTTCTGTATCCATAATTGCATTTTGTAAATTACTAAAAGCACGGTCGGCTTTTAATTCGGGATATCTTTCTACAACCACATTTAAACCACTTAATGCTCTTGTTAGTGAGTTTGCAAATTCTTGCTTTTCTTCTAATGTTGCATCCGCAGGAATTCCATTACGCCATTTAATAACTTTTTCTAATGTTTCTGCTTCATGCTTTGCATAACCTTTTGTTGTATCTAGCATTTTTGTAAGGACATCAAAACGTTTTGTTAATGCAACATCAATTCCACTCATCGCTTCTTCAACTTTTACTTCAAGTTGACGAAGTCTATTCATAACACTAATATACCATATTACGAAGATTAAAATTAATCCTACAATAACAATAATTGGTATTTCCCAAGTCAATAAAAACATATTATCTCTCCTTCTAATATTTAAATATATTTCTATTTAATTTTAACTCATTTACAATGTCAACAATCACAGCTAAATCTCGTTTGAATTCTGTAACAATTTCATCATTTAGTCTTTTAAATAAATTCAATTCAAACGAGTTTTTAGAATTATTTATTGCTAAGTTAAAAGTATTACCAGTAAAACTTATTGAAATGCTGCCTGGATGACGTTTTTCTAATTCTATTAATGATTGCATGAAATGTGGAGTTAAAATATAAAAAGCATTATGTTCATCTGTTGTATATGTATTGAATTTCTTATTAAACTCAACAGACTCAAGTTCTATTTTTTTAAGCCCAGTCCAAAAAGTAAATAAACCTTTTTCTGACACAATTACTTGTCCTTTAAATTCTTTTGGGAAATCAAACTCAAAAAATCTTCCTAAGAAATATGTTACATAATATACTTGTGTACCGTTTTTGGTATGGCGAACGCGTCTTTCCTGAAGTTTTAAATCTGCTGTGTGAAATCTAACATCTCCAACCTTCCCAAGAATTAAATCTTCAGAATGGAAACGATCAGCTTTTTTAATAAAATTACATCGATACACATTGTCAGGACTAACACCTTTATTAGGAAAGTATCGAGCTTCTTCAAACATTTCTTCGATAAGACTTCTGATAAATTTGTTTTTAAAATCCTTACGCAGTTTATCATAAGTCACTGCTCCAGCAATAAAACTAATAAATCCAGCGATACCAAAAACAATTCCGAAAGGAGTCCCAAATATATAAAGTATTAACACTCCAACGATAATTGCCACTATTCCTAAAAAAAATAAAAGCAAACATTTTTTTCTCCGCTCATTTATTGCATTTAAATCTTTCACGCTTCCTCCTTATATTAATAATATTGAAATTATCGATATCACAGCTAAAAATAATATAATTGCATATAAGGAAATAATTAAAAAATGTAATCGTTCAAGAAAAATATCTTTTATGTCGATAGATAATGATTTATTAAAATAATTAATTAATTTTTCCTTTATGATATCCCATAATAAAAAGATAACAAAGAATACAACTGTCGCAACTGATAAGGCAAGTCCAATTTGAGTTGATTCGATATTTCTTACATAATTTATTGTAGATAGAAGTAAAAAACAAATAACAAATACAACAATTGTAATATAAAAAAGTTTTTTTGTAATACTATTTATAAAAGTAGTAACTGAACCTTTATCAATGCCTTCAATATTAAATTTAAACTCTTTAACTTTTTTTATTAAAAATATTGTGATGTAAGTATTGTATAATATGAAAACAATATAAAATAGTACTAAATTTACCATATTCTTCTCCTATGAATATTTTATCATATTATTAAAAATATTACAATGATTACGAATCAAAAAACTTTATTATTTCCTTTGTCATTTTCTTATTAACTGTAATATTATATATTTCTTCAAAGTTATCTGTTTTTAAATATATATCAACTTCAAGACCAAAAAGTATTAGCTTTTTCGAAATACAATTAATATTTTCTTTTAATAATATAAATAAAGGTGCAATCTTTTGCCATCCTCCTAATCTACTAATAATCAGTTCATTATTCTTAATTGAAAGACATCTCCCGTAACCTAAATCATCTTTAATATTTGAGCGTTTTACAGTTCCTGCAGCAAATATCTTACGATCATCTATTAAACTGTTTTTATCTAGCAATTTATATATTAAAGATTTAGACATCTTATCACCCATTATAAATATATGTTGTTTATTTTAGTTTAGTTTATTTTTTTTAAACTAATCAAAAAATACAAAAAGAATTATAAATTGACACTTTTTCATAGAACATGGTATAATAATCAAAGGTGATTTACATGAATAGTCGAAAGCTAGGAGAAAAACCAATCGGACATTTACTATTTACAATGAGTATTCCTGCAATATTTTCAATGTTTGTTCAGGCATTATATAATATTGTAGATAGTTATTTTGTTTCAAAACTAGGATCAGATGAGTTAAATGCAGTAAGTTTATCTTTCCCATTACAAATGATTATAATGGCTGTTGCAATCGGAATTGGAATTGGTGTCAATTCTTTAATTGCTAGAAGAAAAGGTGAACATCAAGATAAAGAAGCAGACGAAGCAGCCAAAACTAGTATTTTCATGGCAATTGTTATGGGAATTATTTTTGTTGTTCTAGGATTAACAAGTGCTCGACCTTTTTTAGGTCTTATTACTGAAAATGAAAAAATTATTGACTTAGGAACATCTTATTTATCAATTGTTATGACTTTTTCAATTTGGGTTATGCTTGAAATCGTCTTAACAAAAATCTTGCAAGCAGTTGGAAATATGATTATTCCGATGCTCTGTCAACTCGTTGGTGCAATTACTAATATTATATTAGATCCAATATTTATTTTTGATTTTGGACTTGGTCTTGGAATCAAAGGGGCCGCGCTTGCAACTGTTGTTGCTCAATTTATTGCTTTCCTCTTAGCATTAAGTATGTTTATTTTCAAGAAACAAGAAATAGATATTTCATTTAAGAATTTTAAAATTCGTAAAAAATACATTTTCGGAATTCTCGCAGTCGGTTTACCTGTTACATTAATAAATTCTATTGGTTCAATTACAACTACAATTATGAATACATTATTAAATAATAATTATCCTACGTTAGAAGAGGGCGAAGCTGCCGTCAATGTTTTAGGCGTATATTTTAAATTACAATCGTTTGTTTTCATGCCGATCTTTGGATTAAACCAAGGAGCAATGCCTATTTTAGGTTATAACTATGGAGCAAATAACAAACCACGATTTATAAAAACATTAAGGTATATGATAATTACAACTTTAATAATTATGACAATAGGTCTAATTATTTTTCAAACAATCCCTCATCTACTTCTTTCAATATTTCATCCTACTGAATTAATGAAAGAAATAGGACACCGGGCTTTTCGGATAATTAGTCTATGTTTTATTCCTTGTTCATTTGGGATTGCATTTGCTGCTGTTTTCCAATCAATTGGACATGGATTTAAATCATTGCTTATGACTTCTTTCCGTCAAATAATTATGATCATACCTTCAGCATTTATATTAACATCATTTGCAGGTATTAATAATATTTGGTTTTCATATGGGATTGCGGAAACGGTGACATCTTTAATCTTTGTTCCTATTGGTTTATTAACAATCAATAAACAATTCCGTCTTCGTGCTAGCCAATTAGACGCCTTAAAACAATTAGCATGAAAGGAGTAATTTATGAATGAAAAAGCAATAATTGTCGGGGTTAATACCGACAATCCTTCATTTAATTTAGAAATGAAAGAATTAGAATCTCTTTGCAATGCCTGTAATATCGATGTAGTTGATACGGTAACACAAAACCTAACCCAAGTTAATCCCAAAACATATGTTGGATTGGGAAAGTTAGAAGAAATTAAAGTTGCTATTTCTACTCACGATGCAGATTTAGTTGTCTTTAACGATGAGCTTTCCCCTGCTCAAATAAAAAATCTAGAAGAAAAACTCGATATCACAATTTTTGATCGCACTTTTATTATCCTTCAGATTTTTGAAAGGAGAGCACATACAAAAGAAGCAATTCTTCAAGTTGATATTGCAAAATTGAATTATTTTAAAACTCGTTTGGTCGGATTAAGAAGAGGTCTTTCAAGACAAACTAGTGGTGCCGGAAGTGGGGCATTTAGCCGTGGACAAGGAGAAACAAAATTAGAACTAGATCGAAGAAAAATAAATATTGAAATTACTAAGCGTAAAGAAAGTTTAAAAAATTTAACACTTCAACGAGAAGTACAAAGAAAAAGACGAAAAGCAAATAATATTCCAATTGTAAGTTTAGTAGGATATACTAATAGTGGTAAATCAACGATTCTAAATACACTACTTTCTTATTCCCAATCAGTAAAAAAGGAAGTGTTTGAAGAAAATATGTTATTTGCTACTCTTGAAACATCTTCTAGATTAATTAAACTTGAAAATAATCACGAGTTTATTGTTACCGATACTATTGGATTTATTAATAAATTACCTCACCACCTTATTGAAGCATTTAAATCAACATTAGAAGAAATAACCGAATCAGATTTAATTATCCATGTTGTGGATGCATCTAATCCAAATTATGAAGCTCAAATAAATACTACTAATGATGTCATTAAACAAATCGGTGTAAAAAACATTCCAATTATTTATTGCTTTAATAAGATTGATAAATACTCGCATTTTTCACTTCCTTTAGAATATGGGAAAGCAATAGCAATTAGCGCTAAAACAAAAGAACATTTTCTTGAGTTTATTCATACAATTGAAAATCATGTATTTCCAGATGACAAAATAATAACATATCATATCCCTTATGAAAATGCTCATATTGTAAATATACTTAAAGAAGATGCTTTTGTATTAAAGCTAGATTATTTAAATGATTATATATTTGTAGAAGCAAAGGTTAATCCAATTTTACAAACCAAATTGCAGGAATATCAAAAAATACGGAATTAAGATTCCGTATTTTCTTTATACTCAAAATTCTCACACTCTTTACATAGAGTAATTAATTCATCTAATTTATTTTTAGCATCTTCATAACCTAAATCATATAAGGCTTTTAATCTATCAGGGTTTCTTTCAAAACGGTCTATTAATAATGGTTTGGATGGTCTAATAATTATTGCTTCACCTAAACTTTCTAACCTTTCCGCAAGTTCAACTGATTCATTATAAATAAAATGTCTTGTTTTTAATGTATGATTTAAATTTTTATATCGAAAATATTTTGCAGTTAAAAAGTTATAACCTATTTTTTTGTTTTTTCGATAACCTTCATTTCTTGTCAGTATTAAGACATGACGATCAAATCCAGTTAGTTTAGAATGCTTAATAGGTATCGGATCTGCTATCCCTCCATCTAATAATTCTAATCCATCAACATATACCGTCTTTGAAACTAGAGGTAGTGATGCAGATGCTATAGCATAAGGGAGTTTAATATCTAAATTATCTATTAGTTCATAATGGGCTTTACCAGTTTGAATATCAGTTACAACAGCATATAAATTAACTTCTAACTTATGATATGTATCATAATCAAAAGGAATAATCTGTTCCGGTATAGTTTTGAATATAAAATCAAGTCCAAAGATTGAACCAGTTTTAATAAAACTTTCTACTCCAAAATATCTTTTATCATTTGCAAAACGAGTAAAAACTTCTAAATTACGACCACGTTGTTTTGATACATAACTTAATGCAACCGCTAAACCACTAGAAACTCCAATAATATCTTTGAAAATAATATTATTATCGAGAAAAAAATCTAAAACCCCTGAAGTGTATGCTCCTCGCATTCCTCCGCCTTCAATTATCAATTCAACTTTCATTTCATCACCTATAACTTTATATCAAACTCTTCTTTAATTAATATTCTTAAGATGATGTTTTTATGAAAATCTAGTGTCTTTAAATTTTGAATTTCATACATATCAACTTTTATAAATTTTTCCAAATGATCATCATTATTAAGTTCAACTAAATAACAAAAGAAAACAAAATCTTTTTGCTTTTCACTTGCGGAAAATTTACCAATATAATTTACTGCTTTAGGATTTAGCTTAAGCTGATTTATTCTTACATTTATCATTTGATCGTGAAAATAAATATTACGAGAAAACTTAACAACATCGCCACTTAAAGTATCATTATTTTTATATAAATAATAGTAGTCTTTATATTGATACAAAACATAAAGATAATTTTCTTCATTATTTACTTGTCTTTCATATCCTTTTAATTTATGGTGATATTTATTTCCACGATATAGATTTATACTAACAAGAAATATGGTAACAATTAATACTGCAATTGGGAATGCAAAATATCTTGCAGGAAATATTTTATAATCTAATACAAATCTATCAAATAAATGGGCAATAAACATTCCGAGCAAAAGAATTAATCCCGTAAGGAAAAATATAAGTGCTTTTCTTTTATAATTATGTGTTGAGAAAGCATTATTAATTATAAAAAATATTAGTACTGTAACAGCTAAAGATTTACCTATATCTATTAGAATGTCAAACATTGTAACCTCCCAAGTTATATATTTATTATATCATAAACGAACATAATTTTAAAGTTTTAATTATATACCTA
>DUOT01000057.1 GCA_012838705.1 Acholeplasmataceae bacterium
AAATGAAATATTTGAAACAAACTCTTTAATTGATAGTTGTAAATTACTAGAAAAATTAATCTTAAAAGTAAAAAAATTGATATAAAATAGGTTTCATTTCTTGAACTCTTGAACAAAATAATTAAATATGATATAATTACATATAATTTATAATGGAGGGACTATGGCTAATAAACATTTACAAGATAATCCTAGAGCAAGAAAGAAGTTTAGAATTATTGGTTTTATTTCTTTTTCTATTGGTTTAATTTGTGTAATTACTGCGATGATTGATTTTTTCACTGCAGATTTTATGCCTAAACTATTCTTTTTGTTTTTTATAGGAATGCCTTTTCTTTTTGTTGGTGGAGTTTGTTTGAATTTCGGATATATGCGTGCGGTTAGTAAATATACTGCAACTGAAACTGCACCAGTAGCAAAAGATGTTGCAAATTATATGCTTGCAGGAACTAGAGATGAACTAGCAAAGACAATTTCAGCTGTTCGTGGTGAAAAAGTATCTAATGGTCCAATGTGCGGAAGTTGTGGAACTCAAAATGAAGTAGGAGCAAACTATTGTGATAATTGTGGGAAGATGCTTTCTAAAGTATGTTCTTGTGGCGAAAAAAATGATTCAGATGCTAGGTTTTGCCGCAAATGCGGAAATAGATTATAAAAATCATCAGTTTTACCTGATGATTTTTTTATACTAATATGAAGGATTGCCATAACCTGTAATCAAAGTATCATTTAATGAATAACTTCTTTGAGCAACTTTATTTGAAGAATTTCCTTCAATAGTGTATACTTTACCATTTTCTACTTTTGTTACGATTCCGGTATGAGATATTCCATTTAGGAAGAAAATGATATCTCCTTTTTGTGGAATGTAGTTTTTCTTATCAAAGTATCGACCTTGGTTTTCAAAGAATTTTTTACCTTCGCGAACTGATGCAAATTTAGGTATTACATTTGTAGGAATATTTGATTTATTTGCTACCCATGAAACAAACATTGCACACCATTCGGAGTTAGGTAGACCGTACCATTTGCCATATTTAGTATAATTATTTTCTCCTTCATGATATCCTTCTTCATTTAAAGCGTTATCGATAAGTTTATTTGCTAGGTTTGATATGACATTTATTTTGATGCTTTTTGAAATATTTGGGTTTTCTTTTAATGTTAGGGTAACTGTTGCTGTTCCGCTATTTCTAGCTATAATTGTATTATTTATAATTTCAATAATTTCTTTATCATTTACTTCCCAAATAAATTCATTATGTGAAAGTGTTGAAAGATATAAAGTTAATGTCTCACCAACATATAGATCATATCTAGGCATTATATTATCTAAACTTACTACATATACATCAATTAATGATTTGTTTGTGTTTGTTTCTAAAGTTATGACAGTATGACCTTCTTTTAAAGCAATAATTTTATTTTCATTTATGCTAACAATCCCACTATTACTAATAGTGTAAGTAGTATTCCTATTTTTTTCAAAAGGAATTGTTTCGTTTTCTTTCATGTATATTATATCATTTTGTATATTTTTTAATATTTTACTTTTAGGTATAGTAATAATGAGAATAAATGCTAGAATGAATAAAATATATTTTCTATTTTTCATAATTTATTCTCCTTTCCCTACCTACATTATACTTGGATATGTGATTTTGTCACGTAATATTTTCCTATAATAACATGTAATATATGTCATTTGTTATTGTGTTTTCAAGTATTATTTGATATAATTTATAAGAATAGAAAAGGAGATAAAGTATGACAAACAAAGAAAAAATGCTTAGAGGGGAATTATATGATCCAAAAGACCCAGAAATCACAAAAGAACAGTTTCAATACTTAGATAAACTATATGATTTTAATATGACAAGACCAACAGAACTCGACAAAAGAGAAAAAATGCTTAAAGAGATGTTTGCGGAAATAGGTGAAGGTTGTTATATTGAACCACCACTTCGTTCAAACTTTGGCGGAAAACATGTCCATTTTGGAAATCATGTTTATGCAAACTTTAATTTAACATTAGTAGATGATGATCATATTTATGTTGGAGACTATACAATGTTTGGCCCTAATGTTATTGTTGCAACGGCATCACACCCAATTTTACCTGAGCTTCGTGAAAAGGGCTTAGAATTTAATCTCCCAGTTCGCATTGGTAGAAATTGTTGGATTGGTGCAGGTGCGATTATTTTACCTGGTGTTACAATTGGAGACAATACTGTAATTGGTGCTGGAAGCATTGTTACTAAAGATATACCAGCTAATGTTGTTGCTGTAGGTAACCCTTGTAGGGTTCTAAGAGAAATAAATGAAAAAGATAAAGAATACTATTTTAAAGGTAGAAGAATATTTTAAGTAATTTATAAGGGAGTATATATGAACAAAAATTCTTTTGGAAATTATATTGTAAAGCTGAGAAAAAAGTTAGGCTACACCCAAAATGAACTTGGAGATATAATTGGGTTACAGAGGAAGTAATATCTAATTGGGAAAATGGAATTTCATTACCTAAAAGCAATGTAAAATTTCAACTAGCTAATGCATTTAATGTGACAGTAGAGAATTTAACTTCCAAAATAAATTACGATGATATGAAAGAATAAAATAATATGGAAAAGGGTAAACAAAATAACTATTTATTATATTTTATTCTAATTATTATTTTAATTGGAATAATAATATTTCCTTTTTTAAAATATTCTTGGAAGTAGCTATAATATCAAATATTCATACTAATAATATAATGATAAGTAATGTTTTACTAGTTTTCAATTTAATTATTCCAATAATTATTTTATTAATAACTGTTCCGTAGATAATACAATATTTTGATAAAGCCTTTTAAACTGCTTTGAAAGCAGTTTTATTTTTTTGAGTATTAAAAAGAAAACTTTTTTAAATTTGTGTTATAATAACTATTATCGAAAATAGGAGGTAATATTATTAAAAGAATAATCTTTTTAATACTAGGAACATTATCACTAATATTAGGCATTATCGGAATAGTTTTACCAATTA
>DUOT01000008.1 GCA_012838705.1 Acholeplasmataceae bacterium
AAATTACCACATCACGGACAAAAGGAGGTGCGTCTCGTGGCTAAAAGAACTAAAAAAATATCGAAAGTAATAAAGCTACAAATTCCTGCTGGAAGGGCAACAATGGCGCCACCAGTCGGACCAGCATTAGGACAAGCGGGTGTTAATGGCCAACAATTTGTTATGCAATTTAATGAAGTAACAAAAGATAAAGTTGGTAATATTATTCCCGTAATCATTACTGTATATGAAGATCGTTCATTTACTTTCATTACTAAAACTCCACCAGCTGCTGATTTATTGAAAAAAGCTGCTGGAATTGAAGGCGGTTCCGGTACCCCTGATAAAACAAAAGTAGGGAAAATTACTCGCGATCAACTTCGTGAAATTGCTAATACTAAATTGCCAGACTTAAATGCATATGATGTTGAAGCGGCAATGAAGATAGTTGAAGGAACTGCAAGAAACATGGGAATTGTTGTTGAAGATTAATTAAAAAAATCTAACGATTTCAATCCTTTAAGGTTACTACCTTTTAGTGGGAGGAATTTCCGTTAGACCACAAAGGAGGAATAAGAATGGCTAAACATGGAAAGAAATATTTAGAAGCATTAAAATTAGTTGATACTTCTAAACGTTATCCACTAGCAGAAGCTGTTGAATTAGCTAAAAAAACAAGCATTACTAAATTTGATGCTACAGTTGAATTAGTGTATCGTTTAAATTTAGACCCTCGTAAAGCTGAACAAAATCTACGTGGTGCTTTAGTTTTACCTCATGGAACTGGTAAAACTCGTAAAGTTTTAGTAATTGCGAAGAGTGAAAAAGCTAAGGAAGCAGAAGAAGCTGGTGCTGATTATGTTGGCGATAATGAATACCTTGAAAAAATTCAAAATGGTTGGTTTGATTTTGACGTAATTGTTGCGACTCCAGATATGATGGGTCAATTAGGTCGTTTAGGTAAAATTTTAGGTCCTAAAGGCTTAATGCCAAATGCGAAAACTGGAACAGTAACATTAGATGTTAAGAAAGCTGTTGAAGAAATTAAGGCGGGTAAAGTAGAATACCGTGTTGATAAAACTGGTAACGTTGCTTTAATCGTCGGCAAAGTATCATTCGATGATCAAAAGCTTATTGAAAACATTAAAACAGTACATGAAACATTTTTACGTATTAGACCAGCAACAGTAAAAGGTATTTATGTTAAGAATATTTCAATCGCCACAACTATGGGCCCTGGAGTTAAAATTAATCCAGAGTCAATTTAAAAAAAGAAAATTAACAATTTAAGAATCCTAAAAAAATAGAACATATTAAATGCCGTAGACAGTAGGTGCGAAAGCTTAATTTCCTACCGAGGTTAATTATAGTGAAATCACTACCTCTTTTGTATTTATACGGCAAAAGAGGTATTTTTATTCCAGGAGGTGAAAAAAATGAAAGAAGCAACTTTGCAGAAGAAAGTTGAACAAGTAAATGAAGTTTTAGAAAAATTTCAAAATGCAGGTTCAACAATCTTTATTGACTATCTAGGACTGAATGTTTCTGAAATTACTGAACTTCGAAAAAAATTACATGCTGAAAATTGTGAAATGAAAGTAATTAAAAATAATATTCTAAAAAGAGCTGCAGAACTTGCTGGCTATGAAGGTTTAGAAGACGTATTTAAAGGTCCTAGCGCAGTTGCTATCTCAGAAGGAGCAACAAACGCTTCAAAAGTTATTTATGATTTCGCAAAACATAACGACAAGTTAGTTGTTAAAGCAGGTGTAGTCGAAGGTAAAGTAATCCCACTTGAAGATCTAAAGGTTATTGCATCTTTACCAGACAAGAATGGTATGTTATCAATGTTACTAAGTGTATTACAAGCGCCAATCCGCAATTTAGCATGCGCTATTAAAGCTGTATCTGAGCTTGAAGCTTAATATTATAAGGAGGAATAAAAAATGAGTAAAATTGATGTTAAAGCATTTATTGAGTCATTAAAAGAAATGACTGTATTAGAACTAAATGAATTAGTTAAAGCTATTGAAGAAGAATTTGGTGTAACTGCTGCCGCTCCAGTTGCTGTAGCTGCTGCTGAAGCTGTAGATGAAGGTCCATCAACTGTTGATGTTATTCTAAAAGAAGTTGGTCAAGCTAAAATTAACGTTATTAAAGCTGTACGTGAATTAACTGGCTTAGGATTAAAAGAAGCTAAAGAATTAGTTGACAATGCTCCAAAAGCAGTTAAAGAAGGTATTAATCCTGATGAAGCAGAAGCTATTAAAGCTAAATTAGAAGAAGCAGGAGCAACAGTAGAATTAAAATAATTTCCTTCTGGGGGAAAAATGAGCCATTATTTTATTAATGATGAAAATTTAAAAAGTAATGAATTTACATTTGATTATGACTATTTTAATAATAAATTAAAATTCATATCAGATTATGGTGTCTTTTCCAAAAATCGCGTTGATTTTGGAACTCACCTATTGTTAAATTCATTTACTAGTATTCCCGAAGGCCTTTGCTTAGATTTGGGGTGCGGCATTGGTGTTATCGGGCTTGCACTAGCCAAACAGTTTAAGAAATGTTTTATTCATATGGTTGATATTAATAAACGTGCTCTTAGCCTCGCTACGAAAAACGCTAAACTAAATAATATTGATAATTGTAAAATATATGAAAGCAATTTATACGACAATATAAATGATACATTTGATTTAATAGTCTCTAATCCACCGATTAGAGCAGGAAAAAAAATTGTCCATCAAATTATTGATGATGGATATTCAAAATTAAATAATGATGGTTTCATATATATTGTCATCCAAAAAAAGCAAGGGGCTCCATCTTTAATTAAAAAGATGGAAGAAGTTTTTGGGAATGTTGAGATTATTAATAAAAAAAATGGGTATTATGTGATAGTGAGTAAAAAGGAGACTTAGAAATAAGTTTCTTTTTTGTTATTAATTTTCATAAAACCATTGACAATTTGACTTACTTATGATATGATAATAAAATGCGATGGTATGTCTAAATTATATGGATAATCATTTTTTGCTTGAAATTAAGCGAGGTGGAATATTTTGAGCTATAAAAATGTAGTATACGGTAAAAATCGTATCAGAAGAAATTACTCCCGAGTGCAAACGAATATCGACCTTCCGAATTTAATCGAGGTGCAGACTGAATCATTTAAGTGGTTTTTAGAAGAAGGAATTAAGGAATTATTTGCTGAGATATCACCAATTAAAGACTATAGTGAAAAACTAGAACTTTTTTTAGGTGATTATGAATTTGAAGAACCTAAGTATTCAATTTATGAAGCAAAGAAAAATGATGTCAATTATGCACGTCCTTTGAAGGTCGATGTTTTATTGAAAAATAAGGAAACTGGTGAAATCAAAGAACAAAAGATTTTCATGGGAGAATTTCCGATGATGACCCCTTGGGGAACCTTTATTATCAATGGTGCTGAAAGAGTTATCGTTACCCAAATTATTCGTTCAGCTGGAGTCTTTTTTTCAAGTGCTATTGATAAAAAAAGTGGTCAAGTTAAATATTCTGGACAAGTAATACCTACACGTGGAGCTTGGATAGAATTAGAAATGGGCACCAAAGATATTTGGTATGCAAAACTTGATCGCTCTAAAAAAATCCCATTAACAACTTTTTTACGTGCTCTTGGATTAAATACTAACCGTGATATTGTTAATTTATTTGGTGAATCTGAGTTTCTAGAAAATACTTTTTTCAAAGATGAAACATTTGGATCAGATGATGCCCTTGAGCAACTATACGATAAATTACGTCCAGGTGAAAAATCAACACCAGATGGTGCGAGAACATATTTATGTAGTCGCTTATTTGATATTCGCCGTTATGATCTTGCAAGTGTTGGTCGTTATAAAGTTAATCGTAAATTGCATGTTGCTGCACGTTTAGAACATTTAATCGATAAAGGTTACTTTATTGCTGAGAGTGATTTAACTGATCCTGAAACTGGTGAAGTAATTGTTGAAAATGGGCAAAAAGTAGAAATTACAAAAGAACTTTGTGATTTCCTATACAAAAATAGCGATCAAATTCGCAAAACTTATGAATACGAACAAATGCTTGAAGGCGATTCTGTAGTATTAGAAGTAGCAACAGCAGAAGTGAATGGCGAAATCATTAAAATTGTTGGAAATGATCAATCTGAAGATGTAAATCATATTACTTTATCCGATATTTTAGCTTCGATTGGTTATTATATGAACCTTCATGTAGGTGTTGGTTCTATCGATGATATTGATCATTTGGGTAATCGTCGACTTCGTTTAGTTGGTGAGTTATTACAAAACCAATTACGTATTGGTCTAACAAAAATGGAGAAAAACGTTCGTGACCGTATGTCGACAAATAACGATCCTAAAAATATCGTTCCCCAAAATTTAATCAATATTCGAACATTAACTTCATCAATTAGAGAATTCTTTGGTAGTTCTCAATTATCTCAATTTATGGATCAAGTTAACCCATTATCTGAGTTAACTCATAAACGTCGTTTGTCAGCACTAGGTGCTGGTGGTCTTACACGTGATCGTGCAGGATTCGAAGTTCGTGACGTTCACGTATCACATTATGGACGTATTTGTCCAATTGAAACGCCAGAAGGACAAAACATTGGGTTAATAAACTCACTTGCAACTTATGCAAGAGTAGATAAATATGGATTTATTGAAACACCTTACCTAAAAGTAAAACATGAAAATGGGAAACCAATTGTTACTGATGAAGTTATATATCTAACTGCTGATCGCGAAGAAGATTATTATATAGCGCAAGCAAACGTTAAAATGGAAAATCGTGTTATCCTTGATGAATTGGTTATTGCTCGATATAAAGGAGAAACAATTGAAATAGAAAGTAGTATCATTGACTTAATTGACGTATCTCCTAAGCAAATTGTTTCAGTATCAACTGCATGCATACCATTCTTAGAGCATGATGACGCTAACCGTGCTTTAATGGGTGCAAACATGCAACGTCAAGCAATTCCTTTAATTCAACCAGAAGCACCATTTGTTGCTACTGGTATTGAAGAAAAAGCTGCACGTGACTCAGGTGTTGCTCTTATTTGTGAGGCTGATGGAGTTGTTACGTATGTTGATGCATTAAAAATAACTGTTCAAGAAGATAAAGGTGGACTAAAAAATTATCATTTAATCAAATTTGAACGTTCTAACCATTCTACTTGTATTAACCAAAAACCAATTGTAAGTGTTGGTGAAAAGGTAAAAAAAGGTGATGTGTTAGCCGATGGGCCATCTATGGATCACGGTGAGCTTGCTTTAGGTCGTAATGTTCTAATCGCTTTTATGACTTGGAATGGTTATAATTACGAAGATGCAATAATCATGAGTGAACGTTTAGTTCAAGATGATGTTTATACTTCAATTCATATTGAAAAATACGAAGTTGAAGTTCGTGATACAAAATTAGGAAAAGAAGAAATTACTCGTGAGTTAGATAACGAGAAAAAAGATGCTATCGCTAATCTTGATGAAAAAGGAATTATTCGTTTAGGAGCTGAAGTAAGAGAAGGCGATGTTTTAGTAGGTAAAGTAACGCCAAAAGGTCAAACAGATCCTACTCCTGAAGAAAGATTATCACAAGCACTATTCTCAGATAGTTCAAAAGATGTAAAGAATACTTCACTACGTGTTCCTCATGGTGGTGGAGGAATCGTTCATCGTATTGAATACTTCAATCGTAAAGAAGGTGCTGAATTAGGTCCTGGCGTTAATGAACGTGTACGTGTGTATATTGTTCAGAAACGTAAGATTAGCGAAGGTGATAAGATGAGTGGTCGTCACGGAAATAAAGGTGTTATTTCGAAAATATTACCTATTGAAGATATGCCTTACATGGACGACGGAACTCCTATCGACATTATGCTTAATCCACTAGGAATACCAAGCCGTTTAAATATCGGTCAAGTATTAGAAGTTCATTTAGGAATGGCTGCTAAAAAACTTGGTATCCATGTTGCTTCTCCAGTCTTTGATGGTGTTACTTCCGAAGATTTAAATAAATTAATGGAAGAAGCAAATATGAACAAAGACGGAAAAATAACTTTATATGATGGTCGTACCGGTCAAAAATTCGACAATCGTATTAATGTTGGATACATGTATATGATTAAACTAGCTCATATGGTTGATGATAAACTTCATGCTCGTAGTGAAGGCCCTTATACATTGGTTACACAACAACCAATGGGTGGAAAAGCTCAAAATGGTGGCCAAAGATTTGGTGAAATGGAAGTTTGGGCATTAGAAGCCTATGGTGCAAGTTATACATTACGAGAAATGCTAACTATTAAATCCGATGATATTGTTGGAAGAAATAAAGTTTATAAAGCAATTGTGGATGGAAATCCTATTCCAACACCAGGTATTCCAGAATCATTTAGAGTTCTAGTGAAAGAACTACAAGCGTTAGGAATAAGCGTAAAACTTATTGATAGCAAAACAAAACAAGATGTTGCTAACAAGAGTTTAGTTGAAGAAATTGCACTTGCTAATAATAGTAAGTATGGTCTATAAAATGGAGGTTTTGGTTTTTGAAAAAATATGATTATATACAATTAGGTATCGCATCTCCAGAAGAGATTAGGTCCTGGAGTTATGGTGAAGTAAAAAAACATGAAACCATTAATTACCGAACTCTAAAACCTGAAAGAGATGGATTATTTTGTGAAGTAATTTTTGGACCAACTAAAGATTATCAGTGTGCATGTGGGAAAAGCAAAAGAACAACAGAAAAAGGTAAACGTTGTGAAAAATGCGGTGTTGAATTAACTGAAAGCAAAGTTCGACGTGAACGTATGGGGCACATCGAACTTGCTGCACCGGTTGTTCATACATGGTTTTTAAGAAATATTCCAAGTAAAATCGCCCTTCTTTTAGATATGAAAACAAAAGAAGTCGAAGAAATCGTTTATCTTGCTTCATATATTGTTACTGATCCTGGTGAAATTGAGGGATTAAGTAAAGGTCGAATTATGACTGAACAAGAAGTAAGTCTCTTTCAACGTGAATATGGTTATAAAAAATTTACAGCCTTAACTGGCGCTGAAGCAATAAAAAAATTACTTCAAGAATTAGATCTTGAGCAAATTGCTGAAGAATTACGTAAAGAAATTAAAACAACAACAAAACAAAAACGTGAAAAAATTATTAAACGTTTAGATGTCATTGAAGCATTCATTGACTCAGGTAATAAACCTGAATGGATGGTAATGGAAGTAATTCCTGTATTACCTCCTGATTTAAGACCAATGGTTCAACTAGATGGTGGTCGTTTTGCAACTACAGACTTAAATGATTTATATCGAAGAATATTAAATCGTAATAATCGTCTTCGTAAACAATTTGAGCAAAGAGCTCCATCATTGATTACGAAAAACGAAAAACGAATGTTGCAAGAAGCAGTAGATGCTTTAATAGACAATGGAAAACGTAATCGTAAAGTAGTTGTTGAGAAGAATCGTCCATTAAAATCTTTATCTGATTTATTACGAGGAAAGCAAGGGCGTTTCCGTCAAAACTTACTTGGTAAACGTGTTGACTATTCTGGACGTAGTGTTATTGCTGTTGGTCCTGATCTACAAATGTATCAATGTGGAATTCCTCGTGAAATGGCACTAATATTATTTAAACCATTTATCATCAATGCTTTACTAAATAAATATGGTGATGGTGCCGATAGTTTAGGTACTAAGATAAGTATTAAACGTGCTAAAGAAATGATCGAAGAGGGGCATCCAGATGCTATGGAAGAGCTTGAAAAAATTGTTGTTGAGCACCCAGTATTATTAAATCGTGCTCCAACACTTCACCGCTTAGGTATTCAAGCTTTTGAACCGAAACTTGTAGAAGGAAAGGCAATTCGTCTTCATCCACTCGTAACGCCAGCATTTAATGCTGACTTCGATGGTGACCAAATGGCAGTACACGTTCCATTATCGGAAGAAGCACAAGCTGAAGCAAGACTGTTAATGCTTGCATCTAAAAATATATTAGCACCTAAGGATGGAAAACCAATTGTTACTCCATCACAAGATATGGTACTTGGAAATTATTACTTAACAATTGAAGACAAAGATGATCCGCGTAATGGAAGAGTTTTCAAAGATATTAACGAAGTTGAAATAGCTTATGAAAACAAAGAAATTGGACTACATACTAGAATTATTTTACCAACGAAAAGTCTGAAAAATTCAAAATTCAAACCTGAACAATTGGATCGATTATTTGTTACTACTTATGGAAAAATTGTCTTTAATACGATTTTCCCTGATTCTAATGATGTTGGTGAACCTAAGATTCCATTTATTAATGAACCAACTATCGAAAATATTACAGTTGGATTAAGTGACCGTTTCTTAATTCCACGTGGTGCAAATATTAAAGAATTTTTAAGTGATTGGATTACAGAACAAGAAGCAAAAAAATTAGATAAAAAAGGAAAGAAATATAATAAAGATTTAGTTATACCACATCCATTTAGAAAGAGATTCTTATCACAAATAATTGCGGAAATATTTAAACAATTTAAACTAGTAGAAACATCAAAAAGCCTTGATAAAATGAAAGATTTAGGATTTAAATATTCTACATTATCAGGTATTACTGTTTCCGCATTCGATATTAAAGATATAGAAACGAAAAAAGATGTTCTAGCTGCAGCTGATAAAGAAGTTGAAAAACTAAATGAAGATTACGAAATGGGCTTTATTAGTGCAGAAGAAAGACGAAACTTAGTTATTAAAGTATGGCAAAAAGCTAAAAATATTCTTGAGCAGGACATCGTTAAGGATGTGGAAGAGAATTTTACTGAAAATGATTTATATATCATGAGTGACAGTGGTGCTCGTGGTAATATTTCAAACTTTGTTCAATTATCAGGAATGCGTGGATTAATGGCTAAACCGAATGGTGAAAGTATGGATATTCCAATCCGTTCATCATTTAGGGAAGGCTTAACAATGTCAGAGTTCTTTATATCTAGCCACGGTTCACGAAAAGGTTCTACGGATACGGCATTAAAAACTGCTGAATCGGGATATTTAACTCGTCGTTTAGTTGACGTAAGTCAAGAAGTTGTAGTTCGCGAAGATGATTGTGGTACAGATAAGGGAATGGAAGTATCGGAACTACGTGAAAACGATGGTAATGTATTCGTTCCTTTAATTGACCGAATTCGTGGACGCTTTACAAATAAACCAGTTATCAATCCAAAAACTAATAAAGTTATACTTGGTGCTGATGAATATATTGATGACAATAAGGCAGAAGAGATTGTAAAAGCTGGTGTAAAAAGCGTTAATATCCGAACAAATCTTACATGTAACTCTCGTGATGGCGTATGTGTTAAATGTTATGGTTCTGACCTTTCAACTGGTGAGATTGTTGAAAAAGGTGAAGTTGTCGGAATTATTGCTGCACAATCAATTGGTGAACCAGGTACTCAATTAACAATGAGAACTTTCCACTCCGGTGGTGTAGCTGGTGAAGATATTACTCAAGGTCTTCCTCGAATTCAAGAACTATTTGAGGCTCGGGAACCAAAAGGTAAAGCAATTATTTCCGAAGTTGATGGTATTGTAAAATCTATTAAAGAAGAAAAGGACAATCGATTCGAAATAAAAATTGCACACTATTATAACAAAAAACCAGTTGTAAGTAATGGTGAAATTGAAGAAAAAACATACTTAACAGACAGTGGAAAAGCTCCAATTGTTAAGGTTAATGACTTTGTTAAGGCTGGCGAACCTTTAACTGAAGGATTTATTCATCCTAAAGAGTTATTAAGAGTTTCTACAGTTGAAGCAGTAGAGGAATATATTTTAAGTGAAGTTCAAAAAGTTTATCGTTCTCAAGGTGTTGAAATTGCCGATAAACATATTGAAATAATCATAAAACAAATGATGCAAAAAGTAGTTGTTATTAATGAAGGTGATACTAATTTCTTACCAGGTGAACAAGTTTCTAAACATAAAATTATAGACATCATTAAAGATTGTGCTAAGGAAGGCCTTAAACCACCTGTTGTAAAACCTTTATTATTGGGTATTACAAGAGCATCATTAAAATCAGATTCCTTCTTATCGGCAGCCTCATTCCAAGAAACAACGAGAGTATTAACTGAAGCCGCAATCCGTGGTAAAAAAGACACTTTAGAAGGTCTGAAAGAAAATATTGTAATTGGAGGATTAATTCCTGCAGGTACTGGCGCTGTTGACATATCTGAAGAAAATATAATCATTAACAAAGAAGGGGCGTAATCCCTTCTTTGTTTTTGTAATATTTAATTTTGATAATTTCTTGAGTTCCTTATTTATATGTGATACAATTAACATTGTCTATATTGAGGAGAAAAATGAACTACATTAAGAAGCTATTAAACAGCAATTATTTTATAGGATTTGTCTATTTATTTACAGTTATATGTTGGTATTATCAAAAGCAAAATATTGCAATTTTATTTTATTTATTATGTGCAATTTGTATAATTATTTTTGATGCTAATCGTATTAATATCGCTACATTAATTATGGCAGGAATTATTAATTATCGTGATACAACTTTCTCAGCAAACTTTCCTCTTTTTCTAGCATCTTTTTTAGTAATTATTCCATTTGTCTTATATGATTTCTTTAAAAATGGAATTAAGTTTGATATTATCTTTAAGTCGATGTTTTTAATATTCATTGTTAGTGTCTTATCACTTATTAATGTCAACAAAGAAACATTAAGTGATAGTATTATTGGTGTGTTGCAAACTGGAGCATTTGCATTAATATATTTATACTTTGTAAACAAACGCCAAAATGATGATTATGAGTATATTGCAAAAAATGCATTAGCATTAGGAATTGCTATTGCTCTTGAATTTGTTATTTATATTATTACTTATGATGGCAATACATTGGGAAAAGATATTGATTTAGGTTGGGGAATATCTAATGTTATTGCGATGATAGAAATGATGGTCATTCCATTAATAATCTATTTGTATTCACAAAATCAAAATCGAATGTATTTATTATTATCTGTTATTATTGCAATTGTTGTCATTGCTTTAACATTAAGCAAAGGAGCTTATTTAGCATTATCAATCATTAGTATTCCTTTAGTAATTGTAACGTATTTAAATATGCCTAATCGAAAAAAATTTATATATGATATTAGTTATTGTCTTGTAATATTATCATTTATAATTTATATCACTTCTAACATTGATTTGATTAGGGAAGGATTTATTGAATACTTTTCTAAGATGAATGATCGGGGATGGTTTAAAGATCAAAGTAGGATAAAAATTTATAAAATAGGTTTAGAAACATTTTTAAAAAATCCATTACTTGGTGCTGGTTCATATACTGGAGGATATTATTTAGGCTTACATGGATTTAAAGTAACTACATATCATAATTATGTAGTTCAAATTCTAGCAACGATTGGACTTTTCGGATTTATATCATTTTGTATGTATTTATTTTATGTGATTAAAAAAATATTTACTACTAAACATCATTATAATCTTTCAATCTTTTTTGTAATTATTGCAATTTCACTTCATGGTTTAGTAGATAATACATGGTTTAATCCGATTATAATGGTTATTATTTCAATATTTTTCTCAACAATTATTTCCAAGAAAAGTATTCAAAATAAGAAAAGTACTTATAATAATATTAATTTATAGAGGAGAACAAAATGAAAAAAATTTTTAGTTTTATTAAAGAAAAAGAATGTGCACCAATTTTATCGATTGCAGCAAAAGTCTTTAAAGTCTTTTACCTTTCATTAGCAGTAATTAGTTCTTTGGTTACAATTATTTCTGGAATTATTTCTATTGAATATGAACTTGGTTATTTCTTTTTAAGTCTATTAATTAGTGCAGGATTATTTTTTGTTATTTATTTTATTGGATTACTTACTGAAACTATAATATTAAGTTTTTCTGTTATTACAAAAAATCATTTTGAAGAATTGAAAATTAAAGGGTTTCATAAGGAAAATGGTCAAAATGATTTTGATATATTGAATAAGTTAAATTTACTAAAATCATCTTATAATCAAGGTTTATTAACGGAAGAAGAATACTTGGAAAAAAGAAATGACCTATTAAATAACATAGATTAATAAAAAAAGTATAGAAATATGTGTCAATATCTTTTGAAAATTTCATTAAAAAAGAGTAAATATAAGTACAATAAGTTCTAAAGAAC
>DUOT01000002.1 GCA_012838705.1 Acholeplasmataceae bacterium
CCTCTAGCAATATAAGTGGATCCAACCTCTAATATTTCCTTATACTTACTATAAATTACCGGAAACATTACAGCATCACAACTTGCAGTATCATCATATATTTCTAAAAAAGCCATTTCGTTTCCCTTTTTAGTATGGATTTTTTTGATACTTTTAATTATAAATAATATTCTAACAATCGTATTTTCTTGCAATTTAATTAAATCCGTTGTTTTTTCTTTCTTTTTAATCGGATAATACTTAACAAATAAATTATGTTTTAGGTTAAACCCTAAAGCTTCTTTTTCCATTAGACTCATTTCATCGAAAGAATATTCTGGATAAGATTTTTTTGAAACGACAATTTTATCTCCAAGCGTTACAGAATACTCTTGACGTTGTAATATTTCTTCATAAGTTTCATCCATTTCTCTTTTCGTAAGAGAAAACGAATCAAAAGCTCCCGCATGGATTAAATTTGTAATAATTCGTTTATTAATAAAATTACGACAACGAATTATAAAATCTTCATAAGTTTTAAAAAGACCTTTTTTTCTTTCTTCAATAATTTTATCAACAATAACATTTCCAATATTATTTACAGCAAGTAATGAAAAATAGATTCCATTATCATCAACTTCAAAAATATTACTACTTTTATTAATATCTGGGGAGTAGATTTCAATATTATTCTTTTTACATTCCGTAACATAATTTTGTAATAATCTTACGCTTCCTAAACTATTTGTCATTAAAACTGCCATAAAATATTGATAGTAATGTACTTTTAAATATGCCATTACATATGCAATGTGTGCATAGGCAACAGAATGGCTTTTATTAAAACCATAATTTGCAAACTTTGCAATATAATCATAAATTTCATTGCTAATAGACTCTGGATAACCTTTTCTAACAGCACTATCTACAAATCTCTTTCGTTCTTTAATTATTAAACTTTCATCTTTTTTTGAAACTGCTCTTCTTAAAATGTCAGCAGCGCCTAGTGAATATCCAGCAAATTTCTGAGCAATCAACATAATTTGCTCTTGGAAAACAATTGTACCATAAGTACTTTCTAAAATTTCTTTTAAATCCTGATGCAAATATGTAATTGGTTCTTTATTGAATTTACGAGCGATGAATGTTGGAATCATTTCCATTGGACCTGGTCTATATAAAGCATTTGCATTAACGATATCCATGAAATGAGAAGTTTTTAATTTAATTAATACTTCTCGCATTCCTTTTGATTCTAATTGGAAAATCCCGTCCGTATGTCCTTTGGAAATCATTTGAAATACTTTTGGATCATTTAATGGAATCTCCATAGGATTTATTTTTATACCACTAGTATTTTGAATATTATCTATAACCTTTTGGATTATAGTTAAGTTTTTCAATCCTAAGATATCCATTTTGACAAGACCTAAAGCTTCTAAATCTCTTGCTTCATATTGGGTTTGATATAAATCATTAATTCCTTTTTGAAGGGGCGTATAAGACACTAAATCTTGGTCAGCCATAATAATTCCCGCAGCATGTGTTGATATATGCCTTGGCAATCCTTCAATTTTGCTAGCAAGGTAAAAAAGTGTTTTTATTTCTTCATCACGAGCAATCATTTGCTGTAATTCTAGATTTTCTCTAATAACTGATGCAATATGTGACGCATTACTCGGAATATATTTTAAAATTAATTCTAATTTTTGAGTATTAATATTTTTGATTCTTGCAATATCACGTAAAGCCATTCGTGGCCCGAATGTTCCAAAAGTACTAATATGTGCAACTCTTGATTTTCCAAATCTTCGTCCCATATACCTAATAACATCATCACGCTTGTCATCTGGAAAATCGACATCAATATCTGGCATCGTAATACGCTCAGGATTTAAAAATCTTTCAAATAATAAATCATACTCAATAGGATCAATATCAGTAATGCCTAATGAATAACTTACTAATGAACCTGGTGCAGACCCACGACCAGGACCAACTAATATTTTATTTTTTTTCGCATATTTTACATAATCATATACTATTAAAAAATAGTCACTAAAGCCCATTTTTTCAATAATATCTAATTCATACAATAGTCGATCTCGATACTTTGTTACATCGACCTTCCGACTTGCAAGTCTTTTATTTAAACCAACTTTACAAAGATCTTGAAGATATTTATTACTATTTTCTCGATCATAATTCGGAAGTTTATAATTACCAAAACTTAATTCTAAATTACATTTATCACTAATTACTTGCGTGTTTTCAATTAATTTTGGTAAAAAGTAAAAAATTCTATTTGCAGTTTCTTGATTAATAAAATATGCATTTGTTTCTTTTTCCGTAAATGCATAGTTTGAAATCCCTAAACTTATACATTTTAATGATGTATATACTTCAAAATCATTTTTTTCTAAATATAATGTTTTATGAATTGCTACTGATTCAACTCCAAGTTTAGAAGCAAAATCATATAAATTTTGAGCAATATTATGAAGTTCACTTGTTTGAAGGTCAATTCCTAAATACAAATCATTTAAAAAAATATCGCGATATGTAAGGAGCATATTCTCGGACTTTTCATAATTCAAACTTTTATAAAGCTTTACAACTTCATTTTCATCACTTGGAATAATTGCTATTAAATCAACACTATATTGTTGTAATTGCTGTAAAGTAGCTTCTTCATTTATCGCAACAATCGAAGCAAGTTGTAATAAATTTTGATAACCTAAATACGATTTAGCATATAGCAATATATAGTTATTGTTTGTCAATCTACATCTAAGCCCAATTATAGGTTTAATATTATTATTTACGCAACCTTGATAAAACTTAATAGCACCGTGCATTAAGTCATCAGTGATTGCTAAGGTAGTAATATGTTCGGACTTTGCTTTGTTTATTAAACTATCAATTGCTATACTAGAACCTAACATTGTATATTCAGATTGTATATAAAGATTGACAAACTTCATATTTATCACCATTTATAGTATACCACATTTTATAAATATTGTTATATCAAATTAATAAAACCACTAAAAGATATTAGTGGTTAAATAATAAGCAAAAGCAATAATTGCAATTATAATAACGATCACTTTCCAAAACTTTTGTTTAAAGAGTTTCGGATGTACTGCAATAAAAATTGCAATTAATATTGGTAATGCCATTATGTTATAACTAGCATAAGCATGAAAATCAAGTTTAAGTAAACTAATTAAAGCTCTTGTTGAGCCACATGTAGGGCACATTATCCCAAAAACATATTTAAATAAACAAGTAGTATCTAATACTTTTAATAAAAAATAATAAGAAATAATAAGTACGAAAACCACACAATGTATTAAGAGTTTTTTTACAGTATTTGCATTAATTTTGAAAAGTTCAACTCCTTAGTTCTATCTTGTATTAAAAACCAGTCAATAATTGCAAAGATCCCACAAACACCAAAAGTTAGAAGTTTTAATATCCCTAATCCAATATCTCCAATCATGAAACGATCAATACCTAAGTACCCAACAAATATTGATAGTAATAAAATTGTTGTTGGATCTTTTAACTCTAGACTATATAATAGATTAAATTTAGATTCTGATAATGCTTCTAATTTCTTTTTAATAAATGGTATTTTATCACTTGGGAAATATTTTTGATTAGTCATTAACCACATTTGAACACTTTCTAATCTTGCTTTCTCTTCCATAAAACCCTCCTATTAACAACAAGATATCATATTTTTACCAAAATGTCAATATATTTTTA
>DUOT01000058.1 GCA_012838705.1 Acholeplasmataceae bacterium
ATTTTGTATACATTATTATATACTATTTTTTATGTTTATTTTTTTATTTATATAAATAATGATATAATAATAATATAAAATATTTTAGTTTCCTAAATGGAGGAATTTATGAAAATAATTATTGTTGGGATAGGGAAAATAGGTAGAAATTTAACATATTTTTTATCACAAGAAAATCACGATATAACCGTTATTGATACTAATCCTAATGTTATAGAGAATATTGTTGGGCTATATGATGTAAAAGGGATTGTTGGTAATGGAGCTAGTAATGAAATATTGCAAGAAGCAGAAATTCAAAAAACTGATCTCTTAATTGCCTCATCATCATCAGATGAACTTAATATCCTTTGCTCGCTTGTCGGGAAAATGAATGGAGTAAAATATACAATTGCTAGAGTTCGTAATCCTGAATATTCATCGCAAATAAATTTTATGCATCATGAACTAGGATTAAATATGATCGTTAATCCTGAACTAGAAGCAGCTAATGAAATCTTGCAAATGCTAAAATTTCCATCCGCATTACAAGTTGATAAGTTTGCAGGTGGTAAGGTTGATATTGTCGAGATAAAGCTAGAAGAAGCTTCACCAATAGTAGGTAAAACTTTAAGTAATATTCGCACAAATTTCCAAATTAAATTCTTAATTTGTGCTGTTGAAAGAGATGGAAAAGCATATATCCCTAGTGGTGATTTTATCCTTCAACCTAAAGATAAAATCTATGTTACTGCATCCAACAAAGAAATAGTTAAGTTTTTCAAGAAATTAGGAATTTTAAAAGATAGAGCAAGAAAAGTAATGATTATTGGTGGAAGTAAAATTTCATATTATCTTGCAAAGCAATTAGAAGAAGCAAATGTTGATGTTAAGATTATCGAGATGGATATTAATAGATGCCAAGAATTAAGTGATACTTTAAATAATGTTACTATTATTCATGGTGCTGGTAGTGATCATAATCTTCTTGAAGAAGAAGGAATAAGTAGTTGTGATGCTTTTGTTACATTAACAGGATTAGATGAAGAAAATATCATTACTTCTCTATATGCTATAAAAAAGAATATCTCAAAAGTAATTACGAAAATAAATCGCGATAATCTTACTGATATATTAGGTACTATTGGAATTGATTCTATTATTTCACCAAAAGCAATTATTACAAATAGTGTTTTGAGCTTTATTAGATCTATTGAAAATACTTTCGGAAGTAAAGTAAAAAGATTATATAAACTAGTTAATAACCAAGTAGAAGCAACAGAATTTTATATCCAACAAAAAACAAATTTCACTAATGTTCTTATAAAAGATTTAAAGACAAAACCAAATGTATTAATTGCTTGTATAATTAGAAATAATAATATTATTATTCCAACAGGAAATGATTTATTAAAACCACAAGATAGTGTTATTGTTGTATCAACAGATCAAATTCGTAATTTATCAGAAATATTGGAGTAAGTTATGAATTATAAAAGTATTATTCGTAATATTGGACATATATTGCGTTTGGAATCGATAATTTTACTTTTACCATTATTACTTTCTTTTATTTATAAAGAAAAACATTTATATATTTCATTTATCATTCCAATTTGTTTGTTGTTTATTATTGGTGAATTAGCTACTAGATTAATAAAGCAAAAAACAACAATTTATGCTCGTGAAGGTTTTCTAATCGTTGCATTTTCTTGGTTTTTAATGAGTATATTTGGTGCCCTACCTTTCTTTTTAAGCAAGGAAATTCCCAACCTCATCGATGCTATCTTTGAATCTACATCAGGTTTTACAACAACAGGTGCAACCATTGTTAATGATGTGGAAGCATTGAGCCGAAGTCTTTTGTTTTGGCGAAGCATTACTCAATGGCTTGGTGGTATGGGGATATTAGTTTTTGTCCTAGCTTTTATTCCTACAACTGATTCGCAAAGTTTTTTTATTCTAAAGGCTGAAAGCCCTGGACCATCAGTTGGAAAATTAGTATCTAAGGTAAGACTTACCGCCCGAATTCTCTATAGTATTTATATTATCCTAACATTATTACAACTTATTTTATTGTTGGCGGGTGGTATGCCTTTATTTGATAGTATTAACTATGCCCTAACAACTGCAGGTACTGGTGGATTTGCTATTAAAAATACAAGCATTATATCTTATAACAATTTGTATTTTGAAATCATTTTTACAATCTTCATGATTTTATTCGGATTGAATTTTAATATATTTTATTTAATTTTAATTGGTCAAGGTATAAGATCTTTAAAAAGTGAAGAGTTAAGATGGTATTTAGGTATAATCATTATATCAATTTTAATAATTAGTATAAATACTCTCTCTATTTATAATAATATCGTAACTACATTACGATATTCATCATTTCACGTTGCATCAATTATAACTACTACAGGGTTTTATTCATATGACTTTAATACATGGCCAACACTATCAAAATGGATTATTATCTTCTTAATGTTTTCTGGTGCGTGTGCAGGTTCAACAAGTGGAGGAATGAAAGTATCACGAATAGCAATTTTAATTAAAAATATAATACGTGAAACAAAAAAATTACTTCATCCGCGTCAAGTAATTACTATCAAATTTAACAATAAACCAGTAGATAAAGTTGTATTAAATGGTGTTTTCTCTTATTTAATTGCTTATTTTTTCATTATGATAATCGGAACAATAATTATATCAATTTTTGATAATTATAGTCTTATTACTAATTTTACAGCTGTAATAAGTTCATTAAGCAATATAGGTCTAGGTTTTGATTTAATTGGACCAGTAAATAATTATGCAATATTTTCATATCCATCTAAAATAATTTTATCATTACTAATGCTTGCAGGACGTTTAGAAATATTCCCAATATTAATGATATTCTTTCCTGCAACATGGAAAAAATTATAGTCTTCGTTATGAAGACTTTTTTTATTAAAAAAAGGCGTAAAATTACGCCTTCTTAGATCTATTTAATTTGATTGTTGCATGTGCAGCTGCTAAACGAGCAATAGGTACTCTAAATGGTGAACAAGATACATAGTCAAGTCCAACTCTATTGAAGAATTCAATACTTGATGGATCTCCACCATGCTCTCCACAAACACCTAGATGAATGTTAGGGTTGCTTTCACGACCTAATTTTACTGCATGTTCAACAAGTTTACCAACACCATGTTGATCTAGTCTTGCAAATGGATCTTGCTCATATACTTTCTTTTCATAATAATGTGATAAGAATGCGCCAGCATCATCACGGCTAAATCCAAATGTCATTTGAGTTAAGTCGTTTGTTCCAAAGCTGAAGAAGTCCGCTTCTTTAGCAATTTCATCTGCAAGTAATGCTGCACGTGGAATTTCAATCATTGTACCTACATGATATTCAATTTCCATTCCACTTTCTGCAATTATTCTATCTGCAGTCTTAACAACTACGTCCTTCACAAACTTAAGTTCGTTAACGTCTCCTACTAATGGAATCATAATTTCTGGTACAGTTTTGATTTCAGGATTACGTTTCTTAACATTAATATAAGCTTCAAGAACTGCACGAGTTTGCATTTCTGCTAATTCTGGATAAGAAACTGATAAACGACATCCACGATGACCCATCATTGGGTTAAATTCATGAAGTGATGTAATTTTATCAACTACTTTATCATAGTCAACATTAAGTTCTTTTGCTAAGTCTTCAATATCTTTTTTGTTAGTTGGTAAGAACTCATGTAGAGGTGGATCTAAATAACGAATTGTAACTGGATATCCAGCCATCGCTTCATAGATACCTTCGAAATCTCCTCTTTGAAGAGGTAATAATTTATCTAAAGCTTTCTTTCTTTGTTCTTCATTATCAGCTAGAATAAATTCACGAATTATTTTAATACGATCAGCTTCAAAGAACATATGTTCAGTACGACATAATCCAATACCTTGTGCACCAAATTCTAGTGCTTGCTTTGCATCTTGAGGAGTATCAGCATTCGTACGAACTTCTAATCTACGTACTTCGTCAGCCCAATTCATGAATTTTTCAAAGTCACCTGTAATTGAAGCTGGAACAGTTTCAATTTTTTCACCATAAATAGCTCCAGTAGAACCATCTAATGAAATATATTCGCCTTTACGGATTGTTACACCATTAAGTGTAAAGTATCCTTCATTTTCATGAATAATTAATTCTTTACATCCAGATACACAACATTTACCCATACCACGAGCAACAACTGCCGCATGTGAAGTCATACCACCACGAGCTGTTAAGAACCCTTCAGAAACATGCATTCCTTCGATATCTTCTGGAGATGTTTCTAGACGAACAAGAATAACGCGATCTCCCTTTTCTACAAGTTCTAAAGCCTCTTCTACATTAAACACAACTTTACCACAAGCAGCACCTGGAGAAGCAGGTAGTCCTTCACCAATTATTTTTGCACCTTTTAATGCTTTTTGGTCAAATTGTGGGTGAAGTAATGTATCTAATTGGTTTGGTTGAACAAGAAGTAAAGCATCTTCTTTACTAATCATACCAGATTCATACATATCAACCGCGATTTTTAATGCAGCTTGTGCTGTACGTTTACCACTACGTGTTTGTAATAAATATAGTTTTCCATTTTCGATAGTAAATTCGATATCTTGCATATCTTTATAATGGTTTTCTAATTTTTGAGCAAGCTCTACAAATTGATTATATGCTTCAGGCATAACTTCTTGTAGTGTTTGAATAGGGGATGGTGTTCTAACGCCCGCAACAACGTCTTCACCTTGAGCATTAATTAAATACTCACCATATAATTTGTTTTCTCCTGTTGCTGGGTTACGAGTGAACGCAACACCAGTACCTGATGTATCTCCCATATTACCGAAAACCATTGCCTGAACGTTAACTGCTGTTCCCCAAGAAGAAGGAATATCATTTATTCTACGATAATAAACTGCTCTTGGATTTTCCCATGAAGCAAATACAGCTTTAACTGCTCCAAATAGTTGTTCTTTTGGATCTTCTGGGAATTCAGCATTTAATTCAGCTTTATAAAAATCTTTAAATTTCCCAATCATTTCTTTAAAATCATCAGCTGTAAATTCAGTGTCAAGTTCAATATTGCGTTCTTTCTTCATTTCATCAATAATTTCTTCAAAACGCGCTTTTGAAAGTCCCATTACTACATCTGAATACATTTGAATAAAACGACGATATGAATCATATGCAAAACGAGGGTTATCAGATATTTTTGCTAGTCCTTCTACAACCTCACGATTCAATCCTAAGTTTAGTATTGTGTCCATCATTCCTGGCATTGAAACTCTTGCACCAGATCTAACAGATAATAATAATGGATTATTCGGGTCACCAAATTTTTTGCCAGTCATTTCTTCTAACTTCGCAAGTGACTCTTCAATTTGTTTTACTACTTCATCACTTAGCTTTTCACCTAACTGATAATATAGAATACATGCATCAGTAGTAACTGTAAATCCTTGTGGGATTGGTAATCCTAATTGCGTCATTTGGCCTAGATTAGCACCTTTACCACCGCAGAGATTACGCATTGTTTCGTTACTTTCCGTAAACATGTAAACATATTTTTTGTCTGCCATTTTTTATCCTCCTATATATATTTGTGTATTGTATTATAACATAGTATTAGTATTATTTAAAACTAAAAACGTTTACTTTATCAATACCATACTATTTTATCCCCAATCAACGAAGTTATTATACAACATTTTCCTTTTTTATGCAAGAACTTTCAATTGATTAATTTTGGTTTGGTTTTTCACGATAAAACATTAGTCCAATAATTAATGATATCACAGCAATTACAATAAATACTAGAAAGCTATAAACACGTGATATATTATTTAAAACAATCAGTGAGAAAAGGCCTGTTGCTGCAAAGACCAAAAAACCTGATGCAATAATAGCCAGTGTCGGCATTATATATCTACTAAAAATATTTAAATCTTTACAGTTTTTAATAATCCATATATATACAAAAATATATGAACTATATAAAAATGCAATCGATATTTCATCCATTATAATTAAGTGATTAAAAGTAGTTTCAAATGATATCATCCACAATACCATAAAAAACAAAGTAATAACCATTCCAAAAATACTTGAACTAATGCTGATATTAAACTTTGGATGAAGCTTTTTAAACTTCTCAGGTTTAGGGCCTTGACCACGACATGCAAGAGAATACATCCCCCTACTAGATCCAATTGTCAATCCATTTAATGTTCCTAAGCATGAAAAAATAATGAGGATTGTAAATATTGATTCTCCAGCCTTACCAACAAATTTTCTCATTGCATCTACTGGAGCATTATTTCCTAGCTCTATAATTCGATTTGTATCTGGAATCAAACTAGATAAACCAATATAATATAACAAGTAACTTGTTATAACAATTAAAGTACCGATTACTAAAGCAAGCGGAAGGTTTCTTTTAGATTTTTTCAGTTCAGCATTGATTGAAGTTGCAACAACCCAACCTTCATATGCGAAGATTGTGGAAAGGATTGCGGCCCCAAAATCATTATTAACTCCAAAATCACCTACGCTTTCAAAAGCCTCTTTAGTATTACCATTAATTAATCCAATGATAGTACCAATTACAGCAATAATAAAAATTGGAATCATTTTTATAACGGTTGTGGAAACTTGAAAGTATCCTGCGATTTTTGGTGATATTGTATTTAATACAAATGATAATACAATTAATATTGCAACCGCAAACCAGAAATGCCAATCTCCCGTATTTAAATCGAACAGTTTATATAAATAATACATTGAAACATAACCTAGTATAGAAGTAATAATTGGATAGTAAATTGTAGTTAAATACCAACCGGTTGCATACCCAAATTTTTTGTTTGTAGATATTTCAACATAATCAACAACACCATTAATCTTTTCTACTCTTGTTGCCATAAGTGAAAAACAATAAGCACCAATGACCATTATTGCTCCACCTATAAACCACGCAAGAAGAGATAAACTTAACTTCCCATTTGTATTTATCAAAACACTATGAGCTTTAATAAAAACCCCAGACCCAATAACAATGCCTACAACCATTGCTATTCCGGTAAATAAACCATATTTCTTTTCTAGGTTATCCATGATGCCCTCCTATTATTTAATACTATTATATACAATTGCTCACATAAAAAAAAGCATTTTTTTACAAAAAATAAAAAAAAGATAGATTATTAATCTATCTCATACTCGTCTAAAAAACTATATTTTTCGTTTTTCTTTTTCCATCCTAGCACACAATTTAAGTTCACATTTTCTGCACTTCGATAAATACTTATTTCTACATTCGGAAAATCTTTTTTTATTCCCGCAATTAACTCTTTAACTTTTTTTCGTTTAGAATCTATTTCACCAGCAGCGACTTTGCATCCGCATTTCATCGCTTCAATTTGTGAATACTTCATAAAGTTGATTATATCTTTTTCTTTAATATATACCATCGGTCTTATTAATTCCATCCCATGAAAATTAGTTGATTTTAATTTTGGAACCATTGTTCCATAATTACCAGAATATAAAACATTTAATAAAGTCGTTTCAATAACGTCATTAAAATGGTGTGCTAAAGCTATCTTATTACATCCTTCATCCCTTGCAAATTCATATAAAAATCCTCTTCGCATTCTCGCACATAAATAACAAGGTTTACCATTTCCTAGTCTTTCAGATACTTCAAAGACATTTGAGTTTTTTATTTTAATTGGGATTTTTAACTTTTCCGCATTTTCCTTTAACTTATCTAAATCATCGCCAACAAATCCTGGATTCATTACTAAGAATTTAAGATTAAACTCATAATCACTATGACGTTTTAACTCTTGAAATAACTTAGCAAGTAACAAGCTATCTTTTCCACCAGATATACATACAGCTACATTATCTCCTGGTTTTAATAAATCATAATCTTTAATAGCTTTTATAAATGGCCGATATAATTTAGCGCGATATTTTTTTATTATCGCTCTTTCTATTTCAAGTAAATCTAACATAATCAATTAAAAAGAATTGCTATAAGCAATCCTATTTTTTCTCCTTTTGTTCTTCTACAGTCCATACAGCATAGAAACTATATGATATGATACCAACTAAAGCAAAAGCTATTAAAGATTGCCACCATATTCTTTTATTGAATACATAGCTAAAATAACCCGCTTTATGAATATCATTATCATATCCTAATGTAAAGTTTGTAGTATCAATTTTTCTTTCTTCACGTTCTACAGTTAAATCAAAATTTGTAATAATACCAGGACTTAAATCATTTTCAGGATCTGGTGATACGATCAATTCAAATGATAAATTATTTGAAAATTCTGTATCAGGATTATATTCATACCACTTAACAAATCTACTATTTAATGTATTACCTTTACTATCCTTTTCAGGTGTAGATTCATAATCGTCAATATAAAATGTAGGTAGTGACCCAACTAATTCTAATTTTTGATTTTCAGGATTGTTTTTATCTTCAATTGAAAGATAAATACCAGGTAATTTATTATATAATAATTTTTTTTCGCCTGTTGGGTCTTCAATTTCGATAAGTTTCGTGTAATTAATATTATATACTACGAAGTAATATGTGATTATATTTTTATCTTCATTGTAATTTTTGATTGCTCTATATACTTCAATAGTAAGAACTCTTTCATTATTTCTTTTTACATCTTCTTTATAGAAAGGCGTTTCTTCAAGTGAATAAGTAGTATATTTTAAATACCCAGTAATTTTACTATCAGTTTGCTCTTCAATATTTTTCATATATTCATAAAAGTAATTTTCTTGGTAACGATTATAACTATAAAGACCGATAAAAAATCCTGCAAGTACAGGAATTAATATTGCAATCATTAATATTACATATCTTTTCTTACTTTTTCGATTTTTCATAGATGCCTCCTAAAATATCTCTTATATTATATCACAAAATCTAAAATTTTCAAATGCTTTTTTTTGCATAAATAAAATTTTATAAATATTTTTTTGAAAAGTATTGTATTTTTTTGAATTTTTTTATATAATAATATTGAAGGAGGAATTTTATGAATATAAAGTGGTTTTCTAAAGAGCCCCAATCAATTGCAACGATATATGAAACTAATATAACCTTAAATACCGTTGCAAGTAATCATTTTAAGAATATGTATGCAACCCTTATCGGTTATGATAAAGAAAATGATGCTGTCGTCATCAAAGCTATTACGAAAGAAGAAGTTACTATCGGTTTATATAAAGATGATGAATTAGTTCCAATTTCAATAAAACCAAGTTATGGACGAATCAATAGTAAAAACATTATTAATAATATTAATAAGTATCACCCTCTAGACTTCACAAAGAAAAACTATTATAAGTTCCTTTGTGAATGGAATCAGGAGAAGAGAATTTTACGCATTTTAATGCAGAAGGAGGTTTCCTAATGATACCTTACATTATGATTGGACTGTGGATTGTATTTATAATCGTTTCGATTATTGTTGAATTTGAAACTAACGATTTAGTAAGTATTTGGTTTACAATCGGCGCAATCGGAGCATTAATAGCTGCAGCACTTAAAGCAAAACCTTTAACACAGGTAATAATATTTGTTGTTATTTCAGCTATTTTACTCCTTGCAACAAGGCCATTTGTAAAGAAACTAATGAGTAAAGGTGTCGTCCCAACAAATGTCGATCGTCTTATCGGCACGGTAGGTATTATTACAAAAGAAGTAACACCTTATGAAGTTGGTGAAATTAAGGTAAATAATACTTTATGGCGAGCAACAAGTTTTGAAAACTTAAGTTTTAATGTTGGTGAAAAAGCGCTAATTAAAGCTATTAGTGGTACTAAACTTGTTATTACAAAATTAAATGAAAATAATATAAATTTGAAAAATAATAATATAGGTTAAGAGGAGGTTCTATGTTATCTAATTTATTTTTATCAGATGTTGGTGATATTTTAGCTGTTGTTTTTGTTATTATTGCAATTATTGCATTAATAGTGGCTGCTTCAAGTATTCGTATCGTTCCTCAATCACATGTTTATGTTATTGAAAGATTAGGTGCTTATCATAAAACTTGGACTACTGGTGTTCACTTTTTAGTACCATTTATTCAGAGGATTGCTAAAAAGATTTCTTTAAAAGAACAACTAATTGATTATGATCCACAACCAGTTATTACAGAAGACAATGTTACGATGCAAATTGATACTGTTGTTTTCTTTCAAATAACAGATCCAAAAGCATTTGCATATGGTGCTGAACAACCAATTGGAGCTTTAGAAAAACTAACAGCAACAACACTTCGTAATATCATTGGGGAAATGGAACTTGATGAAACACTAACAAGTCGTGATTACATTAATGCAAAGATGCGTGAAATTCTTGATGAAGCAACAGATCCATGGGGAATTAAAGTTAATCGTGTTGAACTGAAAAACATTTTACCACCAAAAGACATTCGCGATTCTATGGAAAAACAAATGCGTGCTGAACGCGAAAAGAGAGAAGCAATTTTGATTGCTCAAGGTGAAAAAGAAGCAGCAATTTTAAAAGCTGAAGGAATAAAACAAGCACAAATCCTTCAAGCAGAAGCAAACCGATTACAATTAGAAGAAGAAGCTGAAGGACAAAAAAAGGCTGCAATTTTAAGAGCTGAAGGTGAAGCGGAAGCAATTAGAAAAGTACACGAAGCAACAGCACAAGGTTTAGAATTTCTTAAAAAGGCTGGAGCTGATAAATCAGTTCTAACTTTAAAAGCATATGAAGCGCTAGCAGAAGTATCTAAGGGTCAAGCAACAAAATTAATTATTCCATCAGAACTTCAAGGTATTGCTGGCCTTGCAACATCAATTAAAGAAGTAGTCGATGAGAAAAAATAATAAATATTAGGTGCTTATAGGGCACCTTTTATTTTTTATATTTGCAATATAAATATATTTGGTATACAATTATTTTGGTGATTAAATTATGAACTTTGAATTAAATATTATTAAATGGTTTCAAGAAATAGCAAATGACTTCACTGATATTTTAGGGGAAGGAATAACAATATTAGGAGAACAAGTAATTATTGTTGCGATTGTTGCTTTTATTTATTTTGTATATAATAAAAAAGCTGGAGAATATATCGCTTATAGTGTGTTTTTATCAGCTTGTATTAACGGAGCAATAAAGGGGCTTGTTCGTGCGCCAAGACCTTTTCAAGTTGATAATTCAATCGTAGGTAAAAGAGCACAAACAGCAACAGGATTTTCTTTTCCAAGTGGACATACTCAAGCAGCCGCAAGTTTTTATACTGCGATCGGAAAAATCTTTAAAAATAAAAAGATATGGATAGTTATTGGAATAATAATTTTTCTTGTTGGGGTGTCTCGTATTTATTTAGGCGTCCATTTCCCTCGTGATGTTATCGTTGGAGCAGCTTTGGGTGTAGGAAGTGCAATTTTAGGATTTTACTTATTTAACTTAGTTTACGAAAACCCGAAAAGAAAATTTTTACTTTTCTTTGTTACCGGCTTAATATTTTTTCCATTTCTTTTTGTCTTTTATGAAGAAAACTATGTTGATATAGAAATGTATCGTGATTTTTATATTACATATGCCCTATATTTTGGTTTTGGAACGGCTATATATATTGAAAATAAATTTGTAAACTTTACTTGTGATTGTAAGCTTAATAAAAGAATCATTCGCTTTATTGTTGCCGTTATTTTATTTTTATGTTTACAATTAGGATTAAAATATATTTTGCCAAATGAAAACATCTTTTTTGATATGTTAAGATACTTTTTAACTGCTTTTATTCCTTTAGGAATATTTCCTCTTACATTTAAAAGATTTAACCTAAATTAAATGGTATATTTATATTAAAAAATGGTTGCAAATTGCAACCTTTTTTAATTCATACAATTTACTATATCAACTCATTAAATATTTTTAACTTAAATAATGAAAAGCAAAAAGAGAGTGAACATCACTCTCTATTAATTTTACACTTTAAGTATTTTTAATATTCCTGTCTGTAAATCGCTCTTTTTTACCCCAGCTGCCATAATTACCATATCGTCTTTATTAAGTTGATTATTATCGATTGCTTTTTTAATAGCTGATTCAAAATCAAATTCATCATCGGTTGTAAATTGGTTTTCGTCTAAAATTGGAAGTACATTCCACGATAGATTGAGTTGTCTATAAACACACTCATTTGGTGTAACTGCAATAATCGGCGTAAGAGGTCGATAATTAGAAATCGATTGTGCAGTTACGCCTTTACGCGTTACTGCAATTATCGCTTTTGCATTTAATTGATGTGCTGAGATACAAGCTGCATTTGCTATTGCACTCATTACTTTCGGACCCAAATCTAAGTGGTTTTTATCAAACTTCTTAATATAATTTATATCATTTTCTGTTGACTCTGCAATCTCAGCCATTGTCTTAACACTACGGATTGGATATTTACCCATCGCTGTTTCACCAGACAACATGATAATAGTAGTTCCATCATAAATTGCATTAGCAACATCAGAAACTTCGGCTCGTGTCGGTCTCGGATTATTAGTCATTGAGTCAAGCATTTGGGTTGCTGTAATAACATATTTACCTGCACGATAACATTTTTTAATTATATCTTTTTGAATTGCAGGTAGATCTTTAAACGGTACTTCAACCCCCATATCACCACGAGCAATCATAATACCATCACTAATTTTAATAATTTCATCGAGATTATCAATACCTTGTTTATTTTCAATCTTAGAGATTATTTTAATGAAACTTCCGCCATTATTGTCCAAAAACTCACGTAATTCTAAGACATCTTTCGCATCTCTAACAAATGATGCAGCAATGAAATCAATTTGATTTTCAATCCCAAAGAGAATATCGCTACGATCTTTAGCACTTAAATATGGTATATCTAAAGCAACATTAGGTATATTTACACTTTTACGATTTGAAATAGTTCCCGAATTTAAAGCATTAGTTATGACTTTACTTTCACTTATTTCCACAACCACAAATGAAAGTTTCCCATCATCTACTAAGATTGTAGTTCCAATATCGACATTTGTACAAATGGGATAAGAAATACTAACAATTTCATTATTTCCTAATCCATCAAAACTACTATCAAATGTAAATGTTTGTCCTTTTTCAATCTCTACAGAACCATTTTCAAAAGTTCCAATTCGGATTTCTGGACCTTTAGTATCTAATAATATCGGTATTGGTAGGTGTAATTCTTCCCTTAATGCTTTAATTCGATTAATTCTTATTAAATGTTCATCATGATCTCCATGAGAAAAATTTAGTCTCGCACAATCCATTCCACTTAACATTAATTCCCTTAATGTTTCTTCGCTTTCTACAGCAGGACCGATTGTACATATAATCTTCGTTTTACGCATAAATTCCTCCAACTAATTTATTCTAACAAATTAATAAATTAATTGCAATATTAATAAGGCGTTTTCATTTACCTAAACAGAAATTTGCAAATAATTCATCTAATAAATCTTCATTTGTAACTTCTCCTAAGATTTCTCCTAAACTTAACCACGCATTATTAATATCAATATTTACAATATCAACTGGTAAATTAAGTTCTATCGCATTTAATGCTGATTCTAAACTTTCCCTTGCAATTTTTAGTTTAGCAAGTTGTCTTGTATTACCAATATATGTTGGATCAATTTCAGTAACACTTGCAACATTACATACTTCTTTAATCTTTTTCTCTAACTTTTCAATATCATCTTCATTATAACTTGAAAGTAATAAATAGTCAGTAAATTTTGATAAATCTATCTTTGGTGGTAAATCTCTTTTATTCACAACTATAATCCGGGTTTTGTCTTTAGTTGCTTCTAAAAGTTCTAAATCATTATTGTCAAGTTCTCTACTATAGTCAAAAACTAATATAACTAATTCAGCTTTTTTTAGTACTTCTTTTGTTTTTTCAACACCAATTCTTTCTACTAGATCTTCAGTAACCCTAACTCCAGCAGTATCAATAAGATTTAAAACAATACCACCAATATTTACTTCCCCTTCAACAATATCCCTTGTTGTTCCAGCAATATTAGTAACAATTGCTTTATCTTCACGAAGTAAAGCATTAAGTAAACTTGACTTTCCTACATTCGGTTTTCCAACTATCGCTGTTTTAATTCCATATTTTATAATCTGAGCAACTTCAGCTTTTTTTAGAATTTCATCCATATCTCTCAGCAAATCAACTATAATTGGCATTAAGACTTCGTTTGTCATTTGGATTTCATCTTCATATTCAGGATAATCAATATTTACTTCAATACTTGCAATACAACTTAAGACGCGATTTTTAAAATCTTCGATAATTCTCTTTGTTTTACCAGTTAGTCCGTAATTAGCCATTTGCAAGCTACTTGCTGTATTTGATTCAATAATATCCATTATTGCTTCAGCTTGCGTTAAATCAATTCGCCCATTTAAAAATGCTCTTTTTGTAAATTCTCCAGGATCTGCAAGCCTTGCTCCTTTGACTAATATTCCTTCTAAAATTGTATTAGTAACATATATTCCTCCATGACAATTCACCTCTACAACATCCTCTCTTGTAAATGTTTTTGGTGCATGGAAGACTGATACTAATACTTCATCAATAATACGATTATCAATTTTTATTTTCCCATAGTGAATTGTATGGCTTGGAACTTTTCTTAAATCTTTACCAACAAATATTTTATTTACTATATCAATTGCTTCTGGACCACTAACCCTAATAATCGATATTGCTTTATTAGCAAGAGCAGTTGCAATAGCAGCAATTGTATCGTTCATATTATTCCTCTTTTCTTTTCTATAATATTATTATAACATAAATATGATTGTTTATCTATAAAAATAGTCTTCGTAACGAAGACTATTTTTTTTAAAATTGCAACATAATAAATAATCACATTTATTAAGTTTCTAGCAAAACCTTTCTTTTCTATATTATAAGTTTTTTGTTCTTTTAGTATTTCGCTTTTGCATTCCATTAGCTTATGATAACATTTCATAGCTTCTGGAACAAGTATAATAACATTTGAATATAATATAAACTTTTATATTTTTGTAATCTTGGATATTTAATAAATGTTTTTTTGCTTTATCGACATTATCAAGTGACATATAAGATGTTACTAATATGTTTAAATATAAGTAATAACTTTTTATAGTAACAACTTTATAAATATTATTTTCAATGTAATTAACAATTTTTTAATAATCACCATTTAAATATAACGGACTAATACTTGTTTTGATATTACGAATTTCACTTACCGATATTATTTTAGAAACAGCCAAGATTATAATACTAGGAATCAAAAACACCAATATATCTTTTAATAAAATTGCGATTATTAATAATATAATTATCACACTTAAAACTAAAGAAAATATTGTTTTTGCTTTTTTCATTTATCTTCTTCCTTTTCAACTTGTATATTAATTATTTATTTATATAATTATATCCCCAAGAATCTTTATTAACAATAATTCTCGTATCACGAGAATTTTTCTCTCGAAATTAGATGTGGAAAAAGAATAATTACATTGATATAATGGTAGTGTAAGGGCCCTTAAATAAATAAGGAGGTGGCAATATGAATTTTAATTTTGGTGAAAATTTAAAACTCTTGCGTAGACAAAAAGATCTAACGCAAGAAGAAGTTGCGGAAATATTAAACGTTTCTACACAAACGATTAGTCGTTGGGAAACAAATATGGGATATCCAGATATTGAATTATTACCCGCTATTGCAAATTTTTATAGTGTAACTATTGACTCATTGTTTGGAATGGACATTAATCGCAAAAATGAAAAAATATCACAAATCATCAAAGATATACTAGCAGTAAGAACCAAAGGCGAAGTTAAAAAAGCAATAAAAATGTGTGAAGAAGCATTGAAAGAATTTCCTAATGATTATCGCTTATTAGCACAACTTGCTTCATGTCTTTTAAATCATGGTAATACTGAAGAAGAAAAAAAGGAAAATGCGAAAAGGTTAATTGAAATTTGTGAGAAAATATTAAAAGAATGTGCTGATACCGAGTTAAGACATAGTGCAACGTTACTTCTTTGCCATACATATCCAGATTTTAATAAAAAAGAAAAAGCTAGAGAAATGGCAGAAAGTATGCCAAGTTACAGTATTACATCAAACCAGTTACTACTTGGCATTTTAGAAGGTGAAGAAAAGAAACATTATGTTCAAGGCAATTTATTTACCTTTATCCAATTGATAGCAGTAAATGTAAGACATTTACTAAGTTTAGAAGAGGTTTGTGATACAAAAATTGGAATAATCAATTCTGTAATTAAAATTGTAGAAAGTTTTTATGATCAAAATGATTACTACTTCCATCATTATACTCTTCATTTATTCTATCGCAATCTTGCTGCAATATATGCAGATAGAAAGAATGAATCTAAAACTTTAGAATATATCGAAAAAGCATCATTCCATGCTATATCATATGATACAAGACCAGAACAATTTATTCATACATCTTCATTATTTAAAGGATATAAAGATACAATATATAATAGTATCACTAATAGTACATGTAATCAATCTTGTATATTACTAGATAGATTGCATGATAAGCGATATGATTTTATTAAAAACAATAAAACTTATATAGATATTACTGAAAAGTTAAAAGTGATTGCAAAAGAATGACAAGTAAAAAACCACAAGTTTTTCCGACTTGTGGTTTTATTTTTAATATGAAGATAAAATATCCATATCTTCTTTAGATATTTCAAAATCTAAAGCAATTTTTTCAAAAATTCGATCACGATGAACAGATTTTGGAAGTGGAAGCATATCTTTTTGTAAGCACCAACGAATACTTAATTGTGCTACTGAGACATTATATTTTTCTGCCATTTTCTGAACATTTTCATAATCAAATATTTTACCAGTAGCAAGTGGACTATAAGCTTCTACTAAAATTCCTTCCTTCTGGCAAAACTCAACTAGCTCAGTATTTGAATGGCCAATATGAACTTTAATTTGATTAACCATTGGTTTAATTTTTGTTTCAGCCATTAGTCTTTTTAAATCTTCAATAGAGAAATTAGAAACACCAATAGATTTTATTTTTCCTTCTTCATATAGTTCTTCAAATGCTTTCCAACTTTCAATGTTTTGAGGCATATAATCAATGCCTGAAATATCTCCCCATGGTCTTGGAGCATGAATTAAATATAAATCTAAATAATCTGTTTGTAGATTTTCTAAAGTTTTATAAAATTCCTCTTTTGCTACTTCATAACCTTTTTTAGCTGCATGTAATTTACTTGTAATAAATATGTTTTTACGATCAATATTACCCTTCTTTAACGCTTCCGCAATAAAACTTTCATTTTGATATGCTGCTGCAGTATCAATATGGGTATATCCTGCTTCAATTGCATCTAGTACACCATTAATACATTCTTCTTTGTTTGTAATTTGCCAAGTTCCATATCCTACTTTAGGAATTTTCCATTTTATCCCTCCACGCTTATTATATCATAAGTATAATTATATATGTATCATTTACACACTTTTATTCATTACGAATTGCTTCGGTTGGGGATTTTAATGCAGCTAGAATTGCAGGTATTATCCCAGCAATTAAAGTAAGTACTATACTTGTGAGAAGTATTAATAAAATGAGTAATGGATTGGTTTTTGTTATATCCATTTGTGTTAGATCAAATGTTGTAATGTTATTTTGTTTTAGTATATTAGTAATTACCTTTACAATCGGTTTAATTAATAATATTCCTAAAGTAATACCTAAGATTCCTGAGGTAAATCCAATTAAACCTGTCTCAGCATTAAAAACATTAGCTATATCAATTTTTCTTGCTCCGATGCTTCTTAAAATTCCAATTTCTTTTATTCTTTCCATTACGGATACATATGTAATAATTCCAGTCATGATTGCGGAAACAAATAATGATATTGCGGAGAAGATTATTAATACTTTAGTAAGTACTCTAACGAATGCATCAAATTCTCGTGATATAGCATCAATATAATCGTAATAATATATTTTGTTTTGATCATCTTGATTTTCATTATATTTTTTTAAATGATCATTTATTTCATTACGAGATGAAAAACTATCAGTATATATTCTAATAATTGATACTTCTTTTTTAATTCCTAAGTATGTAAGTTGCAATTCATATAAATATTCTTTCGTTCTAATAGAATGTGCACTTTCTTCATCTTCAAATGGTTTTCCTGTTAATACATCTTTTGATAAACCATATTGTAATTGTTCCATCACAATATCAGATTCTAAATTCCGCTCGACAATCAAATCTGTAAGTTTTGGAGTATAAAGTATCCCTGACTGATATAAGGAGATAGAGTTATTACGGGATGGTCTTAAGATGCCTGTTATTTTAAGTTTATATCCTTTTTCATATAAATCTTTATTATTAGAGTTAGTAAAATAAATACCAACTTCGTGCTTTTTAAAATAATCATCATTAAATGATATCGAATATTCTTTTTTCATTATTTCACTAAATGTATATGAATCTCGGTTTTCATACTCTATTAAGAGATCAGAAAGTACCCTTGCATCTAAGCTATTATTAATATCTATTAATAATGCTATTTCATTAGCCTCCGTTGGTATTTTTCCATATAATAAATCATACTGTGTTTCTACAAAATCCAAATCAGAACTCATTTCAGTAAATGCATATGAGGAAACGCGTTTATATTCATTTTTATAAGCTGTAAAGATATTCATTCTTACTTCACGTTTCAAATCTATAAAGTTATATAAATCTTCATCTAAATTATATAAATGGTTTATGAAATCTTCTGATAAGTTATTTACATCTCGATAATATGAACGATTACGATTGACAATTGGAATAATATCTGAATCAGGATAATTTTCTAAATCTAGTGTTTCTTCATTTGGATCACTATAATCCATTTGCCTTCGGATCGTTATTGGTTCATTGGAAAGAGTAACCTTTTGAATATCTTCCATATAGTATTTAACGCTATGAGAAATTGTTAGGACTAAAGTAACACTAATAATGCCAACACTTCCTGCAATTACAATTAATATTGTTCGTAGCTTTTTAATAAGCAAGTTTTTAAAACTTAATTTAATCGCTTGATTTAGTTTCATTGCGGAACGTTTTGCTGTGTATTTTTTTTGTTCTTTTGTTATTTTATGTGGATTAGTATCAAGTGTAATGCTTCCATCAAGAAGTGTAATTATTCTTGTTGCATATGTGTTAGCAAGTTCCTTATTATGAGTAACCATAATTACTAAATGTTTTTTTGATATTTCTTTTAATAATTCAACTATTTGTTTAGCTGTTTTTGAGTCTAGTGCCCCAGTAGGTTCATCAGCTAAAATAATTTCTGGATTGTTAATTATTGCTCTTGCAATCGCGACTCTTTGCATTTGCCCACCAGAAAGTTGATTAGGATATTTATTTTCTTCGCCTTCCAAACCAACATCTTGTAATACTTTAAGTATTTTTTCTTTTCTTGCATTTTTCTTAAGCCCAGAAAGCGTAAGTGCAAGTTCAACATTTTCATACACTGTTAACTGAGGGATTAAATTATAGTTTTGAAATACAAAGCCAATCGCTTGATTACGATATCCATCCCAATCTTTACTTTTATATTGTTTTGTAGATTTACCACGAATCAATAAATCTCCACTTGAATAATTATCTAAACCACCAATAATATTAAGAAGTGTAGTCTTCCCACATCCACTAGGGCCAACGACACAAACAAATTCTTGCGAGCGAAAGCTTACATTAATATTTGTTAGAGCTAAAGTTTTCTTTTTTCCATTACGATATTCCTTAGATATATTTATTAATTCTAACATTATTCATCTCCTGATAAATAGTATACTGCAAATTTGTTTTCACCAATTTTTTCTCGATAATATATTATATATGTATTAGGACTAACAATCATATCAGAGCCTGTAGTTGCTAGATAATCATAGTTAACATTTATTCCCGCATTAGCAACTGATCTTGATACTAAATCAGAACAATAAAATGAATAAGCACGATTAAATAAAAATGTATAATTATACGGTTTACCTAATTGACTTTTAGCGTATTCCACCATTTTGTTTCTATCATCTTCAGTAGTGTTTTTAACTCTTAAAAGAACTATTTGGTCTGTTGTTCTATCAATGACCCAATCATTATACCAAATATCAACTACATTACGATCTCTATCATCTAAATTCCCCGTTATTTCAATAGTGTTTTGTCCTTCATCATCGATAACAAGACCAGTATGTCCAACCCATGTGTGATCTGATATAAACCCTGTTATTGGATTACCTTGAAGAGGGTTTCTGGAAGTAACAAATATATCTCCGGTAGCACCAATTTGCCAATCAAAATAATCATTCATAATATGCCTAGATGTATCTTCATAATCGTATTTAGGTTTTACACGGTAATATATATTATTTTCATTTTCATATACTAACTCTCCACGAGCTTTAAACTCTTCGAGTTCTTTATTAACAACACGACTTTCAATTAATCCATTTACCATAAAAACAGCAAATAATGATACAATAATAATAATAAGTTTAATTAGTTTTTTTATTACATGCATATTACCACCATCTTTTTATCATATTATATTATGAATTTGTCCTTTTTGCAATTATTTTTGTTTTTATTTAAAAACGTTTGCAAATTGTTAATAATTATTATATAATTAAGTAAATAAGTTTATTAGGAGGTAACGATATGATTGATGGCGAGTTATTAACGATGAGAAGTACTGTGAAAGAAAAAATAGATATTCTCGATGTTCCAAAAGAATTTTTAATTAACCAAACTTATCATGGACTACTTTTTGAATATGATTCAATAACAAGACAAGAAGTAGAAGATGTTGTTTCAGGAAATACAGAGAATATCGATCCAAAAAAAGTACTCCTCATCAATAACCACAAAAACGCATTTCTCAAGGTTGTAGAAATGGTGAAACAAAATATACCAATGGATGAAGATAATTTAAAAGATTTACATCAAATTTTAATGGACGGCTTAATCGATACTGGAGGACTTTATCGAAATGTTGATATTTCAATAAAAAGATCAAACCACACTCCTCCAAGCCATATAAAAGTTTATGATCGTATGAAAAAATATTTTGCTTATTGTTTAGATGGTCCAGATAATGATTTATTTGAATATATTGCCTATTGTCATTTACAATTAGCTAAAATTCATCCATTTCTTGATGGTAATGGTAGACTAGCAAGATTAGTATTAAATTATTATTTAATGAAATATGATTTTCTGCCAGTAATAGTTACCTACGAAGAAAGACATAAATATTTTGAATTATTAGAAGAATTTAAAGTTAATAAAAACATCAATCCATTTATAAAATATTTAATAGAATTAGAAAAAGAAGCACTAGCGAAAGCATTAATATAGAAAAAAAAGGGTCTCTAAGATAGTTTATGGTTTTATGGTCAAAAACTAATATTTTCTAACGACGACCATAAAACATCTTACAAAAAACCATAAAATATCTTATGAAAAACCATAAAACATTTTAATCAATAA
>DUOT01000059.1 GCA_012838705.1 Acholeplasmataceae bacterium
TCTCCATTAGTTTCAAGGATTACATATTTGACTTCTGATAATGAACGGATATTTTTTAAGCGCAATTGTGTTATTAAATCATCAACATTATAATTTTGTTTTTTCATTACTTTAATATTTAATTTTCCATCATCAATGATAAGTGAATCTTTTCCTTCAAACGCTATACGCAACGCGGGAACTTTAAGCATTATAAAAGCAATTAGTTTTTGAATTATTGCTAATGCTGCAATAGGGAAAATATAAAAATAAAATGGATTATCTTTATCTTCCATTCCAACGACTAGTAAATCCGCTATTACAAGAAGAATTGCAAAATCAAAAATACTAAGTTGTCCAATTTCTCGTTTGCCCATAAAACGAATAACGATTAAAACAATAAAATATATTGCAACTCCTTTTAAAAGAATTGATAACACAAACATTCTCCTTCTAAATTATTTATTTTATTCATATACTTTAATGGTGATATTATGAAAACAACTTTTAGAAAAGCATTTTTCATTTATTTATTTTTCCTTATTATTCTATCCTTATTCACATTAATCTATTCACTACTCATTTATTTTGGAAAAATCAACTCGAATATGAAGAGTTTTAACACTTCTACTTTTATTATTGGTATTGTATGCTTTTTCTTGCTCGGATTTATATCTGGAAATGTTGCTCAAAAAAATGGTTTACTTGAAGGATTAGTTGCTGCATTATTTATAATTCTCATCACATTAATAATAAATTTATTTGTAAAGGTTGATTTTAATTTCCGAACATTTGTAAAGGTTGTTACTTTTTTAGTATCTTCATCATTAGGTGGAGTAATAGGTGTTAACTTTAGACCTTTTTTGAATCGTAAATAATAATATTTTACATTTTCCCTCTTGTATGATAAAATAATTATCAAAGAGGGTGAATTTATGAAACCATTAGCTTATCGTCTTCGTCCAAAACATTTAGATGATATACTCGGGCAAAAACATTTAATTGGTCCTAAGGGATTTATTCGGAGAATGCTGGACAATAATAAAATCCAGTCTTTAATATTATATGGAAAACCCGGAATCGGAAAAACAACTTTAGCAGAAGTTATTTGTAATACCCTTAATATCCCACATGGAAATTTTAATGCCTCAACGGATAATAAAGCAATGCTAAAAGAACATATTACCCTAGCGCAAACACATGAACGATTTATTTTAATAGTTGATGAAATTCATCGTATGAAAAAAGATATTCAAGATTATCTATTGGGATATGTGGAAACTGGAGAAATATTTTTAATTGGATTAACAACTATTAATCCTTATCACTCTGTTAATCCTGCGATTAGATCTCGATGTTTAATCTTTAGACTAAACGATTTAAGTGATGAAGATTTAGAAATGGCTATAAATAAAACATTAAATGTTTTAAATTTAAAGATAACTGAAGAAGCTAAAAATTATATTATAAGAATGGCTAATGGTGAAGTGCGATTTGTAATTAATACCTTAGAAGGTATTTCTTTTATAATTGAAAGTGATACTATTACAATTGATGATGTCATAACAGTAATACAAAAACCTGCAATAGGTATTGATAAAAATGAAGATTTTTATTATGACGCATTAAGTGGTCTTCAAAAATCAATCCGTGGTAGTGATGTTAATGCAAGTCTACACTATTTAGGATTATTACTAGCTAGTGAAGATTTACTTCCTTTAATTAGAAGATTATCTGTTATTGCTTATGAGGATATTGGACTTGCAAACCCTGCTATTGGACCAAAGGTTAAAGCAGCTTGTGATATTGCTTTAGAATTAGGAATGCCCGAAGCTCGAATTCCTTTAAGTGTTATCGTATGTGATATGGCATTATCACCAAAATCAAATAGTGCATTACTAGCTATTGATGCTGCAATTAAAGACATTGAAGAAGGAAAAAGTGGCCCTCTGCCACTTCATTTAAAAAACACATATTCATTTGATCCTAATCAAACAAAATATTTATATCCACATGACTATCCTGGTGGATGGGTAAACCAACAATATTTACCTGACATCCTTAAAGATGCATCATATTATGAACCTAAAACAACAAGTAAGTACGAATCTGCATTAAAAGAACGATATGATGCAATTAATAAAGCCAAAAAACGTTAAGCATTCTATATGAATGCTTTTTAAAATGCTTTAATAATTTTATTTATTTCATTTTCAGATATTAATGGTGTTTGTACTCTTATTTGTTTATCTTTATTAAAATAAATTACTTCACCCTTATTATCAAGATTAGTTGCACGACTATCATTTAGTATTTTCATACTATCTTTTACATCTTTTAATTTGAAAATCAATTTAATTTTAACAATACTTAAAATAATACTACTAATGATATTAACATCACGACAAATAATTATTATACTAACACCACAAATTCTACCCATTTGTATAATATACATTATTTTATCTTCAATTAATTTTTGGTTGTCATTATCAACATAATTTAATATAATTATTTTCCTTTTTAATATTTGATTCCCCTCTAACTCTTGATTTTTATTAAATTCATTTATATTTTCAGCATGATGATTTTTTATGTTTTTAATTCTTTCGTCTATTTCTTTAATTACATTATTTAAATATTCTAGTATATTTCCCCCATTAACTTCTTTAAATAATATTAAATGGGAAAAGGAGTTAGTATCATCATAAAGAGTAAATTCATAATTTGCAATACTAATTTTCATAAATAAAGAACAAATAAAATAATAAATAAAATTTCGAATACCAACATTTTCTTTACCAATTAGGAGAAGGTTCCCATCACGAGATATATCTATCTCTTCAATTTCATTTTCAGAGTTAATTCCAATAGGAATTAGATAATTATTTAATATACTTTGTTTCATTAATAGATTTCTGGCTGTTAATAATGAAATAAATTTATTATTTATTTCAATAATTAAATTATTGTTATATCTAATAACACTAA
>DUOT01000060.1 GCA_012838705.1 Acholeplasmataceae bacterium
AGCCCAGCAAATAGCCTTAAATCCGACTGCTGCTGATCCTATAAAAACTGGCGGATAGGAGTTTTATCCCTTTCCGCCAACAAAAAAAGGTCTGATATCTATGTATCAAACCTATGCATTCAATATGGCTTTGATTACCTATTTTGATACAATTACGCACCCTTCGGTAATTTTACGCCCCCTTGACGGAAAATCACGCACCCCTAACTAGTTTTACGCACCCTTGATGGAAAATCACGCAACCTAACTAGTTTTACGCACCCTTGGTGGCCTTTCAATAGAAAAAAATAACCTAAAATAATCTTTTAAATTTCATACACATTTCGTCATTTGTATAATTATATTGTTAGTTATTATTATTTTAATTATTCGGATTCAATTTATTAGAATGATTATTGTTGTTTGCTCGGTTTGGAGCATCATTTGAATTACGTTGATTATTCAATTGTTGTTAAGAATGAATTTTCCCTGAAAATCCATGATTTTTCTCATTGCTTAATCCTCCTCGCTAAATTCATCTGACACTCCACAGAAAACACAAAGAACTAAGTAAGCAACATATCTCTTAGCTTCTTTTTGGATGTTATGTCGGTTTTTAATAATTTTTAAATTAAAATATTTCTTGCTTTGCTTTTTATATTGAGCCACATTTTTTGAGAGCCTAAACGATCTCTATTCCAAGAGGCAATAAGATTTTCACAAATAGGTAGATATCGCTTTGCAAATTCTAATTTTCGCAGTACTTCTTTTTGCTCTTTTACAGTTATGTTCTCATCATTACTTGATTTTTCTAGCTTACCTAATTGTGTTTTAAGTTGTTTTACAAACTCATTTAACTCAACATAGTCTTTTTCTAGTTGTGCTTCCACAGCTAATTTCCTTTTTGCATTTTCTTCATCAATTTTCTGTTTCTCGTGAACTTTTTCAACAAAAGATTTTGCAAACAACTCTATGTGACCACATTCCTCACAAATATAAGCATTGCAATTACCAATAATTCTAAAACCTCCATCCGCATCTCCCCATATAACGAGTTGATACCCCAAAACTTGTGCTGTGTCATCAACTTTTCTTGCATGTGAAAAAATATTATACCCTTTAAATTTTTCATATTCATCTAATTCCTTAGCTGATGTTAAGAACGGTCTTTCAATAAATTTTGTGCTTCCACATTGTGTACATTTCATAAAACTACCTCCATTTTATTTTTTTATTAATATATCTTAGGAATGTATATATATGATAAACTTCTTTATTTTTGAACTATATCGTAAAATTTGTAGTTAGAATGCTTGATTTAGTTTTGTGCCAATTTGTAGCAAAATTTCTATCATAACCGCTATCTTTACTATTGAAAGCAATTTCCCAGTATCTTTCTCTCTTTTTATTCTATCTATATACATATCCTTATTCCTACAATAATTGTAGCATAAAAAGACAATTAATGGAATAGCCAAATGAAAAAAGAAGCCTTAAAGCTTCTTCGATTATATTTATTTAATTTTTTTAATTTAATTCTTCTTCGTATTGGTCTTCTAATCCGCAAATATTACAAATGCATAAATAAGCAGCATATTTCTTTGCAGCTTTTTTAGAAGTTGCATAAGCGGTCTCTTCTAATGCGTGACTTCTAATTGTACAAGTACACATCCATCTCGGGTTTCCATTGTAATCATAAACTTGGTCTTCCGGTAGATTGTACTCTGGCATTGATACATATCCTTTTTGAGCCAACTCTTGTAAGGTATTGATTGAATTTTCTAGTGTTAACTCTTCTGGAAGTTCATCCATAATGGTAAATAGTTCATCATGTTCATCCAGATCATTATAAGCAAACTCTGCTACATTAGCTCTTGCTTCAGCTTTACTATTTCCTTCAGCATAGTAACGCATCGTTCCTCTTGGAGTATCTAATGACAAGTAAGCTTTGAAACCTCCATTAAATATTTCCTCGAACTCGTACTCTGGAACCTCACCATTTTCATTTTGATTCCTCCTATTTATTTTATTGTCCGAGAGGAAACAAAAAAGACCTATGCCGATAAGAGGTACCCACTTCTAGCAGTAAGTAGAATAACCCCAGTTGCTTAAGTCTTAATTTGATCAAAATAATA
>DUOT01000061.1 GCA_012838705.1 Acholeplasmataceae bacterium
ATAAGGGCGAGTTTATCTTAAGTTAAAGCTAGCTTTAACTTAAGATATAGATATATAAATTATTGAAATAATCAAAAGATAATACAATATGAAATTATCATAAGATAATCATAAAATATTTATTGAACTTGATAGTTTTGATTGACATTTTTCAATGACTAGTGTATAATATGTATGTTGTGTAAGCACAACCGCACAGAAAAGGTTTTAAGTGAGTTTTCCACCTTTATGGCGTGTCTTAAATATTATAACGAGGAGGTGTGCACATGTACGCAATTATTGAAACTGGTGGTAAACAATACCGTGTTAAAGAAAATGATTTTGTTTTTATTGAAAAACTTAATGCGGAAGAAAATGATACAGTTGTTTTCGATAAAGTTTTAATGCTAAATGGTAAAGTTGGTACTCCATATGTCAAAAATGCAAAAGTTACAGCTAAGGTTGTAAAACAAGGAAGAGCCAAGAAAATTATCGTTTACAAATATAAAGCTAAGAAAAATTACCACAAAAAACAAGGTCATCGTCAACCATTTACAAAAGTTCAAATTGTCGCTGTAGAAGGATAATTATGATAAAGGCTAAAGTCGTAAAGGGTAAAGACGATCATATTAAAGAAATATATGTATCTGGTCATTCTGGATATAATGATCTAGGTAAAGATATTGTCTGTAGCGCTGTTTCTACAGCTATGTATGTAAGTTTAGGTATGTTAGAAAAATTAAATAGTGATTATCGTTTTACTTCCGATGAATCACTACCTTATATGAAACTTGAAGTATCAAAATATAATGAATTAACAAATTTAATCTTAGATAATCTTGTTGATACTTTAGAAGGAATTGCACTTGATTATCAAGATTTCTTAAAAATTGAAGAATTAAGGAGGTAGAACTCGTGTTAAGAATAAATATTCAATTTTTTGCATCTAAAAAAGCTGCAGGATCTACTAAAAACGGTCGTGATTCTCGCGCTAAGAGATTAGGTGCAAAAAAAGGTGATGGTGAATACGCAACAGCTGGTTCAATTATTTTCCGTCAACGTGGGACAAAGATATTCCCAGGAAATAATGTTGGCCGTGGTGGTGATGATACACTTTTTGCACTTATTTCTGGTTATGTAAAATATGAAAGAAAAGGTAAGCATCATAAGCAAGTATCTGTTTATGAAACAAGAATTTAATGCACTAACTAACAGTGCATTTTTTTAACAAGAGGTGATCAATATGTTTATTGATGATGTGAAATTAACAGTAGCTGCCGGCAAGGGTGGAAATGGAATAGTCGCCTTTCGTCGTGAAAAATATGTTCCTAAAGGTGGTCCAGCTGGTGGTAATGGCGGTAGAGGTGGAAGTATCATTTTTGTTGGTGATGAAGGCTTAACAACATTAATTGATCTACATTACCGAAAAAAAATTACTGCTCAAAATGGCGAAAATGGAATGTCAAAAAATAAATATGGAAAAGATGCAAGTGATGTATATGTAAAAGTTCCGATCGGAAGTGTAATTTATGATTTAGATCAAGATACTGTTATTGCTGATATCACTCGTCATAACCAAGAAGTAATAGTAGCTAAAGGTGGTCGTGGTGGCAGGGGTAATACTGCGTTTGCAACACCACGTGTTCCTGCTCCAGAATTTTGTGAAAAAGGAGAGCCTGGGGAAGTAAAAAATATCCGCGTAGAATTAAAAGTATTAGCTGATGTTGGATTAGTAGGATTTCCTAGTGTCGGTAAAAGTACTTTAATTTCTGTCATTTCAGCTGCTAAACCAAAAATAGCACCATATCCTTTTACTACTCTTGTTCCGAATTTAGGGGTCGTAAGAGTAAAAGATGGAAGAAGCTTTATTGTGGCCGATCTACCTGGCTTGATTGAAGGAGCGTCAAGTGGTGCTGGGCTTGGTATTCAATTTTTAAAACATATTGAAAGGACTAGGGTAATTGTTCATATTATTGATATGAGTGCTATTGAAGGACGTGATCCTTATGAAGATTATCTAATTATCAATAATGAACTAAAAACATATAATGAAAAATTATTACTACGTCCTCAAATCGTAGTAGCAAATAAAATGGATTTACCAAACGCAAAAAATAATTTGGAAATATTTAGAAAAAAATGCAAAAATGTTGACATAATACCGATAAGTGCTTATACTAAAGACAACCTTGATGAATTATTATATAAAATTGCTGATATACTAGACACAGTTACGATTGATGATTTTAAAGAAACGATTACTGATGAGGTTGTAGAATATCGTTATGTTCCTGAACCAGAGAAGTTTACAATTGAGCTCGATGACGATGGCATATACCACGTGAAAGGACCAGTAGTTCAAAGATATATGGATATGACCGATTTTAATCGAGATGAAAATGTGAAATTGTTTGCTCAGAAGATACGTAAATTAGGTGTCGATGATGAATTACGTAAATTAGGCGTAAAACATGGAGACACTGTTCGAATTCTTGGTTATGAATTTGAATTCTTTGATTAAAATACTTATGGGACCTATAAAGGCCTAAAAAGGAGAGAAAAAAATGAGACACAGACAAATTCGTGATATGGTTTTTGCCTCAATAATGATGGCACTTATTGTATTTTTATCAGTTACTATGTTAGGTTATATTTTTTATGCACAAGGAACTGCACCAATTACAATTATTCATATTCCTGTAGTAGTAGGTGCAATTGTATTAGGAAAGAGATATGGAGCGCTTCTAGGTGCAACTTTTGGTCTTTTTTCGATGATTATGGCCTTCATTTACCCAACATATTTGTTTATTATTAATGCACCATTTACAAATCCAATATTATCTGTTCTACCAAGAGCAATTTTTGGATTTATTATTTATCCGATATATTTATTAATAGATAAATATATTAAAAATAGAACTGCATCTACAGCACTCTCAATTGCTATATCAACATTAATTCATTCGATTATAGTAATTATTCTACTCTATTTTACAATCAAAACTAATCTATATTTCTATGCTGATGATTATAAAGCAGCTTTTGAAAGTGAGACTTTAAAATCTATATTAATGATATTAATTAGTTTTAATAGTTTAATTGAAATAGTGATTGCAGTTTTAGTAGGAACTCCTGCTGCATTAATTTTGATAAATTTACGAAATAAATATAACGAAGAGAGTAATAATCAACCCCTATAATAAAAGGGGTTTTTCTTATACAAATTATTACTAATATCCTTTAAAAATAATAGCAAAAATGGTATAATTATTAATACGGGTGTATAATTATGTATGAAAAAATCGATAAAATGAAATATTCACCAATGATGAGGCAATACCTTACAATTAAAGAACAATATCCAGACATGATTATCTTTTTTCGGTTAGGGGATTTTTATGAAATGTTTTTTAATGATGCTATAATTGCGTCAAAAGAATTAGAAATTGTTCTAACCGGAAAAGATGCAGGAACAGAAGAACGAGTACCGATGTGTGGTGTTCCTTATCATAGTGTAAGTAGTTATTTAGATATTCTTACTTCAAAAGGATATAAAGTTGGAATTGTAGAACAAGTAGAAGATCCAAAATCTGCAAAGGGGATTGTAAAGAGAGAACTTGTAAGAATCATCACTCCAGGAACAGTAATTGATCCTACTAGTCTAGATGCGAGTGAAAATAATTATTTATTATCCATTTCGCAAGATAAAGAACGATATATTTTAAGTTATATTGATTTATCTACTGGTGAAGGATTTCTTACAAATATTCCATTAGAGGATACCCTACTTCATGGTGAAGTATTAAAATTGAAAGCACGTGAGGTAGTTGTGAATTCATCATTTAATAAACAAATTTTTTCAAAATTAGAAAATATAATTTCACTAACAATATCGATTGAAGATAATGAAAACTTATCAAGTTATTTTAAAAATCTACTAATTAATCTTGATGAAGAAGAACGTAAAAACTATTCACGATTATTAAATTATATTACGAGAACACAAATGCGACAATTAGTGCATTTGCAGAAGGTTGTAAAATATGATATTAATAGTTATTTGAAAATAGATTTATCTTCACGAAGAAATTTAGAACTTCTAGAAACATTACGTTTCCAAAATAAAAAAAACACATTACTAAGTGTACTTGATAAATGTGTTACAGCAATGGGTAGTAGATATTTGAAGAAAACAATAATGTTTCCTTTTATTGAAGAAGATAAAATCGTAAGACGATATAATATTATCGAAAAAATGAAAAAATCATTTTTAGATACAAATGATTTACGTGAATATCTTTCGGAAATATATGATTTAGAACGCATTGTTGGAAGAATAGCTTATGAAAATGCAAATCCTAAAGATTTACTTCAATTAAAAAAATCATTATCATTTATTCCAAAAATTAGACAATGCATTAATAAAATAGATATCTCTCAATTTTTTGATTTATATACTGATTTTAATAAATATAAAGAATTATATAGTTTAATTGATTCATCGATATCATCTGATGCTCCATTTGCAGTTAAAGATGGTGGTGTAATAAAAGATGGATTTAATAAAGAACTAGATGAATTAAGAGAAATAAATCTCCATGGAAAAGACTATATTATTAATCTTGAAGCAAAGGAACGCGATAGAACTGGAATAAAACAACTTAAAGTAGGGTTTAATAAAGTATTTGGATATTATATTGAAGTATCTAAATCTAATATTCCATTAATAAAAGATGAATATGGTTATATTCGTAAACAAACCTTAGCTAATGCTGAAAGATATATTACTCAAGAATTAAAAGAAAAGGAAACTTTGATTTTAAGAGCAGAAGAAAAAACATTAGAATTAGAAACAAAACTATTTAATGAAATACGTAATAAATGTAAAGATTATACAAATATTCTTCAGACTCTTGCTAAGGTGTTATCAGAACTTGATATGATGCAATCATTTACAAAAGTATCAAATGAAAATAAATATGTTCGTCCTAATCTAAATAATGATCATATTTTAAAAATCAAAGAAGGAAGACATCCTGTTTTAGACTTATATGAAGATTTTATTCCGAATGATATAGAAATGACTGAAGATAGAGTATTACTAATTACGGGTCCAAATATGAGTGGTAAATCAACTTATATGAGACAAATCGCATTAATTAGTATACTAGCGCAAATGGGATGTTTTGTTCCAGCTAAATCTGCCAATTTACCTATCTTTGATCAAATCTTTACAAGAATAGGTGCAGCAGATGATATTGTTAGTGGTCAGTCAACGTTCATGGTTGAAATGATTGAAGTTAATAATGCTTTAGAAAATGCAACTGAAAATAGTTTGATTTTATTTGATGAAATCGGCAGAGGAACTGCAACATTTGATGGTATGGCATTAGCCCAATCTATTATTGAATATGTACATAATGAAATTAAATGCAAGACATTATTTTCAACTCATTATCACGAATTAACAGCATTAGAACAAGATTTAAAATATTTAAAAAACGTTCATGTTAGTGCAGAAGAAATCAAAGGAGAGATTATCTTTTTACATAAAGTTAAATTAGGTGCTGTTGATAAAAGTTATGGAATTAATGTTGCTAAGCTTGCTAATTTACCTTTAGATGTAGTATTAAGAGCAAGCGACTTATTAAATAAATTACAAAACAATAACGATTTTGATCATAAGAAACTATCACCTTATAATTATGTTGCACCACTTGTGTATGATTCAAAGACAGAAATCGAAATTGATATCCTTAATGAATTAAAATCTTTAAACTTCTATGAAATGAGTCCTATTGATGCTTTAAATAAATTAAATGAAATTCAAGGAAAGTTGAAGAAATAATATGAGAAGAATTGTGAAATTGGATCAGAAAACAGCAAATTTAATTGCAGCTGGAGAGGTTGTAGAAAGGCCAGCATCGGTTGTAAAGGAGCTTGTAGAAAATGCAATAGATGCTGATGCGAAAAACATTAAGATAAAGCTTCGCGATGCTGGGTTAAAAGAAATAATAGTTAGCGATGATGGAATGGGAATGGATTTTGTAGATGCGAAACTAGCTATTGAACCCCATGCAACAAGTAAAATAAAAGATGGTAATGATTTATTTCGAATTAATACTTTAGGTTTTCGTGGTGAAGCATTACCATCGATTGCTGCTGTTTCTCATTTTACGCTTAAAACAAGTGATAATGGCGTGAAAGGAATTATGTATTCTGTTAGAGGAGGGGCAATTGTAAGTGAAGCAGTAGTTGCTTGTTCAAAAGGAACAGAAATAACCGTTCGTAATTTGTTTTATAATACTCCCGCACGTTTGCAAAACCTTCAATCACAATCTAGTGAACTAGGTAATATTTCAGATTATATTACTAAGATTGCACAAGCTAATCCTCATATTAGTTTCACGCTTACTAATAATGATCGTGAAATTTTAAAAACTTATGGTAACAATGATGTTAGGGAAGTTATTCTCGCAACATATGGATCAGAAGTAGCACGAAACCTTATTAAAATTAATGGAAAAAACATTTATTTTGAAATCGATGGATATATTTCTAATCTAAATATAACACGTTCATCAAAAAATCATATTAATATTATCGTAAATAATCGTATAATTCGTAATTTTCAAATTGTTAATGCTATTTGTAAAGGTTATGATGATCTATTAATGACGGGAAAATATCCTATTGTTGTATTAAATATTAAAGTTGATCCAGGGATGGTTGATGTTAATGTTCATCCAGCAAAGTTAGAAATAAGGTTTGCAAATGAATCAGACTTATATGATTTAATTATTAGTACAATTTCTCAAAAGCTTAATAATGTGAATCTAATTGTAGGCACGCAAGAGGATGAGAAAACTAATGATAATATTTATTTAGAAGGATATAATAATAAAGATTCTAGTTTTTCATTTAATGAATTTCCTTTTGCGGAAGATGAAGATTCTGAAGTGTTAGAATTTGATAATTTATTGTTTGAAAGTAATAATTTAAATGAAAAGCCACAATATTTAGAACAACAGTATACATTTTTTTATGATGAAATTACTACTGATCAAAAAGAAAATAAAATACCACAACTTAGCTATATTGGTCAATTATTTGGAACTTATATATTGACACAAGCAAATGATACTTTTTATATTATTGATCAACATGCTGCAGCGGAAAGAATAAATTTTGAGAAAATACTAAAAGAATTAAAAAAAGATACTCAACAATTTTATGAATTATTAATTCCTTTTAAACTTGATTTTACAGTATCGGAAAAATTATTAATTGGTGAAAAATTAACAGAAATTCAAAATTTAGGAATTGAAATTGAAGATTTTGGTGGTAATTCAATTATGGTTCGTAAAATTCCAAATTGGATTCCTAAAAACAACAAAGAAGGATTTGTGGAGGAAATAATTTCTCATATTATTAATAATCAAAAACAAGAAAAACATGAGTTTTTACTTAATCTCGCCAAAGACTTAGCATGTAAAAGATCGATTAAGGCTAATGAGTATCATAATGCTGAAGAAATTAATTATTTGCTTTATGAACTAGCAAACACTGAAAATCCTTATACTTGTCCTCATGGTAGGCCAGTTATTATTAAATATTCAAAATATGAAATAGAAAAATGGTTTAAAAGGATAGTATGAAAAAAATAATTGTTCTTACTGGTCCAACAGGTGTTGGAAAAACAAATATTTCAATTTCACTAGCGAAACATTTTAATAGTGAAATTATTAATGCTGATGCATCACAAATATATAGATATTTAGATATTGGTACAGCAAAAATAACTCCAGAAGAAATGCAGGGAGTAAAACATCATTTATTAGACATTTGTGATCCACATGAGCCTTTTTCAATTAAAGAATATCAAGATCTAGGTCGTAAGCTTATAAATGAAATTGATATTCCTTTTATTGTTGGTGGTTCAGGTTTATATATTCAAGCACTAATTACTGATTATGACCTTTCTGCAAAACCTCGATCTAATGATGAATATCCTAATCTTTCTAATGAACAATTACATCAATTATTAGAATATCTAGATCCAGAAGCAGCATCAAAAATTCACCCTAATAATCGTAGAAGAGTACTTAGGTATATAGAAATAGCTAAGGAAAAAGGAAAGGTTAAGCCGAAAAAGCCTAAGTTATTATATGATGCATTAACAATCTGTTTTGTTCGAAATCGCAAATCTTTGTATAATCGTATAAATTTTCGTTGTGATGAAATGATTAAAAATGGTTGGATTGATGAATGTATTAAATTACGAGAATTAGGATATGATTTACATAGATTAAAAGATATTGGCTATCGTCACATTGGAGATTATTTAGATAAAAAAATTGATTTTGATGAAATGGTTGAAAAAATAAAAAAAGACCAACGTCGTTATGCAAAAAGACAAATGACATGGTTTCGAAACAAAATGGATTGTATTTTTATCGATTTAGATACATCAACAATTGATGAAGTAATTAATATAATTGGAAACTTTATAAATAAGTAATGTATAGGAACATTTGTTCCTATATTTTTTATAATATTAATAAATTTTCTTGTAAGGTGATTTTATATGTGATATTATTTAATTAATTCGAATGTAATTTTAATAAAATATATTAATATTTCAACTATAAATCTACTTCCTAATTAATTACTCCTTATTCTATATAATAAATTATTGAAATTACACTTGAATGTTATAATATTAAGGAGAAGAAGTATGAAAAAATTATCTACATATTTAAACATTATTTCAATTTGTATTTATGTAATATTTACAATTATTACTACGTATTTATTGGTTGATTACATTACTGGCGATATAACAGAAGGTAGCGGAATCATTGTTTTAGTAATAATTATTTTAAACATTATTAACTGTATACTCGTTTTTCTACTTAATCTTATTGGATTACTGGCATTAATTAAAGCTAGAGCAAACGTTGATAATAATCAAAAACAAAAATATAAGAGATTGTCATTAGCAATGATTATTATGATTTGGATACCAATATTAACGTTTATTATTCAATTAATTATAATATAAAATTTTACTTTCTAAATGGTTATTAAAAATATTGTAGTTGGATTGTGATAAATGGAATAACAAAAAGCATTTCATGTCTTTATGAAATGCTTTTTGTTATTCATGGTTTTTTTCAATTGTTCTTAGAATAGTATTGCATAAAAAAGTGTATTCTGGATGTAATTGAAAATATAAACAACGCAAAAAATTACGGATATTAGTTCGTCTTACAATATATGCTGAACCAATCGCTGGTTGTAACTCAAATTTTTGAATCCATTCATATATTTGATTTTCTGATATAATGTTTCTTCTAATTATGTTTGATACAACTCTTGCCATTCGTTCATCTTCATTATGAATATATCCATAATGACCAACTTTAACTTTATGATAAATTGCATCTAGAATTCTTCTCATATCATTATTTTCTGTATCTTTTAGTAATGATAATTCAAAAAAGATATCAGCGCCATTAGCTGCACCATAAGCCCAGCCTTTTCCTTCTACAAATCCTCTCACATCTTGATCGTTTTTATAAGTATAAATAATTTTTTCAAAGATTTGATTAATTTCACCTTTGTTTAGAAATGGATAATTACGATGACGATAAATGATAATCGCAATTATTAGCATAGAACAAGTTCTGGTGAATACGGAATCGTCGATTTTGCCTAATCCAAAGTTTAAGTTATTTAAGCAAATATTTAATAATGTTTTTACTTGAGAATCATTTATAGTATGATTTAAAATCATTGCTTCAAGGTATGTTAAGACTAAATCATCACGTAAATTCGGATCTGGATCACCAATATATTTTATTGCTTCGAGTGATAGTTCATATGCATCATATTGCATAGTCGTTTGAAAATTTTTGTTTTTAATATATATTAAAGTTCTACGTAACTCTTCTTTAGGTATCAATGTGATTCTCCTCTCTATTGCTTTTCTATTAT
>DUOT01000062.1 GCA_012838705.1 Acholeplasmataceae bacterium
ATGAAACTGGTAGAACCGATTATAAAGTTGTAGATATATTTTCAAACAATCGAGAAGAAACAAAAAAAATTACGCCAATCATAAAAAAATATGGCGCAAAGTATACGATCCTAAAAAGTCATTTTGAACTTTAGGATCGTATTTTATTTAATTAAACATTTCTTTATTAAGATATATTTTATGAGCTAAAAGAGCTATAAATATAATACATGTTAAAATCAAACCTGCACTTATAATAACACGATCAAAAATACAAAATAGCAGTATATACCCAAGGGCGCTTATACTTATTATAAATGTAATTTTTAATACTTTTGCTGCATATTTTAATAAATCTTTGTTTTGCAGTTTTAATTCATTAATACCAAAAACTATATGAACTAAATAACTAAAAAATATAATCCAGATACATAATATAAATATCGAACCAAAAACATTTTTTACAATAGCGTTAAACATTAATTGATAACCACTTATGTTACCAATATAATTGACAAATAAAAAAAGTAAACCTAGCAAACCAAAACCAAGATTAATTAGACCTACATATTGATCATTTTTACTCCTCATCCCCTCCTCTTCATCATCTTCTTCCAAACCAGAAAACAATTCATTAATACTAATGTCTAAAATATTTGCTATTCTTGGAATCAAATTAATTTCAGGATTTCCTCTATTTGTTTCCCATTTGCTTATTGTTTTTACGCTGACAAATAATTTATCTGCTAATTCTTGTTGTGTCATCCCCAATTCTTTTCGTCTACTTGCAATTTTTATACCTAGTTTCATACCGTCTTCTCCTTTCACTTCAATTATATTGTAATAAGGAAAAAAATCAATCTATTAATCGGTGTAGTAATTGTATACTTTCCGTAGACAAAAAAGCCTTTTAACTATATAGCAGTTAAAAGGCATTATTTATAAGTTTTTCTCTACAAACTCTTCAATTATTTTATCAATTATTTCTAACTTTTTTACAACTATCTTCATGTTTTCAAATTCATCAATATCTCTTAAAATTTTTTGATCAATTCTGTCTCTACATCTTACTTCCTGAAAATAGCCATATTTTAAGACATACTCAACAAACTTTGATAAATAATGAAATGCTCGCATGCTTTCTGGTTCAATAAAACCCATATCTAAAATGTAGCCTGTAGCTGTGTCAACTAATACATGGACTAGCGCGGGATGGTCGTTAATTGTAAAAGGTAAAAACATCGTATCAAATTCTACAACTAACGAATTAGATTCTAATTTTTTTAGAGTTTCAATTTTTTCAGGAAGCAAACTAAAAGCAATATCAATTTTCAAAAACTGTTTATCTAGTGGAAGATATTTATTATCATATGATTTTGTGATAGGATTATAATATCTAGAAGGATAAGAATCTGTAATGATTTTCTTAATATTTTGTTTTAACAAACTAGATAATAATTCATACAATTCTTCCAATACTAAACAAATTTTTCCTATTTCTTCATCGCCTACTTCTTCAATTCCATACATCCAAGATCGCTTTCTAAGTACTGGAAATAATCCATCTTCACTTACATCTAAATCAGCTTCAGTAAGTAATAGTATATCATTTTTACTTAAACTACTATACTTTAAATATTGAATAAAATAGTATTGGTCTCTTCTTAAACTCGAAACTTTAGATTCATTTATAGAATCAAATTTAGTTAAGAAAAAATTTGCTTGGATTGGATCAAGGCAAATGCGAAAGCCATATGTTTCATCACTTGCTGTAAACACATTTGCAAGAAT
>DUOT01000063.1 GCA_012838705.1 Acholeplasmataceae bacterium
GACAATGGGGGGCATTATAGTGTAAGTAGATATGACACAAAATATAAAAAGATGAGGGGGTGAGCCTGTGTTTAAATCAATTGGTCAGATAATTCGAAAATTAAGAATTGAGCGCAACCTTACACAAGAAGAACTTGCTGAACAGCTTAATGTAACAGCTCAAGCGATATCTAAATGGGAAAATGAAATAGGAATGCCAGATATATCACTAATCGTTCCACTTGCTAGTGTTTTTAATGTTAGTACAGATGTATTATTTGGTTTAAATGATACTAGTGAGGAAATTGAAGTTGATAAGATTATTGAATTAGCGAATAAGAAGTTAAATGATAGAAAGGCTAAAGATATTAAAGAAGCATATGACGTAATACAAAAAGGTTTACTTAGATATCCTAATAACCAAAAACTACTTATGGAAAGTCTTGAGTATGGTATTGCTTTATCGTATCCAGAAAATGATAGTTATGATGTTAATTACGCACAAGAAATATATCACGAAAGTATTAGACAAGCAAACATTGTAATATCTTATTCTCAAAGTGTAAATGATGTGTTGAGGGCACATATGATAATGGTTATACTACATTCAGTATATGGTAATATAAAACAAGCTTGGAAACACGCAAAAGAGTTTCCGTGGAGAGCAGATATGACTGTACATGAAATGTCAGCATATATTGCTCATGCTGAAAAGGATTATTTTTCTGAAGCAGTTTATTGCCAAAGAGATTTTATGTATCATCTAGAAGCTATATTAGATAATATAACACAATTAGGAAACTCGTATGAATTATTAGAAAAGTTTGATGATGCTCTTAAAATGTATAAGTCTGTCTTTAGTCTAATTGAATTTGTTTTTTCAGAAGAAAAGTATTTACCTCCATTGCATTGTAGGGAACGGGGAGATGTTCACGTGTTGATTCTCGTACATATATAAAAATGGAAGATTTAGAAAATGCTTTATTTTGGCTAAAGAAGATGACTGATTATGACATTAATATAAGAAAAATTAATAGTTTCAAATCCTAACCTAAAACGAGAATATCGTAGAGAAGATATGAATAAAATGGCTCAGGATTTAGGGGTTAAGTTGCATCTAGATGATCGAGAAACTATAGAAATTAAAGCCGCTATAATTTCATATAGTAAGATGTTATTAGAAGAAAACACTAAAACTGTTTATAATAAAGCTGTAAACGAAGAAGCAATATTGACAAAAGATATAACAGAAACGACTAAATCAGTTGGTGCCTATAATGAGGGATTAGATTTTAGATTAAAATCATATGATTCGCTTAAGAGAAAAATAAGAAGTGATTATTTACAAACTAAATTATACAATCCAAATATTACATTAAGCGATATTGCGAAACAAATAAATGATGCAAATAGGTATACTGCAATACTAAATGTTGATAATTTTGTAGAACAATATAGAATAATTAATGAAGCACTAGAAGAAAAAGGATATAAGATAATTAAATCCAAAAACACATTCAAGCTAACAAATGTTACTTACAAAGGAATAAATAACGTCTATGAATCTCCAAAAGGTGTGAGATTTGAATTACAATTTCACACTAAGGAAAGTTTTAACGTAAAAGATAAGATTAATCGCAAACTATATGAAGAGCAAAGATTACCTGAATGTACTGAGGAAAGAAAAAAAGAATTAGAAGCTATGATGATTGAAAATACAAATAAATTGACAATTCCTAAAGATATTGATAAAATATAGGTGCGAGGTGATAGTATGCAATATTGGGCAGATGTATCGTATAATACTACAATTGAAAATCCATCTTTACTATTAAGAAAAGAGCCATATAAGATTGTTGAAGCATACTCTATTCCATTAGATCAATGGATACCAAGTGATAATTTGAATTATAAATTAAATACAGGCGATAATGTATTTTGGGAAGATATTACGGAAGAACAAGCTATGGCTATCATAGACAATTGGAAAAAGCAAAATAAATGATTTCAATATATGCACTCTTAAACGAGTGCTTTTATTATGCTCAAAATAAAATCAAATAGTTATTAATCCAGACGTAGAAATGCGTCTTTTATTATGCAAAGTTGGCAGAACTTTAAAACTGCTTTGAAATCTCGTAAAAATATTCGCTTTAAACAAAAAATTCAAGTTGAGGGGACTTGTAAAAACCCTAAACGTGTTAACTACACGTAAAAGGAGTTGTTATGTTGAGTTTATTAGTTTTATTGGGTAATGCTTGCTTCTTTGCTGCAACGGGTGGTGAAGGCGGTGGTGCTAGCGGAGCTGCTAATGACAAAAAGGAAAAAGAAGGCGAAGAAAGCAAGGAAGGGAAAGAAACCGATGAGGAAACGATCACTCTTAAAAAATCTGAATATGAAGAAATGTTAAAAAATAAGTTTGCTGAAGGTGCTCGTAAGGCGACTCAAGGTAAGCTTGGTAATGAAGATAACAAAGAAAAAAAAGATGAAGCTATTAATGATGTTGCTCAGTTAAAAATAGAGCTTGAGCTTTTAAAAGCAGAAAAAATAGCAGGAAAATTAGGAGTTAAACCAGATTATCAAGAAGACTTGGTTGCTTTAGTTTTAGGTAAAGGGTTAGAACTTACAGAAGAAAACATTAAGAAAGAAGCAGATAAACACAAAGAGTGGTTGAAAGCGTCTGATGAAGGAGAAAAAGGTGGTGTACGAAAACTCGGTTCTACAGAAGGGGAAGATAACCCACCAAAAGATGATGAAAAAACTCAAGCAAGACGTTTGTGGGGATTAGATTAATCCCTTTTTTAAATTCAAAAGAAAGGAAAGGAAGGAAAAGTTATGGCAAATCAATTTGATTTAATTACAAAATATTCTGCTGAAAATTTAGACGAGATTTTTAGAAAAGGTTCAGTAACATCTATTTTGGAACAAGATCAAAAACTATTTAACTTTGTTAATGCTAAAACAGTTATGATTCCAGATATGGTTTTATCTCAATTAGGGCGCTATGATAGAGAAGGCGGGTTCTCTAAAGGTTCTATTCAAGTTACTTATACAAATTCACTTTTTATTGGAAACATCAGAATGTGAAAAAATCTTTATTAGAAAAATTAAAGCTTGATGATTTTACGCTTTTAAAAAATAATTTTGAATATATTGAATTATTAATGAGAGCCGAAAATTTAGATGAAAATTTCTAATTAATTCAATAATATTTAAATTGGGTATTTGTAATTTATTGATATATTCTACATACAAAATATGTTATAATAAATATAAATAAACAAACGAGTATATAAGTAATTATATATGTACCTTATGTTTTACTTATTGTAAATTGAGGTGAAATGTAATGGATAAGAAAAAAATCAAAGAAATTTTCCATTCAATAGATAGGTCATTTTTTCTAGGGAAAGATGAGAGACAATATGCGTTTTTGAATATGCCATTGCCTATAGGTTATGGACAAACAATTTCACAGCCTAGCCTTGTATTGAAAATGACACAGCTTTTATTGCCTACAAAAGAAAATAAAGTGTTGGAAATAGGAACGGGTTCAGGATTTCAAACTGCAATACTTGCAAAAATAGCAGATAAAGTTTATACTGTGGAACGAATCAAACAATTAATGGAAGTTGCAAAAGAAAAACTTGATAATATGAACTTTACAAATATCTTTTATAAAGTAGGCGATGGAACTAAAGGGTGGAAGGAACATGCTCCATATGATAGAATAATGGTTACTGCAGCAGCTAGTGCCGTACCAGATGACTTAGTCAACCAATTAGCTAAAGGTGGGAGAATGGTTATTCCGGTAGGTACACCCAATTTACAGGAACTAAAACTTATTACGAAATCAGATGATAGTGTAATAAATATTAAATCAGTAGGTTATGTTAGGTTTGTAGAACTAATAGGAAAGTATGGATGGAAAAATAGATAAATATTCCAGCTTATTTTAATGGTTTGATTAATTCTTAGCATAGCACTTTGGTATGAAGGAGTAAAATAAAAATGGAATATGAAATAACATATTTACCAAAAGAAAAATGGAAGGGAACCATTATTCCGATACATTATGTAACAGATAAGTATTTTGATGTTATTATTGATAAAACTATTAAAGGTTTTAGTATAAATATTGAAGAAAAGAAATTTGATCATCCTGTTAAGCATAAACCCGAAGATAATGATTTTCCAGATAGGCTTTATCAAGATTATTATGATAATGCTAATGCGTGGGGAATTATAATAGATGGTGAGTTGATTGCTGTGATTGAAACTAATTCAGAATTATGGTCTAATCGATTAAGAATAACTCTTTTATGGGTGAAGGATGAATATCAGAGAAAAGGAATAGGTCATGCTTTAATTGAAGTAGCAAAGCAGCAAGCAAAAAGAGAAAATCGAAGAGCAGTTATTTTAGAAACTCAATCTTGTAATATTAATGCGATAAAATTTTATTTACATGAAGGATTTACACTTATAGGAATGGATACGTGTTGTTACACTAATGATGATTTAAAAAGGAAAGAAGTTAGATTAGAATTCGGTTGGTTTCCAGAACCTTCTAAAAATTAATTATTGAAACAATCTTATCCATTATAAATTTCATAATAAAAAATTCATTGTTTTCAATTTTTTCATTTTTTTGTTAAGAACTATGTAACCTAGCAAACCACTCATGGATTTTGCTAGGTTTTTAATATATGTAATAAATTATTTTTATTTTTAATTCTAAAAGGACTAAAAATAATGTTGTGTATTAATATATTGTTTGATATAATCTCATTAGAAATGTTATAAGGGGATAGAAAAATGAAAACTATTGTTATTTACAAGTCAAAAACTGGTTTTGTCAAGAAATATGCTGAATTGCTTGCAGAAGATTTATCAGCTGATATTTTTGAAGTGTCAAAAATAAAAAGTGATGAGCTATCAAAATATGATACTGTAATTTATGGTGGTAGCTTACATGCAGTAGGTATAATAGGTATTAAATTCATCAAAAAAAATATTGATAAAATCAAAGGTAAAAAGATAATTGTTTTTGCTTCTGGTGCTTCACCATCAAGTGAAAAAGTGATTAATGATGTAGTAACACAAAACTTTACAATAGAACAACAAAAGTATATAAAGTTTTTTTATTTAAGAGGAGGTTTTGACTATAATAAACTACCCTTCATTGACAAAGTATTAATGACACTCTTGAAGTGGCATATTAAATTTAAAAAGAAACGTAAAAAAGAATTATCGTTTGATGAAATAGGCATGCTAGAATTATTTGATAAACCTACAGATTTTACAAACAAAATTTATCTAAATGAAATTATTTCGTATGTGAAGTCACAGTAAAAATTATGGAACATTTAATAATTGAAAGTCCAACTAATAATGATATACAGTAAAGTGATGAAAAACTTTATTGACGATATAATTAAATAACATTGGAATGTTTATAAGACATATTTTTTATATGTATGTGTTAAAATAATATATATTAAATACTTTAGGAGGACTTTGTTTGATTATAATTGAATTTTTTCATGACGTTATATGTAGTTTTTGCTTTCCAATGTCAGCTAGAATGAGGCGCATAGTAAATAAATATAATAATATTAAGATTATACACCGTTCATTTGCATTAGGATGGGGTGCTGAAGATTTTATTCAATCATTTGGTTCAAGAGAAGTTGTTAAGCAAGAAGTGTTAAAACATTGGGCTCATGCTAATAAAAATGATGATGAGCACCGCTTCAATATTGAAGGAATGCGTAATACAGATTTTAATTTTCCAATTTCAAAACCAGGACTATTAGCAGCAAAAGCAGCTCAAATAATAGGTGGAGAAGATATGTATTGGGATGTTTTTGATTGTGTACAACATAAATTGTTTGTTGAGAATAAAAATGTTGAAGATATAACTGTTTTAGAAGAAGCGGTGAAGGAGACCAATATTTCTTTTGATGATTGGAAAAAACAATTTGAGAAAAAAGAAACAGAAGAAGCAGTGCTAAAAGATTTAGAATTAGCTCATACATATGGGATAAATAGTGTTCCAACTCTTGTTATTAATCAAAAGTATGCTATAAATGGTGCACAATCTGAAGAAAATATAATAAAAGCATTAACTCGTATATCTAATGACGAAGGTATTCCATTAAATAAATTGGAAAACCTTCAATTTGATAATGATATGAGGTCTTGTTACTTTCTTGATGGTAAATGGAAGTGTGATTAATTTAATTTGGTATATTGTAGAAAGAAAAACTCAATACAAAAGTTTTAAGGTTCATAAATTTTATTTCAAATAATAGATAAAAATCTAGTTTTGATATAACCTTATAATTAAATAATTATTATCAAATATTTAAACTCTCTAGTTTATCTATCGAGAGTTTTTTTATATAAATTAGATAATAATGGATAATTATAAACTGTTTGGTTAGGCTAAAGTTTAACCCAATAATCAATAAAAACAACACAAAAAAATAAATAAAAACACAATATTATTCTTTATTATGTTATAATTATACCAAGATGGAAGTAAGCAAATTTCCATACTTTTATAAAGGAGTAATTTATAAATGAATGAAAAAATAAATGCATTTAAACTGTCATCAAAAGCTGAAAGCGTTCTATCAATGATAAATGATAATACTAAAATGGGTGATTTGCGGAAAATTGCAAAAGAAATAAAAAAAGATCATGTTCTAGCCATGGACCTTTGGTCAACTGAAAAATTTCTGCCTAGATTATTATCAATATTAATTATGGACAATAAGTTACTTTCAGAAGATGTAATAAATAAACTTGATAAAGATATGATGAATCATCCTCTTTATGAAAGAAATTATTTAATGGACTGGCTAATGGGAAATCAACTTACTAAAAGTAAGAAGACAGTTCAAATAATGGAGTCATGGCAAAATAGTTCTTTATCACTTCAAAGACGAGCTTTTTGGTATTATCAAGCACGATTGAGGTGGACTGGAAAAACTTTTGAAAACACAGAACAATTATTATCTGCAATAGAAAAAAATATTATTAAGGAAGAACCAGAAGTTCAATGGGCTATGAATCTAACTGCAGGATGGATAGGGGTTTATGAAGAAAAATATCGCAACCGTTGCGTTAAAATCGGTGAGGAAACTGGTCTTTATAAAGGTGAAAAAGTACCAAAAGGGTGTACTCCAAATTATTTGCCTGAGTTCATAAGAATTGAAGTAAATAAACGCAAGAAGTAATTTATTGTTTTTGTGTGGTATTTTAATAACTTATCAAAATAGTTGATTAGTTAAAATATTGTAATAGATAATTTAATAATAGGAGGGTATATGGATAATAGGGTTGCGCTGCTAATTGATGCAGAAAATGTAGGTTACAAATATATTGATGATATTATAAAAGAAATTTCAAAGTATGGAAGATTGGTAATTGCAAAATTTTATGGTGATATTAACTCATTGTCACCGGAATGGAAAACAAAAGCATTAGAGTATGCTATTAAACCAATGCATCAATATAATATTGCAAACGGAAAAAATGCTGCTGATATGGAGATGACAATAGATACACTAGAAATAAAATTTCAAAATAAAGCAGATATCTTTTTTATTGTCTCTAGTGATTCCGATTTTACTCCATTAGCAATTAAGTTAAAAGAGTGGGGTGCTACTGTTATTGGCATAGGCGATGAATCAAAAGTAACACCTGCTTATAAAAATTCATGCACAGAATTTAAATATTTTCAATACTTTGATCAAGATGATAAGAATGAGAGTAATATAAAACCTGATGTGAATATTAAAGTTGCGATTGAAAATATAATAATTGAAAATAGTGATAATAATACATTGCAACTATCAAGGTTGGGAGATATATTAATCAAGCAATATACTGACTTTGATTCAAGAAAATATGGTTCAAGTAATCTATCTTCACTTGTAGAAAAATTAGGATTTAAAACTTTTATGGAAAATACGACAAAATATGTAATGATAAATACAAAAGACGATTTAGGTGAAATCAAGATTTTTATTGAACAGTACCTTGATAGTATTAAAAGTGGAAAAGGAAATATATCAAAAATAAAAAATTTAATTAGTGAAAAGTTTAAAGATTTTAATGAAAAAAAATATGGTGCTTCTAAATTTAGTAACTTTCTAAAACAACTAGGATATACAACTAAAGGAAACATTTTTTATAAAGAAGAAAATAAAAAATAAATTTTGTGAATCAAAAATTATAAAATGGGGGACTCAATATGAATAACGATGATTTTGCTTTTTTATCTTTAATAGAAGCATTAACTCGTAAAAGTGAAGAATATAGAAGACTTAATAAAGAAGATGTTAAATTGATACCAAACGAAGATTTAAAAGAAGCAGTAATGGACTGGATGTTTGAAAAGGTTGATGCTGATGAATTTATAATAATTAGTAAATTGCCTACTCCTTGTCAAGATGTATATTCAACAGTAACAATTATGAATGAAGTCCTTAATGGAGGGTTTAATCAATTATTCTTTAATTCAACAGTAGAGTTTATTGAAATGGCACATAAAGGATTTGTTTCTATAGGTTTGCCAAAACTAAGTAAACTTTTGAATCAAGCGTGTCAAGTTTATCTAGATAATAAAGAAATTCTTGAGAAATATGATGATGGTACAATTGAAAGTTTTTCAGATTCTTATGAAGAAAATTTATTTGATGATTTAGATATGCTTTTTTCTAAAGAAGAAGAAAACTTTGAAAAATTAATAATAGAATATATTAGAAAAAATGAGACGTATTTTGGAGACTAATTGGTTATTGAATAGTAAATAAAGTTGAAATATATAAAACTCACCGTAAATGGTGAGTTTTTTGATTGGAATAATAATAACTAATCTATTGTTTACATTAAATATTATCTAGTATATAATATGAATATATTAAAGTCGAAATATGATTGTTTGTGGAGAAGAGAATTATGCGATTACTATTTAAAATTGATACAAAAGATTACAATATTAATGGAAAAAAGTTTGTTCGTCCATCTGTTCGTAGTATTATTATTGAAAATGGAAAAGTAGCAATGATTCATAGTTTGAAATATGATTATTATAAGTTTCCTGGCGGTGGTATTGAAGATGGAGAAAGCAATGAAGAAGCACTTATTCGTGAAACACTTGAAGAATCTGGACTTATTATAATACCTGAGACTATTCGTGAATATGGTTATGTTCGTAGAATTCAAAAAGGGAAGAAGGAAGATGTTTTTCTTCAAGACAATTTTTATTATTTTTGTGAAGTTGAACCAAAAATCGTAGAACAAACACTTGATGATTATGAAGCAGATGAACAGTTTACATGTGAGTATGTTAATCCTTATGTTGCGATAAATATTAATAGAAATAAAGATCATGGTCCAAAAGATCCAAACATGATTGAAAGAGAATCACGTGTATTAGAATTGTTAATTAAAGAAGGTATTATAAAATTGAATTTATAAAGAAAGGAAGTTAAATGAATGTTTTATGTGGTTTTAGAAGCAAGTAAAAGACTAACATCTTTAAATGGTATAGTAACTGGGGATGTACGAAAAGTTTCTAAAGAATTGTATAATGATTTGGATAATAAGGATATAGATTATGTTCTTAATTGTTGCGAGAAGCTTCTTAATGAGAGAAAGTGGGCATTTGATATTATTGCATATGATTGGGCATATCGAGTAAGAAAACAATATAATGAAAATACTTTTTCAATCTTTGAAAGATGGGTAATGGAATATCTTACTGATTGGTATAATTGTGATGATTTTTGTACTCATGCTTTAGGTGAATTACTTTGTCAGAGAAATGAGTTATTTAAATATATTATTGATTGGACTAAAAGTTCAAAATTTGTTGTAAGACGTGCTGCAGCTGTCGTATTAATTCTTCCAATAAAACGTCGTAAATATGATGGCTTGCAACCTTTTTTAATATCTGATTCTTTAATGCTTGATGAACACTATTTAGTTTTAAAAGGTTATGGTTGGATGCTAAAAGTTTTATCACAAGTTAAACCGGAAAAAGTTATAGAATACTTAAATAAGAATAGAAATAATATGCCAAGAATAGCATTTAGATATGCATTAGAGAAATTTGATAAAGAAACTAAATTGAAATTAATGCAAGATATAAAATGATAATTGGTTGTAAATATAATCACTAGTATATAAAAGTTTTGAAAATCGAACATACGCAAGTGTATATTTAATAAAAGAATTTTTACAAAAATATAAGTTTGATTTTAAAAATGTTCAAGTTATTAGTATATTATGTATTAATAATTTGAATATTTTTTTCTTTTACATTGACCCAAAGTATAATATATGTTATCATATGACTATAACGATAAAAATAGTCATATAGTATAGAGGTGAGATTATGGCTACGCCATTTAATGAAGATGAAATTAGATTTATAAAATTAAAATTAAATGAATCTGCGCAAGAATGCTTAGGAAAATACGGAGTAAAGAAAACTACTGTGGATCAGCTTACAGAAATGTCTGGAATTTCAAAGGGATCGTTTTATAAATTCTATCCTTCAAAAGAAATATTATTTTTTTATGTAATTGAGAATTATCAAAGTTCTCTTATAGAAGAAATAACAGCCAAGTTAAAAGATAATCATAAAATTACTCCTGATAAATTTACAGAATTTATTTATGATATTTTCCAAAATGTTAGACATTCATTTATTATGAATATTTTTGAAAATAAAGAGTTTGATTACTTAATAAGAAAATTGCCTAAGAAACTTATATTGAAACATCATACTTTTGATAATAGATTTGCAGAAAACTTATTTAAGTATATAAAACTTAAAAAGGGTATTGATGCTGAGGTTGTAACTGCTTCATTAAGAGCAATTTTTATGACTATGGTATATGTTTCTGAGATTGGTGAAAAAGAATATAATGAGGTTCTTAAATTATTGATAAAAGGTCTTGCTCATCAAATAATGGAAGTAGGTAATTATGATGAGTGAAACAATGATTCAAACATTCAACTTGACTAAAGTTTATGATAATAAACGTGTTGTAGATAATGTCAATTTATCAATTAAAAAGGGAGAAATACTTGGCTTTTTAGGACTTAATGGTGCTGGTAAAACTACTACAATAAGGATGTTACTAGGTATGGTTACACCTACATCAGGAACGAGTTATTTGCAAGGTAGGAAGGTTAATGCAAGTGATACAAGTTTATGGAATGATGTAGGGTATATTGTTGAAACGCCTTATTCATATCCTGAGTTAACAGTTAGAGAAAATTTAGACATTGTAAGAAAATTAAGAGATATAAACGATAAAACATGTGTAGATTGGATAATCAATAAACTTAAATTAAATGATTTTGCATCTAAGAAAGCTAAACACCTTTCTACGGGAAATATGCAAAGACTTGGATTGGCCAAAGCAATTATCCATAAACCGAAGATATTAATATTAGATGAACCAACTAATGGATTAGATCCAAAAGGGATTATAGAAGTACGAAATTTACTTCACGAATTAGCTAATAAACTTGGAGTGACTATTCTTGTCTCTAGTCATAAATTAGACGAGATTGCAAAAATATCAACAAATATTGCTATAATACATAATGGGAAATTAATTAAAAAATTAGATAATTGTAGTTTAGAAAAAGAACTAAAAAAAACCTTAATAATTTCCGGAAAAAATATTCCAATTATGTCATCAATTCTTTCAAAAGCAGGATATGAAGTAAAAATGAAAGCTGATAATAAGGATGAAAATGTAACTATAATATACATTGAAAAAGAAGAAGCAATTGAAAATCCAGAGAAGATACTTACACTATTAGTAAATGAAGGATATTCCCCTAATTTATTTAAAATTGAGAAAGAAGATTTAGAAAACTATTTTGTAAGGGTAATAAATAATGCTGGAGGAAATGGAGAATGAAGAAAATAACGATATCTTTTATAGTAGAAAGTAAAAAACTTTTTCTTTCAAAGGTACCTTTAATCACTATGCTAGCATTTTTATTAGTTCCCTTTATTGGTAGCTTTTTTATGTATATTTTAAAAAATCCAGATTTAGCTAGAAAGTTAGGTTTCATTTCTGCAAAAGCACAAATTATGGGTACTGCTGATTGGCCATCATATTTAAGCCTACTTTCACAAGCAGTCTCCATTGGAGGTTTAATTGTTTTCGGATTTGTGACTAGTTGGATTTTTGGGAGAGAGCATTCTGATAGAACAATTAAAGATTTACTTGCTTTACCTATATCAAGACATATTATTGTATTATCAAAATTTTTAGTTGCATTTCTATGGTCTATATTTCTCTCAATATTTATATTTATCATTGGTATTTTTGCAGGACATATTGTTAATATCCCAGGATGGTCTTTTGATGTTTTATTGAATGGGTTCTCAGTTTATATAATATGTACTATTCTTACAATTTTATTGTCAACACCAGTAGCATTTTTTGCAAGTTATGGTCGTGGATACTTATCACCATTTAGTTTTATGATATTTACAATTGTGATAGCTCAAATAGTAGCAGCAATAGGTTATGGTCATTTATTTCCATGGTCCATACCCGCTATCATTAGTGGGATTACTGGTGATTTGAATATACAATTAGAATTTATAAGTGTTTTGATTGTATTATTAACTAGTTTATTTGGACTAATCGGAACATTATTTTGGTGGAGATTTGCTGATCATAAATAAAAAATATCAATATACATTACTTAGAAATAAAAATCAGTTCAAAAATATTATATTGATCTTACAAATAATGATTGTTTTATTTATTCATAATAGTTATAATTTGTAATAAAGGAATAGGATATTCATCATATCATTGATGAAGATTGCAGTGGGAGGAATAAGTGAGAAGACGAGTAACTTTATCATTTTTAATTTGGACATTCACAATATCTTACATAATGTGGGGGACCATTATTATTTCGAATCAGTTTAGCTATCTAGAATTTGGATCACCAATATCAATGATTTTATTTATTATTGGTGGCAATGCTCCTGCAATTGTAGCATATTTTATATTAAAAAAAGAACGCAGAGTTGATTCTTTTGGTCAATTTGTAAAGAGAGCATTTGCAATAAAGCAAAAACTTTTATACTACTTTTGCTTTTAATTTTTTGTGCTTTATATTTTGGAGTTCCTTATTTAATGAAAGGAATTACAAAAGAACAAGCTTTTTATTATGGCTTGCTTAATATACCAATGATGATTTTTCTTGGTGGTTTAGAAGAACTTGGATGGAGAAATATTTTGCAGCCTGAATTAGAAGAGAAATTTTCTTTTGGTATTGCTAGTGTGCTAACCTCATTAATTTGGGCAATCTGGCATTTACCTTTATTTTTCATAGCAGGAACAAGTCAAAGTGGAATGAATTTTGGTTTATTTACTGTGATGATATTTGGAATGTCATTTGCACTAGCTTCAATTTATTATGTAAGTAAGAGTATTTGGTTATGCATTTTGTTTCATACAATAATAAATGCATTTTCATCAATTTGGATTATTAATGAAGATATACTAACAAGAGTAATTACCTTAGTAGTTCTCATAATATTTTCATTTATTCTTGTTATATATAGTAGCATCAAAAGGAAGAGTTTACTTAATAATCAAAGCTATATTAAAGAATAGGTTAGATAGAGGTAATGATAAATGACTTATAAACCTAAGGTTGCTTTTATATGTGTTCATAATTCATGCAGAAGTCAAATTGCAGAGGCACTTGGTAAACATTTTGCAGGTGATATATTTGAAAGTTATTCTGCTGGAACTGAAACCAAACCTCAATTAAATCAAGATGCAGTACGTTTGATGAAGGAACTTTACAATATAAATATGGAGAAAACTCAATATTCAAAGCTAATTGATGAAATTCCTCCAGTAGATATTGTAATTACAATGGGGTGTAATGTAGTATGTCCTAACCTTCCATGTAAATATAGGGAAGATTGGGGAATTGGTGATCCTACAGGTAAGAGTGATATGGAAATTACAAAAGTAATTATAGAAATTGAAACAAAAATAAAAGAGTTAAAAGAAAGAGTAATGTCAAATTATTGTAAATATAAATCCGTTTCTGAAACCAAATTCCAAAGTGATTAATATCGTATTATTGGTACATGTTATTTTTAACTTTATGTATTATGCGGTATAAAGTGAATTGTGGCTTAAAGGTTCAAAAAAATTACATTGCTTTTTTATATCTAATTACTCAAACTATTATTTATATTTTGTTTATATCAATAACCAATGGTTAGAATATATATATAGATTAAATTAGAAAATCTTTTATAAAGTATTTGATAAAATATGTAGATTCCATTATTAAGGGTTTTCTAATATAATATATGTTATAATATTTAAGGCTTATTATTGACTCCGTTCCTATTAACTTATATATCAATTCATAAAAAGTA
>DUOT01000064.1 GCA_012838705.1 Acholeplasmataceae bacterium
GCGAGAAAATATATGCAGCAATTGTTGTTGCACAAATATTAACTAAATTATTTCCAACAAGTAATGTTGTAAGCGTTAAGTCAAACTTTTCTGCAATATAAACTGCTTTTTTTGCTCCACGTTTCTTTTCTTCAGCAAAATTACGTAATCTAATAATATTTACAGTTGAGAATGCTGTTTCCGATGCTGAAAAAAATGCAGATCCTGTTATTAAAATAATTAGTAAAATAAAAAGTGGTAAGAATTTCCCTATATTTGAAAAATCAAATGTTACTAAAAATAAATAGTCATGCTCGAGGGGAACCAACTACAAAACACCTCTTTTTCTCTTTCAATAATTTTATTACTAATATTATACCATAAATAAAATGGCTTGTCTATCTTTTATTTTCATTCATTTTCCTTTTATAGTAATTATACCATTTAATTACTGATTCATTATTAAAAGGATCTTGACGTTTATCAATCATATCAATCAAAATATTTAAATTTCGTTCGATTATAGTTGTAATTTTTTTGGAATAATGTAAATTTTTTATATTAAAATCATATTCATCGCGATCAAGAATTAATACTTCTCCATCAGGGAATACCTTTACATCTAAATCATAATCAATATATTTTAAGCCTTCATAATCTGTAACATATGGTGAACTTAAATTGCAATAATAAAATATTTTATCTTTTCGTATCATGCAAATAATATTAAACCAATATTCTTTAAAGAAATAACATACAGCTGGTTCTCGTGTTTTCCATCTCCATCCGTCACCATCTATTACTTCTACTTCATTATTGATTATGATAATTTTGTCATCATTTTCATAAATCTTTACAACATCCCTCCAGACACGATGGAGCTCGCCATCATGTTTGTAACTAATAATATCAATATTTTCCATACTCACACTTCTTTCCTAATAAAATTATAACATTTTTTTAAAAAATTTTAAAGGAAAAGTTTTGATTGGAAAGAAATTATTTTAAGGTTGCAATTGTCACACCTTGACCACCTTCACCAGCACCGCCATAACGAAAGTCAACTACATCCTTGTGTTCTCTTAATGTGTCGTGTACTAGTTTACGAATTACACCAGTACCAAAGCCATGAATAATAGTAACTTCATGAAGATTGCCAATAATAGCATCATCTAAAAACTTTTCTAATTTTAATTTTGCATCTTCATATCTTAAACCATGTAAATCTAAACGAGATGATACATGTTTCTTTAAGACAATCTTACCTGTACTTCTTGGGATTTTTTCTTCTATATGAACTGGTTTTAAATGTTTCTTATCAACATTTACAGTAAGATTTCCCATTTGTACTTCGAACTTATTATTTTTTAGTTTTTTAATTACCTTGCCATAAGTTTCATAAGTTTTAATATAGACATGAATATTTTCTTCGATCGGTAAGTTTTCATCTATTTGTTTTTCAGGAATTGATCGATCTTTTATCTTTTTAAATTTATGGCTAAGTGAAGCTATTTCATGCTGTTTTATATCTTTTCTCTTTTTTAGTTCTTTTAATTCGAGAAGTAATTCTTCAATTTCAGTTTTTGCTTGTTGTATTAATGTATCTGCTTTTTGATTTGCTTCTATAATTATTTTATCTTCTAACTGTTTTACTTTTTCTTTTTCTATATCTAAAATAGAGATTTTTTCCGCAAGCATTTCCCTTTGCTTATTTATTTCTTTAATTTTAGTATCCAAAAGGTGTTCTTGTTTGATAAGTTTATCTAATACTTTATTGATATTATCGCTTTTTTGATAAACATAACTTTGTGCATTTTCAATAATTTCATCATGCAATCCTAAGTTTTTTGCAATCCTAAGAGCATTACTCATACC
>DUOT01000065.1 GCA_012838705.1 Acholeplasmataceae bacterium
AACCCTCCTATTAACAACAAGATATCATATTTTTACCAAAATGTCAATTTATTTTTATTAAGCAATTTTCTTGTTTCTTTTAATAAAATATACAATACAAGTAATTATTATTCCTGATATTAAACTTACAGTTACTACTTTTTGATAGGAAGGCTTCTGATATTCATAGATAATTCTATTATCGTTAAACACAAGCGGAACAGTTTTATCCTTCTTAATTGTTATTTTAAACTTTTCTAAGGTTTGTCCTTTTTGAATAATATTAATTTCACCAATTGATACATTTTCATTTTCCGTAAATACATTAAAGTTAAAGAGCGGAAAGTCTTTTAAGACCCCATCTCCTTCATCAACTTCTAGGTTTATAGTGCATTCATAATTTTTATTTAAACTTAAACTTGATAATCTTAAATTTCGGTCACAAATAGGAAAACGAAAATAAATCTCTTCACCACTACCTACTACTTTTACATTTACTCCTCGTATTTCCGCATCCGGATCAGTAACAAGTCCATCAAAGTAAATGTTTTTTTTATCGTCGGTAAAGTCTCCTTCCACTACCAAACTATTATTTAATACATTTACTATATATTTAGTATTCAGCTTTTTAGTAAGTTTTTCTTCACCAACAATAAAAGTTACTTCCTGCAAGCAAACTTTTTTTATTCCAGGGCTATTTTCGCAAATATTAATCACTAACTCTTGAGGGTTTAATTTGTAATCATAATGGAAATTATTATTGATGATAATACTTTCAATTTTGTAATCAATATAAGGATGATGGATAATTATATTATAATCTTGATTCGGATATGTTACAATATTCCATTCTTTATGTTTATTTTCAGTAAATGGAATTTGATCTTTATCTACTTTAAATTGAATTTCTTTTTTATCTCCATTACAACTATATAAAACAAGCTCATGATTTCCTTGACTCATAATGGCATGATTATTGTTTATTAACTCTCCATCCAAATATGCGATACCAGTAAATAATAGTCTATATCCCAAAGGATAAATAATATTATTACTTACATTTGCTTCAAAAGGAACAATAACAATTCCACTTACTTTATAATCTCCATAATAATAATCTATGTTGTACTGCCCATAAACTAAGGGGTCAAAAGTAGGCTCAGAAGTTGTTTTTGTTAATTCAATATCATAAAATAGATTATTAATAGTCTCATTCACTTTACTTCCATCATAAATATGTTCATAACAAAAGTTTCTTAAATCTAGAACAGTTACGGATTTATGATCAAAAACAAACTTTCCGTCAATAATTCTAAAATCACTAACTTTATCTAAAGGGTAATATGCTAATACATTTTCATATTCTAAATCTATTAGTTCTAATTTATTTTCATAGATTATTGCTGCAAGTTTTGATGAAGTTAAAACACCACCCAAATTATTTTGATCTAAAGGAATTGCACTTTGTGTTTCTAATTCGCTATTTAAATTATAAATGTTATTTTCACACAATAAAAAAGTATTATTTTCATATGTTGCAACATCATATATTTTTTCTTTAACAGTGCAATATTTTTCTAAAGCAAAATCTTGGTTAGTTTTAACACATAAATAACCATAATTTTTTGATCCTCCATATCCAAAGTCACCACCACTTAATGTGTCTTTTCTACCTATTAAATAAAAATTACTATCAATAATTTTTATTTTTGAAAAGTATTCATCCATAGAGCCACCATATATTTTAATACTGTCTATTTCAAAATCTTGGTTTATCGAAAAAATGATGGCATCTGTTTTATCAAAATAAGGCTTTTTATGTTTTTGAAAAACCCCATCATATATTGTTATACCACTAACTATTACTAACTTTTCATTAAGATATACAATATCAAAATTATTTATAAACTTTCCCGGAATATTTTCATCATGAATCATTCGATTAAATTTATCAAAAACTTTAATATTTAGAACACCATTTAATACTGATACTACGTAAAGATTATTATCTTTATGTAGTTTTACTTGAGCTTCAGGTGAAAAAGTATATAGTGTTTCGCTCCCATAAACTAACTTTCCATTATCAAGTACTTTATATCCATCCTCTGAAACAATTATATTATCATTAATTTCTTCTTCGATAAACTCAAAATTATTATAATGAAAATTAATAAATAGTGAAGAAATTAAAAACATTAATTTTATCATTTTTTCCTCCATATAAAGAAACTTATTAATATAAATACTGTATTTATAATTGCAAAGATAATTGCTTCTAATTGATATGATTTTGGATTTGTGATTAAATTTTCAAAATTTAGTTCTTTACTAATTTGATTGTTTTGGTTAATTAGCTCTATACCATTTATGGTTGGTATTTCTTTTTCTTGATACTTTGGCACCAAACTTAAATTCTTGACTGAAAAATTTATTACTTTTCTTTCACCACTATTACCATAAATGATTAAACAATATTCTCCAGGTAAGTTAATTTCAAGTGGAGATTCACACTTTTCGTCATTTAAATATCCTATTCCATTAAATGAAATTTCAATTCCAGTATCGTATATTTCTCCATCTTTTATATTAATTTTTTCATAAACATAATATTCATCAAGTAAATAAAGTTTTACGGATCCAAAGTTTATAGATAATATATCTTTGTGATAACCAAATGGAACTTTATCTTTCGTATTACCTATATAACTTATTGGAAAATTATTTATTATTAATTTTCTTACTAAATAATCTTTATTTACGACTTGATAAGAATTTATAGTTTCTGTTTCAATTAAATATCCTGTTGTTTTATAAAATTTATTATCATTTATCCCTAGAATAACTAATTTTTCATTATCAAACAAAGCATTAATAGTTTGAAACTTTTCATCATTAAATTCAGCAAACCCATAACTATTAAAATCATAGACGCTCAATAAACCAGAGAACATTTCTTCTTTAGTATCGATGGCTAGAAGCACATCACCAAGATAATTATTCACACTTCTAACTTTTTTTATTTGCACTCCTTCTTGCGGATATTTCCAATAATAAATATTTGAATATAGTAATTCATGATTATTAACATAAAACTTTAAATATGAATATTGATTAACATACTCACGAGAAACAAAAACAATACAATGATTTGTAATGAAAAAATCATCAATATGATCGTTAATACTAATATAATTTATGTTTTCATAATCAAAACTCGGATTAATCCTTACTAAAAAATATCCTCGATATCCACCACTATCGTTTTGATGCCTCCCTTCATTTCCAGTAGCTTGAAATAATATGTAAAATGTATCGTTATAGAAAAGGGTTTTTTTTAATATGTTATAACCTTTATTTCCATAACATTTATAGCTTTCCAAATCAAAACTTTCATAATTTACTTTGATTAAACTTATATATTGCGTTTCATCAAAAGAATATTTAATATCTCCATTTGTGGAATCGCTAGTACATACTATATATATCTTAGTTCCATCAAAATATATATCATAACCTTGCTCAATTCCAGGTGTTGATATTTTTAATTCACGCAACACTTCACCATGAATATTAAGTTCAACTAATTTCATCTCCGTTTGATTATTTTCTTCATATGATAAAAGTATTACGATACCCATATTAGTTTTTGCTAAACTAGAAACAAACGAATATGATTTGTCGTATACTTTTTTCCATTCAAGTTTTCCATTATTATAAAAATGAATAAATGCAAATTCTTGAGGATAAATTGTTTGCTTAGGTTCATCATTACTCGGTAATGATCCAAAAATAAAATAACTATTTTCATCATATAAAAAAGTATTATAGATTGTTAAATTGTCTTCTATATCATAAGATATGCTTTCATAAATGCCTAATCCCTCGTTAAGTTCATCAAAGCTTGTGATTCTTATTTTCCGTGAAAAATATTTTTGCGTTGTTTCATTAAAATAAGTTGCTTCGTATAATCCAATTTTACCCCATTCAACATTATTACTTATTAGTTTACAATTATCTAACTGTAATATTTTTTCATCACCTATTCCAACACTCACAATTAAAGGGTCGGCATCTTCAGTTATTTCTTGTCCATGAATGTTTATTTGGAAAAACATTAATAAACCTATAATCATGAGAAATATTTTCATATTATCACCTCTCACTTATATAATTAACTTATAAGGACATTTTTTCTAAAAAAAAGTCCTTACGGACTTATAAAAAGAGGGTAATAAGGACTGTAAATATACCACTAATAACTAATGCAATTCCAGATATCGCTCCAGCTGTACTATCAATTTCAAGTGCTTTAGCTGTTCCAATTGCATGAGATGAAACTCCAAGACCCATTCCTATAATTAATGGATTTTTTATTTTAAACATTTTAACAAGTATCGGAATAATCATTGCCCCCAATACAGCACTAATAACAACAACTGCAACTGTAATTGCTCTTATTCCTCCAAGACGATTAGTTATTTCAATTGCAATTGGCGTAGAAGCCGACTTAGGTATGATAGATATTATTATGTCTTCGTTTAAATTAAAAACTTTCCCGAGAATCAAAACACTTAATACTGAAGTTAAAGCACCGATAAATGACCCTATAGTTATTGGAAATAAATATTTTTTTATTAAATCTTTTTTTTGAGCTATCGGTATTGCAAGAGATACAATCAAAGGACCAAGAAACACATTTATTCCACTTAAGTCAGTTAAAAATGAATCTAAGTTGATATTAGCTATATATACAAATCCCATAACTAAAATAGTTGCAATTAATAATGGACTAAAAAGTGGAATTTTAGTCTTTTTATATAAGTAATCGCCTAAAATATAAAATAGTGTTGTTATCATAATTCCAAATACTTGTGATGAATATATTTCTCTCATGATTCTTTTCCTTTCTTTTTAATTGTAATAGCCTTAAGAAAAAGACTAATAACAAAAAATGTAATAAATATACTTAATATACAAATAATTATTATTTTCACAAACACTATCTTTAAGATTTGAAAATATTCCATTACCGATACAGCTGCAGGAATAAAGAAAAAGGCCATATTGTTTGTTAGGAAATTTGCTACGTCTTCTACTTCTTCTAGTTTTACTATTTTTAATATTAATGCAAG
>DUOT01000066.1 GCA_012838705.1 Acholeplasmataceae bacterium
AAAAAAGATAATTGGACGGGAATTTCCAATATGCATATTATCATATACTGTTGATCCACAAACATACATTGTAACATGTTTTTCTTTAATAGGTTTAAACTCTTCAAGCTTATTTGTAAGCGAATTATAAATCGTAATCATATTATTCCCCATTTCTAATCTTTAATATAATTATAGCATGTTTTTTATACTTTGTTAAGTCAAATATTAAAAATCAAAGGAAACCCTTTGATTTATTTTTTTGGAATTGTAATTGTAAATTTTGTTCCTTTCGGATAATTATGGTCAACAATAATTTTACCTCTATGGACTTTAATCAAAGCCTTCGCAATCGAAAGTCCTAAACCATTACCACCAGTTGTACGATTTCGAGCTTTATCTTCACGATAAAAACGATCAAAAATATGCTCTTTAGTATATTCGCTTATTCCTATTCCTTCATCAGCAACAACAATAATAATATCTGATTGTGTTTGCTTTAAAGTTATTTCGATACTATCGCCTTCATTTGTATATAATAAAGCATTATCAAGAAGGATAATCATAATTTGATTTATCTTGTTACTATCAACACGTGCAATAATATTTTCACCGTTGTAAGTAAATTTTTTATTTTGCAAGTTTGCAAGTTCTTCAAAAGGCTCAATTGCAATTTTGATTATTTCATTTATATTAACATAATTTAAATCTAAACTAATGTATTGATCATCATTTCGTGCCAAAGTAAGTAAATCATTTGCTAGACGGTTTAACCGAGAAATTTCTTTAAGTGATATTGCTAAGTCTTCAGATACTTCATAAACAGATTTGGTTGGATCTGCAAGTATATTTTCAATCTTACTTTGGATAATAGCCATCGGTGTCCTTAATTCATGAGATGCGTTGCTTACAAATTCAAATTGTTTTTCTAAAGAATCAACAATCGGTTTCATTGTTTCACGACTTAACAAATAACTTGCTAGACCACTTAATATAAATATCGTCATAACACATATTATATATACCTTAATAATTTCATTACGTGACGATACTTCACCATCGACATTCATATAAATTTTAATATATGATATATCAAGACGAGGTATTTCTTTTTTGATTGTATAAGTCAAGTAATGAGAATAATGACTATTCCAAGTATCCAAATTACGAACTGGATAAGGTTCAAAACGATTTATATTTTTGATATTAATTTTACCTTCGATAGGTTGTCTTATCCCATAATTTTGCAGCTCAACAATTATCATTCCTTCATGATCATAAAAACCTACTTTCATACGATCATTATTCGGAAGTTCAGGGTTATTACTCTCAAAGTCATTTTCAGTAAGGTAACTTACATATGTTTTAATTTTCGCTTCAGCATCACGGAAAAATATTTTATTAATTGAAATAAAAGCTACAATACCTAGGATAGTAAAAATAAATAGGTATGCTAACAAATTATATATTAAGAAAGTATACTTTTGACTTTTAAGTGATCTTTTAATTAACTTATTCTTTTTCACTCCAAATATACCCTACATTTCTTAAAGTTTTTAAATAATGATGATAATTATATTTTTTTAATATTTTCCGTAAATTGCTAACATACACTTCTACAACGCTCCATACCGTTTCAGAATCAAAGCCCCACACACGATTGAAAAGTTGCTCTTTAGGAATAATAATATCTTTATTACGCACTAAGTATTCTAGAATATCATAAGTTTTTCCAGTAATATCTAACACTTCGTCATTTATTGTCACTTTCTTTTGTGTTACTTCAAATTTCATATCTTTAAAAACAACTTGTAACCCTTCAAAATTATTATTGTATCTTCGTAAAAGTGCTTCTACTCGCGCGATTAGTTCATCGCGATAAAAAGGTTTTGTCATATAATCATCAGCACCCAAATTAAGCCCCTTAACCTTATCTTTAACACTATCCTTAGCAGTTAACATTAATACTGGACAGTTACTATTATTTCTAATTTCCTTAAGGATTGTAAAACCGTCTACTTTTGGAAGCATTATATCAAGGATTATTAAATCATATATATTTTGAGTCGCAACAAAAAGAGCTTCTTCACCATCATAAATTGAAGTCGTTTCCGCAATACTTTTAAGCATATCACATATTGCTTTATTTAAATGTCTATCATCTTCTACTACCAATATTTTCATAAAGACACCTCTTAAATTAATTATACAACAAATACTTAATTTAATCTTAATAATATTATATATTTGTGAAAACAAAAAAGCAAACCGAAGTTTGCTTTTGATTAACGTTTT
>DUOT01000067.1 GCA_012838705.1 Acholeplasmataceae bacterium
AAAGTTTGGTGATTATAGCGAAGTGGATACACCTGTTCCCATCTCGAACACAGAAGTTAAGCACTTCAGCGCTGATGATAGTGGGTTCGCCCTGCGAAAGTAGGTCGTCGCCAAGCTTTCTTTCTATCAATCATTTGCCTCCTTAGCTCAGCAGGTTAGAGCACATGACTGTTAATCATGGTGTCCCAGGTTCGAGTCCTGGAGGGGGCGCCATAATATTGGCCTGTTGGAGAAGCGGTTTAACTCACATGCCTTTCACGCATGCATGCACGGGTTCGAATCCCGTACAGGTCACCATTTTGCTAAAAATGATATGCTTATACAAGCATATTTTTTTTCTCTCTTCTAATGTTATAAATTAATATTAATAATGAGTAAAATGTAAATAATCAGTATCATTCTTTCTCCAGATACTGATCATTTTTTATTTATATATAATATGATTATACTTGTATTTATTATCAAGTAAGCGAAGATTCTTTTCAACATTTACAATAAATAAAGCCACTACAAAAATAATATTATATAGTGGCTTTTTATATTGTTTTTTTCCATATGATAATAAACGCAATTGCTTTTTATTATCAATTATGATATATTTTAAATAGCAACCGCCAGTTGACATAAATTCAAAGTCCACTTGGTAGACATTAAGGTTAGCAATAGATAAAATATATATGTAAGGAGAGATTAGTATGACTATTGGATCAAAAATCTTTTTGTTAAGGACGCAAATGAATATTTCTCAAGAAAAACTGGCGGATGAGTTAAAAGTTTCTAGGCAATCAATTTCAAAATGGGAAACTGACCAATCTATACCAGATCTTGATAAAATTATTTTGCTTAGTCAATTTTTTAATGTAACTGTTGATTCATTGATAAATGATGAATTGGATGTGGAGAAAAGTGAAAGTGCTGAATCAAATGTATTTACAAAGGCAAACAGTTTTAAACGTGTTGCGAGGATATTAGAATTAACTGTAGTAATTATGGCAATAATTTATTTTATTTATTTCTTTGCAACTATTATTGGTCAGAAATTAGTATACATTTATTATGGTGTTAATAGTGATAAATTTATTTTTCCACCTTTATATACACTTGTTGTTTTCATAAAAACATTTTGCTATATCTTTTTCCCATTAACAATTTATCGAAATATTAATAAGAAAAGTATTACATTAGAAATTGTAGCTCTTTCAATAGTGGTAGTAGCTGTAAATATGATTAGTATGCTCCTTCATACTATTGAAATAGCAATATTTTCACGTAATTTAGAATATATGTCAATTTATAGCGCGTTAAGTTCACATTTAAGTAGAATCGGGCAAATAAATATAATTCCTAATGCTTTATTTATTATTGCTACAACAATTTCGATAGTTGTAAAAAGGATTGGGGCAAGAGCATATGTGACTCCTCCACTTGTGAAAAATGAACAAGTAGGTACAGGATTCAAAGTCCTTTCGTTCTTTATGGGATTTACAGGAATTATTGTTGTATGGGTTTTATCTTTTGTCTTAATGTCAGAATGGAAAAAAGATCAACCAATAAGAAGAAAAGAATTCAAAAAACACTTTATAACTGGTATGATTATTGGAATTATTATTTACTTGATTGTAATTTTCATTCGATTAATTACAAAAAAAATGATTTAAAAAGCTATGCTTTACTGCATAGTTTTTCTTTTATGTATAAATAGTTTTTCATAACAAAATATAATATTGGTGTTTTTATGGAAAGTTTTTTCTTTGAAAGTATATCCTCACTCTTAACTTCATCAAAATCTATTTTTGATGATATATATTTGCTTAATTTCTACTTTGCAAATGCTTATATGATAGGAAGTAAAGAAAGATATATTTTAGTAGATACTGGATTTAAAAATTCAAAATTTTATATTAAAAAAATAATTCGAAAACATTTTGATAATCGTATTCCTAAAGCGATTATATTAACACATGGACATTTTGATAATATTGGATCTGCAAAATACTTTGAAAAGGAATGGAAAATACCTGTTTATGCTCATATCAAAGAAATACCTTACATAAGTGGTAAAAACATAAACGAAAAAAAGGATGAGCATTTAAAGAGTAATTTGGTTGCAAAATTATCGAAATATAAATACAATATTTTATTAGATGATTTAAATGTTAAGGCATTACCTGAAGATGAAACTATACCATATCTTGATGATTGGAGGTGGATACATTGTCCTGGACATACCGAAGGTCATATAGCTTTATTTAGAGATAAAGATAGAACTTTAATATGTGGTGATGCTTTAATGACTAAAACTAAAATAACGTTTCTTCAATCAGATTTATTAAGTACGGAAAACTCAATTGACCTATCAAAATACAATCCTTTTGATTATGAAGTAGCAAAAAAATCGATATATAAATTGCAACAACTTCATCCATTTCTTCTATTACCGAGTCATGGAAAGCCGTTATCAAAAGATAAATTAATAAGCCATTTGCACTTTCTAATGAAGCAAATATTCTAATAAAAATGACTTAATTTTCTGTTTTATTTAATAAAGAATTGTCTTGCAGATAACTTTTTGATGTGATATAATTAGTGGAATGGTAATAATATAAGAGGAGATGTTTATGACGAAATTATTCAAATGGGCAAAACCTTATAAGCTTATAATATTTTTAATACTACTGTTAACAGTTCTCGCCCCACTAACCTATTCTTATATACCGCAATTTATTAAATATGTTGTGGACATTATTTTTAAGGGAGACCCTGATAGTAAAGTAACTTTACCAAAAGTTGTTGTTGATTTCTTTGCATCGTTTCAAGAACCGCTAACTGCAGTCTTATGGGTTGCAATTTTTTTAGTTATATACCAATTTATTCGTGCTATTTTATTATTCCTTAATGGTTATTTTAAAGGGAAGTTATCAGAAGGTATTGCATACGATATGCGTACGATGTTATATTCGCACATTCAAGATTTACCAGTTAGCTATCACAATAATGTTGATACTGGTGATTTAATTCAACGTTGTACTTCTGATATTGACACAATCAAAAGTTTCCTTACAAATCAACTACCACAACTCCTTTATATTGTTGCTTCACTTGCGACTGGAATATATCAAATGGCATTTATTAATGTTGAACTAATGTTTATAACCTTAGCAATCGTGCCATTTAGTCTTGTATCTTCTATTTTCTATTTTAGGTATGTAAAGAGGAAGTTTAATGAACTTGAGGAAGTAGAAGCAGATATGACAACTGTATTGCAGGAAAATGTAAATGGTGTTCGGGTTGTAAAGGCGTTTGCGAAAGAAAATTATGAAATCGGGCGCTTCGATAAGCAAAATCAAAGATTCCGCGATGAATCAAAAAAGTTAAATAAAGCAATGGCAATATATTGGGGAATTAGTGATGGGGTTGTTGGACTTCAATATGGTGCTACACTTGTTGCTGCGATATTCTTTGCTAGGGATGGATTAGTTTCTTCTGGAGATATTATTGCAAGTTTAATGTATATTTCGATGTTAGTTTATCCTATCCGTGGATTAGGAAGAATTATCGGTGATTTTGGAAAAGCGATTGTAGCGTCAAATAGAGCTGATGAAATACTATCACTTGAAAATGAATATATTTATGATGGTGAATTGAAACCAAAGATTAAAGGAAATATTGAGTTTAAAAATGTATCGTTTAAGTTTCCAGATACTGATAAACATTTATTAGATGATGTTAATTTTAAAATTAATGCTGGAGAAACTGTTGCTATTATTGGTAGAACAGGTTCAGGTAAATCAACAATTGCAAACATTCTTGTTCGAATGTATGAATATGATCAAGGAAAAATTACAATTGATGGTGTTGAATTAAAGGAAATTGATAAACATCATCTTCGTCGTAATGTTGGGATTATCCTTCAAGATCCTTTTCTATATGCGAAAACGATTCTTGAAAATATTAGAATTGCTGACCCTAATATTTCAGAAAGAAAAGTTATGATGGCAACCAAAACTGCAGCTGTTCATGATGACATTGTAAATTTCTATAAAGGTTATAATACCCTTGTTGGTGAAAAGGGTGTAACATTAAGTGGTGGCCAAAAGCAACGTGTTTCAATTGCAAGAATGTTAGTTTTAGAAAAACCAATATTAATTTTTGATGATAGTTTAAGTGCAGTTGATACGAAGACGGATGTAAGAATTAGAAATGCTTTGAAAGAAAATAATAAAAATTTGACTTCTATAATTATAACTCACAGAATAACAACAGCAAAAGAAGCAGACAAAATCATAGTATTAGAAGACGGAAAGGTGTCACAAATTGGAACTCATGATGAGTTATCACAAATTCCAGGATTATATAAGACATTATGGGACATTCAAGGGGCACTAGAAGAAGAATTTACTATGACAGTGAAGAAAAAGGAAGGTGAGTAGGATGAATCATTTCGAAGAATTTGATTTTGATAAACAGAAAATAGAGATTAGTGTTTGGAAAAAGATTATTAAAATGGTAATAAGAAAGAAAAAGAGTGTTACTTTTTTAATAATTTCTGTTATTATCCTTGCCTTCTTAGATATTATTAATCCGATTGTTAACTCAATGGCAATAAAGAAGTTTTTTGAAGATGGAGACTTTACAAATATTCATCATTATATTATTGCTTTTGTATTAATAGCTTTAGGGTTTCTCGTAGTTATTTATGGCTTTATTAAATGTGCTGGTGATGTAGAAGCAGAAATAGGTTATGAAATTAGGACTGAAGCTTTTGAAAAATTGCAAGAACTACCTTTTGCTTTTTATGATAGAACACCTGCAGGATGGATTATGGCTCGCTTAACGAGTGACTCAAGAAAACTTGCAACAATATTATCTTGGGGATTAGTTGATATCCTTTGGGGTTCATTTACAATGCTTGGGATCCTAGTTGTTTTGTTTATTGTTAACTGGAAATTAGCATTAGTTATTGTTGCAGTATTACCAATAATGTTTGTTGTTAGCTTATATTTCCGTAGGAAAATTTTGTTTGAATATCGTGGTGTTAGAAAGACAAATTCGAAGATTACTGCATCATATAATGAAGGAATATTAGGTGCAAAAACAACGAAAACATTAGTATTAGAAGAACAAAGAAACAATGAATTTAATGATTTATGTCTTAATATGAAAAGACAATCAATTAAAGCAATTGTCATCTCATCAATATTCTTTCCACTACTGTTCTTGCTTTCGTATGTTAGTATTGGATCAATTCTTACTTTTGGTGGTAATTTTTACTTAAAAGGTATAATTGATCTAGCAACACTATATTTATTTATTCGTTATGCTCAATTCTTCTTTGATCCGATTGCGCAAATTGGAAGAATAATTGCAGAGTTCCAACAAGCGCAAGCATCAGCGGAAAGAATAATGATGCTAATAGAAACTGAACCGGAAATTAAAGATACTGAAGAAGTTATTGAAAAATACGGAACAATTTTCGAACCAAAGAAGGAAAAATGGGAACCTTTAATTGGAGAAATAGAATTTTGCGATGTTTCTTTTCACTATGTGAAGGATGAAGCGGTTCTTGAAAACTTTAGTCTAAAAGTCAAACCTGGAATGAGTGTTGCTTTAGTTGGAGCTACTGGTAGTGGAAAAACAACAATCATAAATTTAATTAGCCGTTTTTATGAACCAACATCAGGTGTTATTAAAATAGACGGACGAGATTATCGTGAACGTTCAATTGGTTGGCTTCACTCGAATTTAGGATATGTGTTGCAAACGCCTCATTTATTCAAAGGAACAATCATGGAAAACATTAGATACGGAAGATTAGATGCAACTGATGAAGAAGTATATGAAGCAGCAAAAGCTGTAAGTGCACATGATTTTATTATGGAGTTTGAGGATGGTTATGATACTAATGTCGGTGAAAGTGGAGCAAAACTATCAGTAGGGCAAAGACAACTTATATCTTTTGCTAGAGCTGTTCTTGCTGATCCAAAAATATTAATACTTGATGAAGCAACATCAAGTATTGATACAGAAACAGAAATGACAATTCAAAATGTGATTAGTAAACTTTTAAAAGGAAGAACAAGTTTTATTGTTGCTCACCGCCTTTCTACAATCATCAATGCTGATTTGATTTTAGTAATCGACAATGGTAAGATTGTAGAACAAGGAACTCATGAAGAATTGTTAGCACTTGGTAAAGAATATTATAATTTATATAAAAATCAATTTATTAATGAAAAAATGGCAAATATTTAGTTGTTATGATAAAAAAGAGCAAAATTAGAAGATGTTTTTGCTCTTTTTTTGTTTGTGGAAATATTACGGTTTGACTTATTTCGGTAACTATGATATAATTTTTTCTGTAATGAGGTGAATTATGAAGTGTATTTTTTTATACAATCCTCAAAGCGGAAAAGGGAGGATTGTAAAAAAATTAGATTTAATTAAAAGTACACTTTCTGAAAAATTCGATACTGTCGATGTTTATGCAACAAAGTCCGCTGAAGATACAATAGAAAAGGCAAAAAAATGTTGTGGGGTATATGATGCCTTAATATTTTCAGGTGGCGATGGTACTTTTAATGATGTGACTTGTGGAGTGGCTACTTGTGAAACTAGACCTATACTTGGATATATTCCTTCAGGTACAGTTAATGATATTGCTCGTAATCTTGGGATATCTAGAAATATAAAAAAAGCGCTTCAAGTAATAATTGATGGTAATTACATGTATCATGATGTTGGTAAAATTAATGATACATACTTTATGTATGTTAGTGCTATTGGTACCTTTACAGGTGTAAGCTATCGGACAAAACAAAAAACGAAAAAGATTTTTGGGAAACTAGCTTATGTTTTTGATGGATTAAAAGATATTGTTAATCCTAAAATGTTGGATGTGAAAGTTGAAACAAGTTCAGAAATTATTGAAATGGAAGTGCCTTTAGTTTTAGTAACTAATTCAAAAAGCGTTGGAGGTATTCCATTTAATCGAAATGGGCATTTAAATGATGGTGAATTTGATATTATTCTTGTTAAGAAAGGTGTTAGAAAAGGTTTAGTAAATATTTTGAAACTATTTACCTTTGGTATTGGTAGAAAAAAAACCGCAAGACACTTTTTATGTATGCGCGGTTCGGAGTTAAAAATTAAAGTTGATGAAAATGTAACTTGGTGTGTAGATGGAGAAGCAGGACCAAAAGGCGAAGTAAAGATTATCAATCTACACAATCATTTAAAAATTTTTGTACCTAAAAAGCTTACCTAGGAGGTTATTATGGATAGAGATGAAGCGATGAAGTTATGGCTTGATGAGATTGGGGATCAAACCTATTCCTATGATTTTAGCGGAAAGAAAATTAAAAAAGACGATTATCAAATCAAAAATGAAGTAGGATGGGTAGTATCTTATATTAGACCATTAGAACTTGGCGGTAAAGTGGACAAGGGAAATATTATTATTATGCATCATCGTACCCATGAAGAAAAAGGTTTGAACTATCCTGAGTTTACAATAGACCATAAAAGTTATCGCGTTCAGTATGAGAAAAAAGATGATTTCTATTATATCGAAGAAATATTAGAAGAAGATGATGATTAAAAGAAAAAGTGAGTTATTTGAAATAACTCGCTTTTTAAAAATTGATATATATGTGAAAGGGAGAGGAGAAGTATGATAGAAGAATAGGGGGATTCTTCTGCAACATTTCGTTGCACTTATATTATGGTTCAATAATTCATTTTTTATGCAAAAAAATTTAAAAATTTTTAAAATTTTTTTATATATTTTTCAGGAGGAAAAATGAGAATTATAGCTGGCATTTATAAAAGTCGGATTTTGAAAACCTTAAAAGGTCAAAATACAAGACCTATGACAGATCGAATGAAAGAATCTGTTTTTAATATAATTGGTCCTTATTTTGATGGTGGTACTGTTCTTGATTTATTTGGTGGTAGTGGGGCTTTATCATTTGAAGCATTAAGCCGGGGGGCTAGTAAAGCATATATTTGTGATTTATCTAAAGATGCAATAAAAATTATTAAAGAAAATGTTACGTTATTAGGTGTTGATTCTCAAGTTTTCGTTTTAAATATGGATTATAAAGCCGCTTTAAAAAAGCTTCAAGATCAAAAATTTGATTTAATATTTTTAGATCCACCATATAGATTAAATATCGTAAATGAAATAATTGATTATTTATTAAAAAACGAGATGATTAATCAAGATGCATATATTATATGTCATTTTGTAAAAGGTAATGTAGATAAAAATCAAATCAATGCTTTATCATTAATTAAAAATTATGCATATGGAAGTAGTGAAGTATTGATATATAAAATGGACTAAAAGTCCATTTTTTTAAATAAATATAATATATAAAACAAAACAAAGGATAGAGCTTATTATGCCTTGAATTAGCCTTATTTTAAGTAAAGAAGAAAAATCTATTTTTAAGTCACTAGTGACAGTTGCAACTTGAATATTAATTGAGAGTCCTTGAAAACTTAACATAAAACAAAGTAAGGATAAAGTGAAAGGGGTGGAAAACTGTAGATTTATAATATCTAGCGTACCTACAGCTACTTCTATATTAGCAATTAAAAAATGCGTATAAAAATTATTTACTTTAATTAAAGTAAATAAATTTAACAAACTATATTTAAGAATATTACTAAATACCATTACTCCAGCAACAACAATTAATAAATACATAACACTATTAATTTGCGTAAAGATTTTATCAATTTTAATTATTATTGGTTCTTTGTTGTTTTCGATTTCTTTTTCATCATATTTAATAAATTGTGAAATCAAGATATTTGTTATTATCATTGATATGACTATTAATAAAGCGAAATTAATATTTTTTAAATAAGTAGTTGTAATTATCGAAATAATAAAAAGAGGATTAAAAAAAGCAGATGTTTTAATAAGTTTTTTCGCATCATTTATTCTTATTGTGTTTAACTTAAGTTCATCCATTATTAATGATGCAGTACTAGGATTTCCAACTAAAATAGATATTATGAATAATTCATAAGCTTTATTTGATGAGAATTTTATAAAAGGTTTGAATAAAAATGAAAGTCTACTAATAATATTAAAATTAATTAATGAACTTGAAATAATATATAAAGTAAAGATTGAAGGATATACATTATAAAGCCATATTGTTAAGGTATCAATGATTTCTAAATAAAAGTTTTGTGGTGATGTAATAACACTTAAAATAACTAAAAATATAAAACTAATAAAAATAAATAAAGGTAATTTTCGTTTTATCATCCAGGATATATATATAATTCTTGACCAACAAATAAATTATCAGAAGTTAAGCCATTGTTTTCTCTAATATGTTGTGTTGTTGTATTGAATTTATTTGCAATTGTAAATAGTGAATCTCCTTCTTGAACACGATATACAACAAAAGTAGGCTCAAAATAATCATAGCCTAAATATTGCGCTACCGCCTCAACAACAGCTTCAGCTAAGTCTTCCCAACGATATGTAAGTATTTGTTTATCTGCAGGATTATCAGAAAATCCATATTCTACAATCATCCCTTGAACATTATCTACAGGTTCTCTAATTACAAAATAAAAATCATCTCCTGCGTAATTAGTGCGTGTGTAAACATTACGTATATTTTGACCACGTGCACGTATTTGATCAGCAATCATATTTGGTAAGGTAGGATCCCCATGAATTGAATAAATTACTTCAGCCCCTTTACTACCACTACTATTAATATGATTACTTATGAGTATTGATGGCTCTGAGCCTGCCAGTTCATTAATACGATTAATTCGTGCATTAGGTGGTAAAAACTCATCACCTGTTCTCGTCATAACAGCAGGAATACCTAATTCATCATATCGCCTTTTTTGATATTGAGATATTTGTAAAGTTTTACTTTTTTCTGTCCATAGATGATTTGAACCACCGCCCGGATCAAATCCACCGTGGCCAGGATCGATAATTATTTGCATTTAATCTCCTCCTAGTCAATTATATGTTTTTTTATAAAAATTAGAATAATAAAAAAGAAAAAGCAAAAAATAGAAATGGTGATATGATGAAAAAATTTGACCTTGTCTATATTGTACGTGAAGGCGTATTAGTTCCAAAAATTAATAAGTGTAAGACTTTAGTTTTTAATAATGTAATTGAAGGCTTGCAAGCGATAAAATTAAGACCTCATGTTGTATTTATTGATTTAGGATTGACGAGAGTGACTGGTATTGATTGTCTTAAGATGATTAGATCAAACCCTTTAAATCATCAAATTAAGATTGTTGTGTGCTCGAAAAAGTATAACTTAAATTTACTTCAAAAATCATTTGCAATGGGTGCCGATTTTTATATTGGACTTCCTTTTGATGAAGGTGATATAAAAACTATATTGCATGAAATAAGTAAAAATATGAAATATTTTTCTTTAGAAGATGTGATTACATATACGCCAAAAGATACACTTGCATATCAAAATCATGATGTTGATATTTGAAAGTAGGATTTATCCTATTTTTTTATATTATAATTTTCAATTTTATCCTTTACAAAACAGAAGTTTTAAGGTAAAATAATATGTGTTATGTCCCAGTAGCTCAGTTGGATAGAGCAACGGCCTTCTAAGCCGTGTGTCGGGAGTTCGAATCTCTCCTGGGATGCCATATTATTGAAATAAAATTAACCTCGTTGTTCTAAAGTTATACAATAATGTCATAGGACATTATTGATTTTTATACTTAATGTTATTAGTATTATTAGTAGTAGATATTTGTGTTCAAAAGAAGTAGAAAATAAAACAGAATATTAACAAGTGGGGGGTTAATATAATGGAAACAATAAACACAAAAATTATTAATGTTGATTTTGATACGTTTCGAAATCAACTAACACTTGATTTTTCAGAATTATTTGATTTGCATTGGTTTAATATATTTAATGAAGAGTCAAAACGTTTTGATACTTGTAAAGAACAAATTAAGCAATGGTTTTATACTATTACTTACACGCCTAAAAATGACTATACAAAAAGTATCAAACAAATCTACACAAACATTAATGACAAATACGCAGATGTAGAATATATTAAACTATTGCTTAAGGATGTTAAGAAAGTTGTAAAGAATGCTAATGATATTTATAATAACGAAATCACATTAAAGAACAAAGAAAAGAAACAAAAAGAAAACGAGGAAATAAGACATAAAGAGAAACAAAAATCAATCAATGAAGAATTAAACGAATTACTTGATGATGAATAACCTGATAAAATCAGGTTATTTTTTTTACCGACAAAAAAAGTCTATTTTATTGTCTTATTAAACGACAAGAATAAACATTATCAATTTATATTGATAATGGTGAGGAGGATTTATGAAATTTAATAAAGTATTGATAATAATATTTTTAATGTTTTTTTTCTTAGGTGGATGTTATCAAAAAACCAATGAAAAGTTAGATGATGATGATAAAATAGAAGCAGGAAACAATGATGAAGAAGATGAAAAAGAGGACGAAAATATTAGCGAAGAGCAACGTTTATTTGAAAAAGAATATACGGTAGAATTTGATATTGAGGTTGAAAGATTCGACATTAAAGGCTTAGATTTAGGAGAGGCAAATTTTACTGGTATTTTATTAATTAACACATATGAAGAATATTTAGATATTAAAGATGATTTAAAAGCATTAAAACAATATGACGAATCCTTTTTTGATGAGTCAAGTTTATTAATTTACGGAAAAGGTTTCTACTCTTCAGCAATTCAATATGAAATATTATCTTTAGGTTTAGACGAAAATAATAACTTATTTATGAAGGTTAAAAGTATTCATGCTGATGAAATGAATACACTTTTTGCACATAGAATATATTTTATAAACTGTAATAAGATAAATGTTGATGTAGATGTAGAAAGCACTATTATATCAGAAAAAAGGTATAATAAATATGTAGAATCATTTTCAATACAAAACGAAGAAGGAATAAGTGAAATCAACAATTTTCTTAAAGAACACGATATAATGAGCATAAATTTTGCATTTTATTTTGATGATGACGTTGATACTTCAAATCTTACCTATGAAGAAATAAAACAGTATTATGAAGATTTTGTTGATGAGATGATTATTAAATACCGAATAGATCGTATAAAAGGAACTTTAATAAAAACTGAGTGTGGTCCCTATCTTGATATATATGATGTAGTAGATTTTGATTATGACACATTATTAGATATAATAAGTATTGACAAAAAAGTTAGTATAGTTCTAATAGTATGGTATGCTACAATAGAGTATGTAAAAGGATAAGGGGTGTCGTTTGATGACCTTTAATTATTATTTTTTAGACAAAAACTTCTCTTTAATTTGTCTTATTTAATGACGGGAATGAAAATATTATCAATTTTATTGGTAATATTTAAGGAGGCTTTATGAAGCTAAAAAAAATAATATTATTACTTCTTATTTTTCTAGTTGCTTTAGTGGGATGTGCATATAAAATTGATAGTCCTAATGGCTTTTTAAATGATGGTAAAGATGAAGTAGAAACTGGAAATAGTGATGAAGATGATGAAGAAGATGAATCTGAAGTAGATGACGAAAATGCACTTAGTGCAGAAAAATCATTATATCTAAAAGAATATACTTTAGAACTTGACTTTAACATTAATGAACATCGTTCAGTTAATTTAGTTAATTATTCTGGTCTAGATATTATTAAAGTTGATACTTATGATGAATATTTAAATTTACCTGAAGTTATGCTAGAACTTCAAGAATATGATGAAGACTATTTTGAAAAATCAAGTTTAATTATTTATACAAGACTATTTAGTTCAATTTCAATTCAATTAGATTTTGAGTCTATAGGTTTATACGAGAATAATAATTTAATTATTAAAGTTAGAACTTTATACCCTGAGGTAAGGATTGGGGTTTTTGACAGTAGAGTTTATTTTATTGAATATGAAAAAGTATCAGAAGAAATAAATCATATTTTAATATCGGAAAAATCATATGTTTATAACACTAAAACATTTTATGTGATAGCATCAGAAGTAAATAGGATTCAGAAATTTATTGATGAACATGGTGCTTTTAAATTCGTTCTTGTGTTTAGCTTCGAAGATGATTATGATAAGAAAGGTCGAACGAAAGAAGAAATAGAAGCGTATTATGAGGCCTTTAATAAAGAAAAATATATAAAGCATGGACTTGATCGTATCGAAGGTAATGTAATAAGGTCTTTTTATAGTCCTGAGATTATCGCTTCTAAATTCAATTTAGATTTTGATTTATTATTAGAAGTTTTAAATACCGATGAACTAATAAAAATAAAATTATATACATATTATTTCAAAATAGAATATAAGTAAGTTTTAGGGTTACTATTTATTATATAACCCTTTTAATGCATTTGTATAATTGTTATGATTTATTCATTAAGACAAAGAGTTTGTCAATTGTCTTAATGAATTTATGGATAAGTTCGTTATTGATTTATTTTAATTTTAATGAGGAAGGATTATGAAGTTTTATAAAATATTAATTTTAATTTTAGCACCTTTTTAGTGTTGACTTGATGTGTGGATAAAAATAATAAAGGCTTAACAAATATTGATAATCAAGATGATATAGCAACTGAAAATAATAATGAAAATGATGATGATCAAGAAGAATTTGAGGATTTTGAAGAAGTAGATTTAAAAAGAATCAATTTGAAAAAGAATATCTTAAAGAACTTGGCTATAATGTTTATGAATATCGTACTCAAGACTTAGAATTATTTGAACAACGTATTGAAAAGATTAATACATATGATGAATATCTTAACTTACCAACACACTATTAAGAATTAAAAACTTATGATGAAGACTTTTTTGAAAAATCAGATTTAATTGTTTTTTAAATATTTTAAGTTCAATATCAATTGATTGTAAAGTTGTTGATGTTGGTCTAGATGAGAACTTCTCTATTCTTATTCGCATAAAGACTATGTATCCAAAAGTTATGGCTGCTGGTATTGGATGTCGAGTATATTTTATTGAAATTAAAAACTGCGATTTTGATAGAATAAAAATAGCGGAAAAAGAATTACATTATGCTTTGAAAATATTCGATCTAGTACCAGAAGAAGTTAATAATATAATAAGATTTGTTAACAAAAATAATGCATTTAAATATGCAATAACATTTAATTTTAAAGATGACTTCAACAAAGAGGGCAAATCAAAAGAAGAAACACAAGCATATTATGGTCCCTTTAATGAACAAAATTATGAAAAATACGGTTTAAATCGTATTAAAGGTTATGTTATAAAATCGAAAATTTTACCACAAATAGATATAAGTGAACTCGAAGAACTTGATTTTAGGTTGTTTCTAGAAATATTAAGTACTGATGACAACATAAGTGCTCACTTTATTACTGATTATTATCGCGTTGTTTACAAATAATTTAACTTAACTTATGTATTCTGCTCATACACAATTGCAAAGGGTTATTTAAGTAATAACCCTTTTTTTTATCAAGTAATTGCTTACCTTTTTACTTTTTAATTGATATTGCAAAAAGAAATACTTGGTGGTATAATAACTTAGAAACTTGTCCCAGTAGCTCAGTTGGACAGAGCATCGGTTTCCTAAACCGTTGGTCGGGAGTTCGAGTCTCTCCTGGGACGCCATTAAATAATTAAAATAATGATAAAACAACAGTTTAATGCTGTTGTTATTTTTTTAAAGAAAGATGTTGAAAATATTTATATTAGCATGATATACTAAAATATAATTTATATCAAATTTATGGGGAGTATATAACAGAACTACAAAAAGTAAAACTTGAAACAGTTGAATTTATGCGTGGAAAATACAATCTTGATGAGGTTGGAGACGGAAAAAATAAATAAAAATTCAGGCGTGGTAAAAAAAACATATTGGTAAATGGACGTTTATTGAAGTTAAAAGTGTTAATATTTTAGAAGAAGTAAAGAAATTAATCCAAATAAAGAAAAAACCTAATCGAAAACCATTTTCAAAAGATAATGCTTTTTATTCATTATGTGGTTATCGCTATGATTTATGTTTGCATTATACAGGTGACTCGATGACAGAGTAGTTAAGAATTTATAAATGATGTTTGCAAAAATGGGAAAGTGGTGGTATAATATTTCGTGATGATTAATATATAATAATGTCCCAGTAGTTCAGCTGGATAGAGCAACGGCCTTCGAAGCCGTGTGTCGGGAGTTCGAATCTCTCCTGGGACGCCATTATATAAATAAAAAGTGATTTAAAATCACTTTTTTATTTGTCTGACACAACAAGAATTTGATCTATTGTTACATTAAATAACTTAGCAAGAGCGACAAGATTATCAATAGAAGGAAGACATTGCCCCCATTGCCATTTATAAATAGCTTGAGGAGAGTCAAATCCTAAATGCATTTGTAAATCCTTGACACTCATATTAGATTTTATTCTTAGTTTCTTGATGTTTTCTCCTGTTTTAATTAGATTTATTGTTGGATATACAAAATGCATTTAGATTCCCCCTTTTATATTATAATATTATCAAATTCATTATATTTGCTTAATACAGAAATCATAAAATCATACGGATCAAATGCTTTATTTTCAGTTATTAGTTCGATAACGTTTTTGCTAGCCCCACTTACCAGTTTTACATTTATTTCATTTTGCCTTACAGGTAAATGGATGTGTCTAGCATCGACATTCCAAAATACAAGTTCTGGAAGCTTATATCCAGCATTTTTAAACTTTTGTTTGTAAGTTTCAAATGTGCTTAATCCAACAACACATTGGTCAAATTCCATATCACTTATTATTACTACTCTTTCTGGAAGTTTTTGTTGAGGGAGTTTGTTTTTTATTGCTGTTTTTAGGATTAAATAATATACTTTAGAAATATTAGTATTTGCAATTTCGCAATACGTAGTTGCTTCTATAACTTTATCATAAATTGTTTTAGATTTCAATTGTACAAGCTGTGGATTTTCGCTAAATGTAACAAAAGTATTAGCAAAAGGTCCTTGTAATTGTTCAGAAAATAATATTGCTAGTGATGTAGCAATACTTATCGGAGCAACATTTTTATTTTGCCAGTACATTGAACTTGATCCATCTAAAACAACTAGTGTTGATGAATCGATATTTTTTCGATCAATATTTATCCATGTTGCATTTAGAACTTCTTTTTCTTGTTTTGATAACTTGTAATTATCGATTATTTTAGATACTATTTGATATGGATATAAAGTAGAAGTATTTAGACTTTTTATTTGCAAAGAGTTTGAAATAAATTCTGAATATCTTTCATTATCATTTCTTATAAAAGCATTAGAATATTTAAATAAAGCTTGAGATGGTTGTTTATTATAATCAAAAGTATAATTTTTACTGCTTAAATATACTTCTAATACTCTTCCTTTACGTAGTTTGGATAATACTTTACGGTATTCTTCAGCACTATATCCTAAATATTGACTAATTTTCTTTGCAAGTTTCCTAGAAGTTTCGCTTGATGTGTTTATTGATGGTAACCATTTCGATAAAAGACTTATTTCTTTTCCATGTTCATAGTTTTGTAAGTCTATATTTAATTGATTTTTTATTAGTTCTAACACTTTATTTTCTACTGAAGTATTAAGTAATACAAATAAATCATCATAGCGACCATACTTAGGAATAAATTCTATTAGCTGTATAGCAATATCAGGATATAGATTAGCAAGCGAATTTATTAAAAATCTAAATGAGTTTCTTTCGCCTAATCCAGCTCGAATATCACGTAAATAAAAAAGTATTTTAATAGCTAATTTTTTATCCTCAAAATAAGCTTTTAAAAATAACTTAAAAAGGTCATTATATCTATGGCGCATTCCCCCACATAATGAAAAAAAGTCTAAGCAATATGATCCACTTGTGGAATATGCTTTATCACCATTTTCAGTTAATACACTGTATAATTCATTTTTCATTTCATCAACAAAACTCATTTTATTCCTCCTAAAATAAAATAGTGGGGCCACCATTTGGTGGCCTACAAGATGCTTCAAAAAAGACGTGTAATGTCTCTTTAACCATTAATTTTTAAGGTTATAAATTATTGCTGTACGCATCTTCCACCTTACAAGACACATTACCCTAATTTTTTATTCAAATAAAATAAAAATGGTCTATTTGGCTGTTTTGTGTCTTTACAATAGTATTATATTACACTAGTATATTAAAAACAATAAACTTATGGTTTAATAGTTAACTAATGGTTTAATTAGTGCAAGAAGAGTTAGCGTTAGGTATAATAGTTACAACATAAAAAATTAGAAAAATTTAAATTTACAGTACTTAATAACTCTTTTAAATTTTTTAATTATTATTTTCCCAAATCGTTATAAAATATGTTATAATAATAATCATTTTTTAAAAGGTGGATATATATGAATAAATGGAAAAAGAACTTAGCATATTTCTTAACAGGACAAACAATATCATTATTTGGATCAATGATTGTTCAATATGCAATTACATGGCATATAACACTCGAAACAAAATCTGGATTAATGATGACAATTGCAATTATTTGTGGTTTCTTGCCAACCTTATTTTTGTCACCATTTGCTGGGGTATGGGCTGATAAATTTAATCGTAAAGCAATTATTATTATTTCTGACTCTTTAATTGCTTTATCTACATTAATCCTAGCAATTCTCTTTTTATTTGGCTTTGATAAAATATGGCTTTTATTTGTAATAATGACAATTAGGGCTTTAGGTTCTGCTGTGCAAACACCAGCAGTATCATCATATATTCCTTTACTTGTTCCTAATGATAAGCTAACAAAAGTAAATGCAATCAATCAAACGATTCAATCAATTATGATTTTAATTTCACCAATATTAAGTGCTTTACTTCTTTCCATTACAACATTAGGATATATTTTCTTTATTGATGTAATAACAGCAATAATCGCGATTGTGATACTTTATTTCTTTATGTATGTTCCAGAAACAAAAACTCAAGAAAATATTAAAACTGATTATTTTAAGGATCTAAAAGAGGGTTTAATATATATAAGTAAAAATAAGTATGTTTTAATCTTTTGTATATTTAGTGCTCTCTTTATGTTTCTTGCTGCACCTGTATCATTTTTAACCCCACTACAAGTAACTAGAGATTTTGGTAGTGAAGTATGGAGACTTACAGTTATTGAAATAGCATTTTCAGTTGGAATGATGCTAGGTGGAATTATTATTGGGAAATGGGGAGGATTTAAAAATCGTCTTCATACAATGGTATTTTCTAATGTAATTATTTTTCTTGCTATCTTTGGATTAGGAGTTTTAGAAAACTTCTGGATTTACAGTGTAGTGATGGGTTTAATTGGTATTGCAATGCCGATATTTAATGTACCATCAACTGTAATCCTCCAGCAAAATATTGATAAAAACTTCTTAGGTCGTGTTTTTGGTGTTTTTGGAATGATTACAAGTGTAAGTATGCCTTTAGGAATGTTGTTATTTGGTCCCTTATCTGATAAAGTAAAAATAGATTATATCCTAATTGCAACAGCAATTGGAATGATGATTATTACTGTTCTTATGTTTAAAAACAAAGAATTAGTAAGAGTTGGCGCAATTAGACCCCAGGAAGAAAAAAATTAAATTAATTGGTATTTATAGGTATCTATAAAATGGATAATTTTTATTAATCATATAGTAGAAAGTAATTTTCTTTTTAAATTAAATATTATGTGGTATAATATCTATACGAGGGCATTATGGAACGAGTAATAAAATTTCCGAAAGAAAAAACAAAAATAATCAATAGTTTTAATGATGCATATTTTAGAGAAGATTTTCAAAAAGCAGCATCATATAAAGACGATATAATTAATAATTTTGATATTCTGAAAAATGAAAATATTTTTGATAAATTATTAGAATCATTATTTGAAATATATGCCTTTAATGAAATAATAATAATAGGCGAAAGATTACGTAACTTCAAATATGAATCATTTGATTTGTATTATTATATGTTACTATCATATGTTAGTCTTGTTGACCTTTATGGTGCTAAAAGTTTAATTAAGAGAAGCAAACTTTTAAATAATGAAAGTATTAAATATTACTATGAAATTGATGGTGCTAATTATTCAAATATATTAGGACTATCTGAAGTCTTATTTATGAAGGCTGCACCATGTTTATTAATAGTTAATTATATTAATGAAGTATTTAAAGAAACTATTGGAAATTATAAGATTGATCGTGAATATTTATTATATCGTTTCTTTGATTTAATTAATATGATTTATGAATTGGGATACGATGGATGGATTATATTGCGTTTAGAAAAGGCACTAAAAATTATCTTTGAAATAGATATTTAATGGTTGCATAAATTTTCTAAATCATATATAATAATATAAGTCTAAAAAAAGGAGAATATAAATGAGCGTAAAACTAGAAAAATTAACAGGATGTAAAGTAAAATTAGATTTCGATATTGACAGCAAAGTATTCGATCAAGCAATTGATGAAGCTTTTGAAAAAAAGGTTGTTGATGTTGAGATAAGAGGATTTAGAAAAGGAAAAGTTCCTCGTGAAGTTTTCAATCTTCGCTTTGGTGAAGAAAGTTTATATGAAGAAGCGATGAATATCGTTATTAATGATGCATATCTAGATGCAATCAGAACACACAAATTAGAAGTTGTTAATCGCCCAGAAATTAATGTTGACTTTTCTACTCTCGGCAAAGGCAAAAACTTAAAGTTTACTATTGAAGTTGAAGTATGGCCAGAAGTAGAATTGGGTCAATATAAAGAATTAGAAGTAGAAAAAGAATCAACTGAAGTTACTGAAAAAGATGTTGATGAATATATCGAAAGAATTCGCAAAAACTATGCGGAGTTAGTTGTTGTTGAGGATGAACCTTTAAAAGAAGGTCATACAGCTGTATTTGATTTTGAAGGCTTTGTTGATGGAGAGGCTTTTGAAGGTGGAAAAAGTGAAAACTATAGTTTAGAAATCGGTAGTGGACAGTTCATTCCTGGGTTTGAAGAACAAATGGTTGGAATGAATACTGGTGAGGAAAAAACTATTGAAGTAACATTTCCTGAAGAATATCATGCTGAGAATTTAAAAGGTAAGAAAGCAGAATTCAAAATTAAATTACATGAAATTAAACGTCGTGAAATTCCAGAACTTAATGATGAGTTTGTTAAGGAATTAGAAATTGAAAATGTAAGTAATGTTGAAGAGTATAAGAAGTTTGTTACTGACGTATTGGAAAAAGAGAAAAAAGAAGCTAGTGAAAATAAATTTTCTGATGACGTATTAACACTTGCTGTAAATAATGCAAAATTAGATATACCTAATGGCTTAGTTGAAGAAGAAATTCATCGTTATGTTCATCAAGTTGAAACGCAAGCAAACCAATATCAAATTCCAGTTGATACATTACTTAAGTTTAGTGGTATTGATTCTCTAGAGCAATACAAAGAAGCGATTAAACCAACTGCGGAAATGAATGTAAAACAAAGAGCTGTCTTTTTAAAGATTGCTGAGGTCGAAAACTTAGAGATGACTGATGAAGATTATGACAAAGAATTAGACCTTATCGCAACGGAATTAAAGAAAGATCTTAAGGATGTTAAAAAAGTATATTCAAAAGATATGATTGCACCATATGTACGTATAAGAAAGGCTATTGATTTAATTAAAAGTAGTGCAGTCGTAAAATAAGGAGGGCAATATGCCAATAAACGATGAGAAAGCGAAAGTTTGTTCTTTTTGTGGACTACCTGGGACTGATAATCGTCGCTTAATCGAAGGAGATAATTGCTATATATGCGAGATGTGTATTAGTGTTTGTCATCAAATGTTAGAACTTGATGCTCCTTTAGAAGAAGTTGATGATACTGAAGAAAGTCCAAAGGAGTTCGTGTTAGAACTTACTCCACAAGAAATTTACGAAAAATTAAGTGATTATATTATTGGACAAGATGAAGCAAAAAAGGTTTTAAGTGTTGCAGTGTATAATCACTATAAAAGAGTTCAAAATAATTTATATACTGATAATGAAATTGAACTCGATAAAAGTAATATCCTATTAATAGGACCTACGGGTTGTGGGAAAACATTATTTGCAAGAACACTTGCAAATATTGTCAATGTTCCATTTGCAATCGCTGATGCAACTTCACTAACGCAAGCAGGTTATGTAGGTGAAGATGTTGAAAATGTTCTTTTAAGATTATTACAAGCAGCTGATTATGATTTAGACTTAGCTCAAAAAGGAATAGTTTATATCGATGAAATTGATAAACTTGCACGCAAAGGTGATAATGTATCAATTACCCGTGATGTTAGTGGTGAAGGAGTACAACAGGCACTACTTAAGATTTTAGAAGGAACTGTTGCTAATGTACCACCAGGAGGTGGACGTAAACATCCTCACCAAGAATTTATTCCATTTGATACTACAAATGTACTCTTTATTTGTGGGGGTTCATTTGAAGGAATTGAAGAGGTTGTTGGGAAACGTTTAGGAAATAAAGTAATTGGATTTAATTCAGTTACAAAACAAGTAAATTCTAAAGAAATGTATAAAAATATTAGTCATACAGATATCCAAAAATATGGAATGATACCTGAACTTGTTGGTCGTCTTCCAGTTCTTACAGCACTAGATGTTTTAGAAGTAGATGATTTAGTAAAAGTACTAAAAGAACCTAAAAATGCGTTAATCAAACAATATCAAATAATGTTTCAAATGGATAATATTAAATTAGAATTTGAAGATGAAGCTATTAGAGCAATCGCTGAAGCTGCTTATTCTCAAAAAACTGGAGCTAGAGGTTTAAGAGCAATTATTGAAAAAATAATGCTTGAGATTATGTTTAATGTTCCAGAACAAGAAAATCTTCAAAAGTGTGTTATTACTAAAGATGTAGTATTAAATAATAAAGAACCAGTATACTACTATCTTGAGAATAAAATAGCTTAAGGCGATTTGAAATGAAAGGAGTGATAAATTGTTTTCTAACCAATCGGTAATTACTGAAACATTACCAGCGATATCAGTCAGAGGAATTGTTCCATTACCGAACAATGAAATTAGACTTGATGTTAGCAAAGTTGAAAACCAGAAAGCAATTAAATCCGCGCTCGATAAAAATAAATATATTGTTCTACTAGTTAATAATAAACCTAATGATGATAAGGACTTTCATGAAGTTGGTATTGTTGCGAAGATTGTTTATAATATGGATGCAACACCTATTCATAAGTTAAAAGTAATCGGAATTACTAGATGTAAAATATTAGATTACTTGCAAACAAATCCATATTATGTAGTACAGTTTGTTACTATGCCAGCAGAAAGTGATGATATAAATGAAGAAATAGCTAGTGTAAGATTATTAGTAGAAGAACTTGATTGTAGTGGTCAACGTTTATTAATTAAAAACCCAGAGTTGATTGGGAAGATTACTAGTGGTGTTACTGCTGATGTTCTTACAGATCTTCTTGCTTATCATCTTCCTTTAGATTTTAATGCGAAGCTTAAATACTTAGAAACTCCGAATATCGGTAAACGTCTTACTTATATGCTTAAAGATATTCAGCGTGAAAAACAAATTCAAGAAATTGAAGCTGAAATAGAAAGTAAAGTAAAAAAGACGATTAGCGAAAATCAAAAGGAATATTATCTAAGGGAAAAACTTCGTGTTATCCAAGATGAATTAGGAGATAAAGCTAAAAAGGAAACAGAAATAGATGAATTAAGAGAAAAAATTCTAGCAAAGAAAATGCCGAAACAAATGGAAGAAAAGGCATTGCAAGAATTAAATCGATATGCATCGTTATCAAGTGTTTCTGGAGAAAATGCTATTGTTCGTACATATTTGGATTTTATTATTAGCCTTCCTTGGAGTAATGAATCTGTAGATACTAATGATATCAAGAAAGCTAAAGATCAACTAGATAAAGACCATTATGGTTTAGATAAAGTTAAAGATCGTATTTTAGAATATCTAGCAGTACGAATTATGACAGGAAAAAACCCTCAAGCAATATTATGTTTAGTAGGACCTCCAGGGGTTGGTAAAACATCTCTAGCTCGTTCGATTGCTAAGGCGTTAAATAAACAATTTGTTAAGCAATCTTTAGGTGGAGTTAAGGATGAAAGTGAAATAAGAGGACATCGTCGTACTTATTTAGGAGCTCTTCCGGGAAGAATACTTCAAGGAATGAAAAGAGCAGGAACAATAAATCCTTTGTTTTTACTAGATGAGATTGATAAACTATCTAGTGATTATCGTGGCGATCCAGCAAGTGCACTTTTAGAAGTTTTAGATGCTGAACAAAATAAATACTTTAGTGATCATTATTTAGAAGAACCTTATGATTTATCAAAAGTATTCTTTGTAACAACAGCAAACTATTTAGAAAATATTCCGGCACCTTTGCGTGATCGTTTAGAAATAGTTCAATTAAGTAGTTATACGGAATTTGAAAAGTTTGAAATTGCAAGAAGACATTTAATTCCGAAACAATTACAAAATCATGGACTAAATGAAGAAATGTTTAGTTTATCTGACGATGCTCTAATGGATATTATCCGCTCTTATACAAAAGAAGCTGGAGTACGTGAACTAGAAAGAAATATTGGTACTTTAATTAGACGAGCTATTAAATCAATTTTAATGAATAAAGATGATAAAGTTGAAATTGATAAAAATAATTTAGTGAAATGGCTTGGGAAACCTAAGTACTCATATCATAGAGCAGATAAATTAAATCAAATTGGTGTTGCAACTGGTCTTGCGTATACTCAATATGGTGGCGATACTTTACCAATCGAAGTAACTTATTATAAAGGAGAAGGACGTGTTGTACTTACAGGTAAACTTGGAGATGTTATGAAAGAAAGTGCTCAAGCTGCATTAAGTTATGTAAAGGCTAATGCGGAGAAACTAAATATTCCTTTAAATCTATTTAAGGAAAATGACATCCATATCCATGTTCCTGAAGGTGCAGTTCCTAAGGATGGGCCATCAGCTGGGGTCGCAATTGCAACAGCAATTACATCAGCATTTTCAAATAGATCAATAGATCATAAAGTTGGAATGACAGGAGAAATTACACTTCGAGGAAGAGTCTTACCTATCGGTGGATTACGTGAAAAAGCGATTGCTGCACATCGAAGTGGGTTAACTAAAATAATAATTCCAAAAGAAAACCTAAAAGACTTAGAAGAAATTCCTGTTAGTGTTCTTGAAGAACTAGAAATTATTAGTGTTGAAAATGTAGAAGATGTCTTAAATAATGCCTTAATCTAAAACCAGTTTTATAACTGGTTTTTCTTTGTATTGTGAATACTAAGGGGGTATAGTTTTAGTCATGATGACCTTAAAAAATGATTTAGGGCCAATTTTGCCTTATAAAAAGACGAATTATTAATAAAACAATAACTTGAAAAATTTTTTATTTATGATACAATATAATTAAGTTTTTAAAGGAAAGAAAGGTTTTATGGGAGAATTAAAATTATTTAACTTACCGTATTTTATTTATTTATTTATATTTATATTTGTTATACTTTTCAGTTTGTTTTTATTACAGGGGAAAAGTGAAGCATTTAAGAAAAGATATATTGCATCGCTTTTATTCTTTTCTTTACTAATTCACTTTATGAAACTTTTATTTCCACCATATGTAAATGACACTTATGCATTTCGGAAAATAACTCCAGAAAATATTTGTGCCCTTTCAACACTTGCTTTTCCTTTTATTTTCTTAAGTAAAAATAAAGTATTAAAAGACTATATGTTTTATATTGGTGTTATTAGTGGTAGTATTGCTGTTATATTGCCTTTAGAAGCTATTAATAAATCTGCATTTGTTTTTGATGTTATTAGGTTTTATATTTGCCATATTATTATTACTGTCGCACCATTTTTAATGGTTGCTACTGGACTTCATGAACTTGATTATCATCGAATTTATAAAGTTCCAATTGTTTTTTTGATTGTTATGGCAATAATAATGATAAATGAAATTATTTTAATTGAAGTAGGTTTAATTGATATTAAAGATACACCAGAAGGAAAAGGATTACTTGAGATCGGAAGATATAGAAATTTCTCATTAATATTTGGTCCAACAATCGAATATTTACGTGATAATAATATTTACTTTATTGAAAACTTTATTGATATTTTTGTTCCGGAGTTTTTTAGAACGATTCCTTTTGGGGAATATGCAGGTGAAAAGAAGTACTGGCCAATTCTTTGGGCTGTTGTTCCGGTATTTATCTTTTTACCACTACTTTCTGGAATACTTGCTTGGTATTGGGAAAAAGATCATATGAAAGAAGATTTATATACACTCAAAAATAATATTATTCGCTTTTTTAAAATGGAATAAAAAATGGTTGCTATATAGAGAAAAGTATGGTATAATATTTTTAGTGTAAAAATGCAAACTTTGGCAACACTATAGTAGGAGGATATTATGACTGTTTGGGATATATTATTAATCATTGTTTCCTGTCTATTAATTACTATAATTGTATTACAGGAATCAAAAGAGGATGCAACATCAGCTTTCACTGGTGAAAAGTCAGAATTATTCGCAAATAGGAAAGAAAGAGGAATTGAGGTTTGGATTAGTTGGATTACAACTGGTTTATCAGTCGCTTTCTTCGTATTAGCGATTGTTGCTCAATTCTTTGTAGATAGAATTTAGTCATAATAGGCCTGATATATAAGGCCTATTTTTTATACAAGAGGTATGTTTATGAGAGAAAAAATATTAGAATTCATGGAAAATAAAACCTATCGTCCAATGACTTTAGAAGATCTTGCAATAGCTTTAAATGAAAATGAAAAAGAGCTATTATTTGAACTTGAAAAATTAGAAGCAGATTATATTATTAAAAGAACTAAAAAGAAAAAATATGATTTAATGAGCCGCTTTAATTTATTTGTTGGGAAAATAAATATTAAAGAAAAAGGTTATGGATTTATTCGTAGTGATGAGTTTACTACCGAGTTTTATGTTCCGAAGGAATTAATTGGAGATAGTATGGATAGTGACACTGTACTATTTACAATTACAGATAATAATGCAGATGCGGGATTTAAAAAAGAAGCTGCAGTAGTAGAGGTAATAGCTAGAAATCTTCAAGAAGTTATTGGGCAGGTTGTATTAGGTAAAAAAAATAAGAAAAAGTTTAGACCAAATGATAAATCAATTGATCTAACTTTTGAAGTTACTGATTTTGGAATAAGCGTTCCTGGAGATGTTGTTGTATTTGAAATAGATACATATGTAAATGCAAAACTTGTCCGTGGTAGAATTATTAAAATACTTGGTAATATTAATGATGTTGGTATTGATATTAAAAGTATTGCTTATAAATATGGTTTTGAAAGTGAATTTAGTGAAGATGTAACACGTGAACTTAAAAACCTTAATATTGATTATGAAAGAGAATATGCAAGAAGAAGAAAAGTAAAAGGAAATATAATTACAATTGATGGTGCTGATGCTAAGGATTTAGATGATGCAGTAGCGATTACAAGGCTAGCAAATGGTAACTACCTATTAGGGGTTTATATTGCTGATGTATCTTTTTTTGTGATGGAAGGATTACCTATCGACAAAAGTGCTTTTGAGCGGGGAACAAGTGTTTATTTAACTGATAGAGTAATTCCAATGCTTCCGCATAAACTATCAAACGATTTATGTTCTTTAAATCCACATACTAATAAACTTGTTATTGGTTGTGAGATGGAAATCGATCAAAATGGGAAAGTAGTAAATCATGATATTTTTGAAGGTGTTATAAGTACTAAATATAGAATGACTTATCATGATGTAAATTTAATATTAGAAGATTCTGATGATGTCTTAATTAATAAATATAAAGATATTTATGAAGACTTACTTAATATGAAAGCCTTAGCAGAAATATTAAATAGAATGCGTAATAACCGTGGTTCTCTTGATTTTGAAATTCCAGAAGGGAAAATCATAGTTGATGAAAATGGAACTCCAATCGATGTAGTAAGAATTGAAAGAGGATTGGGAGAACGTATTATTGAAGAGTTTATGTTAATTGCAAATGAGACGGTTGCGGAAACGATAACGCATTTAGGTCTTCCATTTATTTATCGTGTTCATGATAATCCTAATGAACTTAAACTTAATAAATTTATAAAAGTTGCAAGACTTTTAGGTTATAAAATTACTGTTCCACAAAATGGCATTCATCCACATGATCTTCAAAAAGTATTATATAGTATTGAAGACGAACATGAAGGGTTAAAAACACTTTTACTTAGAATGATGGCTAAAGCTAAATATAGTCCAAAAAAAATTGGTCACTATGGTCTTGCAAGTTCTTGCTATACACATTTCACTGCGCCGATTCGTCGTTATCCTGATATTATCGTTCATCGTTTGCTTCGAAAATATTTATTTAAGCATGAAGTAAGTGTTGAAGATCAAGAAAGGGAATTAATTAAAATTACAAGAGCAGCAGAACAGTCAAGTGCAAGAGAAAGAGCTGCTATTGATTGTGAGTATGAAGTTGAAGATTATAAAAAGGCTGAATATATGGAAAACTTCATTGGTGAAGAATTTGATGCTAAGATTACATCAGTAACCAATTTTGGTCTTTTTGCTGCTTTAGATAATACGATTGAAGGATTAATTCATATTTCTGATATCGAAGGTTATTTTGTTTTTGATGAAAATAGTATGGCGTTAGTATCAAAAAATGAGTCTTTTCGCATCGGTGATCAAATTAAAATAAGAGTGAAGAGAGCAAGTAAAGAAACTCGTCAAATTGATTTTGAACTTGTGAGAGGTGAAAGAAGTGGAAAGAGATATAAAGGTCGTCGCAAGAAATAAAAAAGCAGAACATAACTATTTTATTCTTGAAACATTTGAGTTTGGAATAGTACTTAAGGGAACAGAGATTAAATCTATAAGAGCATCTAAACTTTCAATTCAAGATGCATATTGTCAAGTTAAAAATGAAGAGTTATTTATTATCAATATGCATATTGCAAAGTATGACCATGGGAATATTTTTAACCATGATGAAACCCGTAACCGTAAACTTTTAGCTCATAAAAGAGAAATAAGAAGGTTACTAGGGAAAGTAAAAGAAGAAGGTTTAACTTTAATTCCACTTGAGGTTTATATTTCACGTGGTTTCGCAAAGGTTAAAGTTGGTCTTTGTAAGGGAAAGAAACAATACGATAAGCGTGAAGATATAAAAAGAAAAACAATAGAACGTGAAATCAATAAAAGTATGAGAGGTAGAAAGTATTAAATGAAAACATGTAAGCATTGCGGTAATGTAGTAGATGATGATGTATTAATATGTATTCATTGTGGGTTTGAGATTCCAGAAGAGGAAAAAGAAAAACCAAAATTGATTAAAGTAGAAACTCAAAGTACAACTGATTTAATTGATTTTCCGATTCTTTCATTTGCTTTAGGTATTTTATCTTTAATCATTCCCATATACCTTTTCAGTATTCTTGCTATTAAGTTATCGAAAAGACCAGCAAAACCTTCATTTATTCCACTTTCTAAACTAGGAAATATCTTTGGCTATATTGGACTATTTATTTCTACTATATTTATTGGATTTATAGTATATTTATTTTTAAAGTAAAAAGTAAAAAGCTCCTTATTATAATGGATATAAATAAGGAGTTTTTATATTGGGACTTTTATTTGCTGTGCCATTTCTTATATGTTGATAGAATACATATAGTTATTTTATTATTGGTTGTTCTTTTATCAAAGCATACAGATG
>DUOT01000068.1 GCA_012838705.1 Acholeplasmataceae bacterium
AAATTAAAGAATCTCTAGTTAGAGCTGATATTGGAATCAATGATTTACAAAAATATAAAATTATTTTTGCTTATGTTTTATTAAGCACAAGGGAGGTATAAAGTATGAATAGAAATCGAAATCAACAGCAAACAGAAGTCATTAGAGGTATTTGCAATATAATTAATCAAGCAAATACTCTAAAAGAAGTGTTAACGGTAAAAAACATTAGTTTGCCAGGAGGATATGCGGAAACAGTTGCAAAAAACATTAAAGATATCAATCCTTCTCAATTAAGAAAGTTTTTTGACACAGCAAAAATTGCTCAACAAAGAAAAAGTTTTGAAAGTTCTTGTAACACTTTATTTACATTAGTTCCGCAAATGGCGTATTCAGTAGGTCGAGAATTATGTGATCCAAATTTATTTGAATTAATTAAATCATGTATTAAGCCTGAAAAAATAAAAAGCTTTGATGATATTGATGCATTTGTTAATTTATTTGAATATATTTTAGCTTATTCAAAATTAGATGAAGCATTAAGGAAAAGGAGATGAAAAGGATGAAAGAAAGTAAAGATGTAAGAATTAAAAAACGTGTAAAAGTTAATTTTAAGATTGAAGTTAAAACTGGTTTACATATCGGAGGTTCTAAAGGGATTTATGGAATAGGGGGGGTAGATAGTCCAGTTATTAAAAACCCACTTAACAATGAACCAATTATTCCTGGAAGTTCAATTAAAGGAAAAGTAAGAATGCTACTAGAAGTAATGAAAACGTCACAAGAAGAAATCAATAGAATTAATGAAGCGTTTGGTCCAAAAAATGCAAAAGAAAATAATCCAATGACAAGAGTAATTTTTAGAGATTTAATGCTTACAAAAGAGTCAAGAGAAATGTTACAAGATACACTGGGGGAAGGATTTTTCACTGAAATTAAAGCAGAAAATACAATAAATAGGGCACAAGGTAAAGCGACTGCACCAAGATTTATTGAAAGAGTCCCAGCTGGAACAATATTTGAAGGTGAATATATAGTCCAATATCTTGAAGAAGATAAAGATGACGTATATGAAAACTTAATTGATGAAGGTTTAAAATTTTTAGAAAACAATTATTTAGGTGGAAGTGGAAGTAGAGGATACGGAAAAATTAAATTTACTGAGATAAATAAAGTAGTACTGTAGGTGGTAATATGAGACTAAAATTATTTCAGTTTAAACCACTGGGGAAAATAACTGAAATTCCTAATTCACAATCAATTTTTGGAATGATATGTTATGCATATTCTGAAAAGTATGGTCAGGTAGAGTTGGAGGCAATGCTCGCAAGATTTTATAATGGCAATCCAGACTTTATCATTTCATCATTCTTTCTTCATGACCTATTACCTATGCCTTTAGATATTTCCCACTATCATCCAAATCTTTCAAAAGAAAAATTAATAAAATTAAAAAATGCAAAAAAAATTAAATATATTTCAAAATCAATCTTTCAAGAATATTTAAATAATTTAGATGATTTTAATAAAAAGTATTATGAAAATATCTTTAACAATAATTATGTGATTGTAAATAATGAATACTTGGTAAAAAGAGAAGAACAGAAAAAATTTGAAAATTATATATTTAAAGAAGAAATGCATATTCGTAATTATGTTGATGAAAAAGAGTTATTTTATAATAACTGTAAGTATTATCATAAAGATGTTGCTTTTGATTTGTATGTAAAAATAAATAATGATGAAGAAAAAATTACAAATTTATTGAAAGATTTGCATTATGTGTCTATTGGTGGCGGAAAATCCATTGGCTATAATTTATTTAGTGTTATTGATAACTCTGAAATAGAGTTTGTTAATCATAAAGAAAACAAAATTTTACTATCAATGGCAACTGTTAGTGATGAAATAGACTATGAAAAATCTTATTATAAACTAGAAACATTACACAACAAGTTTAATAATGCTATAAATAGAGTTTATAAAAATTGTGTTACTGTGTTTAAAGCAGGTAGTACACTTAACACAACAAAAGATGTTATTGGTTCATTCTTAAAAAATGACATTGATGGTAAAACAAAATATAGTAATTATTTAGGATTACTAATTTGAGGAAGTGATTATGGGCAAAATAAATGTAATTACACCTATTCATATAGCTACTGGAAATGATTATTTTACATTCACAATCTATGATAAGAAAAGATATCCTCTCGAAGCTATGTTGGATACTGTTGAAAACAAAGAAGAATTAATAAAATCGAATGGACTTAATAAATTATTAAATAAAAATAGTGTATCACAAATGTCAAACGATGAATTCTTCAGAATATTTCAAGTACAATCAAGTAAAGTAGATCCATCAAAAGCATTATACTCTATTGATTATTATAGATATCGCACAGGTAAAGTTGCAGAATGCGAAAAAACTTGCAATAATTTATATATTCCTGGATCAACAATAAAGGGATATATTATTAATGTAGCTTGGTATGATATGATAAACAAAGATCAAGAAATTGAAAGATATCTATCAAACAATATAAAATTTTTAAATAAGATTGCAACACGAGTATCACAAATTCAACAAGTATTGGTTTGTCGGGATATTGTATTGGAAGATGAGAAACCTTATTTATATAATTGTAATCGTTTCGGTTATAATCAAAGGGATAACAGAGAAACAAATATGCCGGTAGCTATTATTGAAACTATTAATAAAGATGTTAGTAAAGATGAAGTTGAAATATATATAGAGCATAATCGTGAGATGATAAATCAATATAAAGTAATAAAAAACTCAATTTTATCAAGCATTGATAGAGACCGCAATTCTCGTGATAGAAGAATTGAAAAGAAAATGGTTGAAAGTTTATATAAACGCTTAATTAATTTGAGTTCATGGTTTAATAAAGCAAATGAACATTTTGTTTCATTAAACATTGATGAAGAACTTGATTTTATTGATTATACAAGAAATAAAAGTTTTGATAAAAACACTTTAAGAGATTTTTATAATAATTTAAAAAATAAATTATCTCAAGGAAAAATAATAATTCGTATTGGGAAATATACTAACTATTATTTTAAAACTATAAGTTCTGCTTTTGATAATTTTTATGACCGTTTTAGCGAAGTATATTCACCATCAAAAAGAAAAAGTAAACCAGAAATCGAGTCAATGAATATTCTAGAAGGTCAAAGTGGAAGATTTGATATGGTTCCTGGATATCTTGAAATTGAATTATGATTTATAAAATCCAATATAATATACGTTTTCCAGCAGATCATACCTTTAATAAACCAATTCAGTATTTGCTAGTAAGTGGATTTTATAAAAGTATCAAAGATAAATTATGTCTTAATGAAAATAAAGAGTGTAAAAGTTGTAATCACGTCAAAAAGTGTATATATTATTTTGTTTCTGGTGAAAATTTTAATAAATATCCAGGAATACTTATTCAAAAAAACTATTATGAGAAAAAGCATTTTAAGGCTAACGAAAGTACAATAATTAAATTCTATTTGATTGGAAATACAGAAATATATAAGAATTTAGTTATTGATTATATGCTTTATTTGGATTATATAGGTGGGATTTTTATTCAAAAGTCAAAACTAGCAAATGAGAAATTAAATACAAAATCAAATTTTAGTGGTAAAATCATCTTTAAAAGTCCATTTAAAAATGTTCAAGAAATACATGATATGATTCTTTATTATAATGAAACATATAAAACAAGGATTAACCCCAACTTTATAATCAAACCACTAAATACTAGGAAACTTATTGATGAAACAAAATATATAATTAATAATCACTTTTTTCGAATTTCTGGACATGCTGGAATATATGAGGTTATTGATTATCCACTTTCCTTAATTGAAATTGGTGTTGGCAAAGAAAATATAATAGGTGGTGGACATGCTATATGCGTATTAGAATAAAGTTAGAAACTATCAATAAAAGTATATCTATTAATTATCATTCATTAATTCAAGGTTTTATATATAATGTAATCGGTAGAGATGAATTCTCTACCGCGTTACATAATGTTGGAAGTCGATTTGAAAATAGACCATTTAAATTATTCACTTTTAGTGAACTATTTGGAAAAGCTAAATATAGTAATCAAAAACTACTATTTACAAACGATGCATATTTTGAAGTAACAGCGTTTAATGACACCATAATCGAAAGGATTATTGCCTTTTTAGAGGAAAATGAATATATATCCCTTGGGAAAGAAATGTATAAAGTTAATGGCTATGATATTATTAATGACCTATATAAAGTTGAAGAAGAAATGAAATTTAAAACAATATCTCCAGTTATATGCAATTTAACTGAAAATAAAAAACCAATTTATCTAGATCCTAATACTCCAAGATATAAAGAAGTATTATTAATGAATCTTGCGAAAAAGTACTATTTATGTTATCATGAGAATTTACCTGAAATTGATTTAAGAATTGATAATGTTATTGAGAAAAAAGTGTATTTTCGTAAAGTATTTTATATTTGTAATCACTTTGACATTACTTTTTATAATCTAAATGAAGATTTATTAAAATTAATTCAAAGAGTTGGAATCGGTTCAAAGAATTCAATGGGTTTTGGTATGCTTAAATATGAGAAAAAGAATATATTTATATAGTAATGGAGAACTAATAAGGAAAGATAATAATTTATGCTTTAAAACGAAGGAAAGTATTAATTACTTACCAATACATCAGATTGAAACCATAAATGCTTTTAGTCATATTAACTTAAATAAAAACACAATTATTTTGTTACATCGAAACAACATAATAATTAACTTCTTTGATTATCATGGGAATTATAGTGGTTCATATTATCCATATATACCAATACAAGGAAAATATATTGAAAAACAAGTATTGTTTTTAAATCAAAATCAAAATAGGCTATTTTTAGCTAAAGAATTAGTTACCACAGCAATGGTAAATATGCTTTCGGTAATAAAATACTATATAAAAAAGAAAAGAAATCTCAAGGAACAGCAATTAAAATTAGAAAATATGCTTTATGCTTTTCGTAATTCTGATGTTGATTCAGTTGAAGAAATAATGTTATATGAAGCAAAATTCAAGGGTGTTTATTATTCGTGTTTTTCTAATATAGTATTTTATGACTATTTTAAATTTACTAAAAGATCAATTAGACCTCCTAAAGATCCTATTAATGCACTTATGAGTTATGGATATACACAATTATATACATTAATTTCTAATATAATCCATAGGTCTAGATTACATATATCATTACCCATTATTCATGGAAATGTAAGAAGTCCAGAAGGTTTACAATATGATATTGCAGATATATTTAAACCGATTATAATAGATAGACTTATTTTTAGGTTAATAAATAAAAAACAAATACAAGCAGAAGACTTTGATATTAAAGAAGATAAGGTATATCTAAATAGATTAGGAATAAATGTGTTTATTAATAATTTTGAAGAATTACTATATAAAACAATATATATTAATGAAATGAAAAGAAAGCTTTCTTATCGTAATATTATATCTCGGGAAGTACATAAAATATCAAATCATATTTTTAATAATCAAAAATATAAAGGTTTTAGAAGCAAATGGTAGTTAGATTTTCGACCATCACTGTTTTCTAAGTATAAAAATTATATATTTTTGTTATAAAAAAAGGTGATGGTCGAAAAAAATCACTCAAATCTATTGTATTTTAATGATTAATATGATATTTTATATAAAAACACCTCAAAATTAGTGATTTCTTGTGATTTTTTGAGGTGTGAATTTATCCTTTATAGGAATTGACACTTTTCAAAAGCCTCATTAAATTCAATGTTTTCAGGGACAGTGTGAATTTATCCTTTATAGGAATTGACACATATAAACTATTTTATTATTGTTCTTATTTATTATAAATC
>DUOT01000069.1 GCA_012838705.1 Acholeplasmataceae bacterium
CAATAATGATATTAAATGACTATTATTTAAGATTGGGGTACAGTTATGGATTTAGGAAATAAATTATATAACATTTTTCATAATCAAATCGTTGGTGGTAGTGTTGTTTTAATAAAGAATGAAAATGAAATAAAATATAATTATGGTTATAGTTCACTTATTGAAAAGAAGTTTGTTGAAGACGAGACGATTTATAGGATTGCTTCAATTTCTAAAGCTATAATTGCGATGGTAATATTAAAGCTTGTGGAAGATGGTCTTTTAGATCTTGATGATGATATTAGTACTATTTTAGGATATAAAGTTCAAAACCCTAAATATCCTAATGTTCCTATAACAACTAGAATGTTATTGCATCATACTTCAAGTATTACTGATGGACTTGATAATGATGAATTAGAAAAAGGTTATAATAGGGTAAATGGACATCACTATTTTGTGAGCTTAGAAGATTTACTATCAAACCAAAATAGTAAATATTATACAGATAAAACATTCTCTGATTATGCACCAGGAGAAAAATATATATATTCCAATTTTGGTGCTGGAATATTAGCTTGTATTATTGAAAAGTGCAGTAATGAGTTATTTACGGAGTATGTGGAAAGGTGGTTATTTAAACCTCTAGAAATGGATGCAAGTTTTAAAGCAAGTAAAATTATAAAAAAAGATAAGATTTCTGATGCCTTTACAAACTTTAATACAAAAAGAACAGCTCAAGAATTTATTGAAAGTACATATCCCGACTATCCATTAGGAAATAATTTTAGAGGACCTGCTGGGGGATTGTTTGTAAGTATGCAAGATTTAAGTAAAATTATGATTGCATTGATGAATGATGGAAAGTATAAGGATGTAGAAGTTCTGAAAAAAGAAACAGTCGATAAACTTTTTAATATGAATATATTTGCAAGTCGTTATTATCAAGAAAAGGATATTTGGATTAAAGGTTATACTGGTGGTGCATATGGAATAAGCACAGTCATGTATTTTTCATTAGATAAAAAAACTGGGATTTGTTTTGCTGCAAATGGCGGTAATTATAAACCCGTTTCTACAGGACTCAATAATATCCAAGAACAAATAATAGATGTTCTTGTTAATGAGCTTTAATAAAATACCACAGTGATGCGGTTTTTATTTATGATTTTTTTACTCTTCATTTTAGCTATATTTTTTGTTATTCGGAAATGATTTAAAATAATATGGATTAATTTCATTACCCCAATTATGTTGTGCAACATATTATAATATAAAAGGGGGGTTAAGGGTGTATAACAATTGGAATTTTCAATATAGCACTCAAAAAATGATTGATGCACAAACAGCAGCAAGAATAGCAATGCGAAGAGTTCCTGGAACTGTGATTAATGTTGAGCTTGACCGTGAAAACGGAAGAATGGTATATGAAGTAAGTATTATGACGAATTTAGGTGTATATGAAGTAGAAGTTGATGCGTTTACTGGTTCTATAATTAAAATAGATAGATAGGTTGCTTTATTGAGATAATCGCTACTAGTTTATGCTAGTAGTTTTTTATATAATAGCTAAAAAGATCTTCTTAATGTGATATAAACGTCTTTTTCTATTAATAGGAATAAATTGGTTGATTTGTTTAGTTGATTGTGTTATTATTTTTATATAACTAGCTAATTTATTTAAAGTAAAATTATAACTAATTAATAATAGATAAAAATAAATATTAAGATGAAAAAAGTTGTTAGTTTAATAAAAACTTGGAGGTAATTATGTGGAAAGAATTTAAAAAGTTTGCTGTTAAAGGTAATGTGATAGACTTAGCGATAGGTGTAGTTATTGGTACAGCTTTTGGAAAGATTGTAACCTCATTAGTTAATGATATTATTATGCCACTAATTGGTTTAGTAGTGGGAAAAGTTAACTTAGCAAATTTATTTATTCCATTAGGTGATAGTACATATACAACAATTGAAGAAGCCCAAAATGCTGGTGTTGCAACAATTAATTACGGTTTGTTTCTAAATAATATTCTAGACTTTATTATTATTGCTTTTTCGATCTTTTTAATAATAAGACAAATAAATAAAATTAAAAGTCGTATAGTAAAGGAGGAAGTAAAAGAAGAACCAACAACTAAAACATGCAAGTATTGCTATAGCACTATCCACAAAGATGCTAGTAAATGTCCTAACTGTACTTCTGATTTAACTTAAAAAATGTAAAGGAGTATAGTTATGTTTGAAAATATTAATTTTAATAAACCATGGAAGAAAATATTAGAAATACATGAAGGATGGTCTAAAGATAAAAAGTATTATATAGTAGGGAAAGATGATAGTAAATATTTACTAAGAATAGCTGATGCTTCTTTATTTGAAAAAAAGAAAAAACAAATTGATTTTTTATCTAAAATAAAATCTTTAAATATTAATGCACAAGAAGCACTTGCTTTTGGATGGCTAAATGAAAATAGCGTCTATTTATTATTTACTTGGGTGGAAGGAGAAAAGGCACGAAAGGTAATTCCGAAACTAAGTAAAGAAAAGCAATATAAATTAGGTGTAGATGCAGGAATAATACTTAAGAAAATTCATTCAATACCTATTGATACGAAAGGAATGTCGTGGTGGAATCAATATCAAAAGAAAGTCGCAAATAAATTCGAAATGCTTAATAGGTGTGAGATTGAGTTACCTAATAAAGATATAATAATTAAATATGTTTTTGATAATATGCATATTGTAAAGGATCGTGAAATAAAAATCCAACATGGAGATTATCATGTTGGGAATATGGTTGTAGATAAAGGAAAATTAGGAATTATTGATTTTGATAAAGTTGATCTTGCTGACCCTTATGATGATTTTAAACCTTTTAGTTGGAATGTAATTATTAGTCCTTTATTTGCTACGGGTTTAATTGATGGTTACTTTGATTTTCATATCCCAAATGACTTTTTTCCAATTCTAGCATTATATGCTGCTGAATCGGTAATGGGACATCTTCCGTGGGCGACAAGATTTGGTGATGAAGAAATAAAAACAGCTATAAAAATATCAAACTTAATATTTAAGTGGTTTGATGGTTTTAATAAAGTAGTACCATCATGGTATAAGAGGCCTTAAGAAAAGTAGACTATAAAGACTCTTTATGATAAAATAATGATAAGTGAAAATACATAAAGGAGACGTAAATGAATATACTGAAAACAAATAATTTATCAAAAAGTATGGTAGTGAGTATGCTGTAAAAGATGTAAACATGGTTATTAATAAAGGTGATATCTATGGATTTATTGGTGAAAATGGTGCTGGTAAAACAACAGTTATTCGCTTAATTACTGCACTTGCAAATCCTACAAGCGGTGATTATGAAATTTTTGGAGTGCCTAATAATGATCCAAAAGTTTATGATGCTCGTAAAAAAGTTTCCGCAATCGTCGAATCACCTTCACTTTATTTAAATATGACAGCATACAATAATCTATTAGTTCAATGTAAGCTTTTAGGTATAAAAGATTTATCTGAAATAAATAAAGTATTAGATGTTGTTGGGCTTTCATATCTTGTAAATAATAAAAAGAAAGTTAAACACTTTTCATTAGGTATGAAGCAAAGATTAGGATTAGCAATTGCACTTCTTGGAAAACCTGAGTTTATATTACTTGATGAACCAATGAATGGTTTAGATCCTGAGGGTATTGTTGATATTAGGAATTTAATATTACAGTTGAATAAAGAACATAATATTACTTTCTTAATTTCAAGTCATATTTTAGGAGAATTATCTAAACTTGTAAATAAATATGGTTTTATTAGTCGCGGAAAACTAATCAAAGAAATAACAGTTGAGGAGTTAGAAAAAGAAATCAAACATGGTGTAGAACTAGTTGTATCAAATGTAGAAAAGGCAATTAATGTATTTAAGTCATTAAACATTACTAGTTTAGACTCAATGAATAATAATACTATTAGAATTTATGATGATATTGATATTACAAGTATTATTACTAGTCTTGATAAAGAAAATATTCAAGTAAAATCTATTGCGAAAATAGATGAAAATATTGAAGATTATTATTTAAAACTAATCGGGGGGAATAGAAATGCTTAATTTATTAAAAGCCGAATATGTAAAGTTAAGACGTGATCGAATATTACTATATTCCCTTATTATCGTTGCGATTTTATCATTATTTTTAGTTTTAAGTTATGCTAGTATTGAAATTCTTTTAAAAAATGAACAAATGGAATATATACCTTTTGATTTTAATGGTCGAGATATTTTTCTTTCTACTTTCTCGCCATCACAAAATGTAGGGCTATTAATACCAATTATATTAAGTATTATTTTAACTCGTGAATTTTCTTATGGGACTATTAGAAATAAAGTAATTTGTGGACATAAAAAAGAAAATATTTATCTAAGCTTATTAATATCTAGTTTAGTTATTGGGCTATCATTATTTTTAATAAGTGCGCTTATTAACTTACTATTTGGAAGTTTAGTATTAGGATATGGAAAGAGTTTTAATGGAGATGAATTTTTGTTTATTCTTAAAAGTATAGGTATTGGACTCTTAGTTTATAGTACAATAATTGCATTTACAGTTTTCATTGCAACACTTGTTCGTTCCTTAGGATTTACACTGATTATTGTAATTATATCTACAGTCATTTTAAGTATGTTTAGTTCGCTTGCTGCCTTTCAAGAAGATCTAACAGTATTTTATGATATCGTAAGCATGCTTCCTCACTTTCAGTTAATAAGTATTGTAGAGATGGATAATAACCTTGTTATTAAATCTATTATTACAACAGTTATTTATCTTTCACTTTTCACTGGTTTAGGAATATTATTACTTAAAAAGCGTGATATAAAATAAAAAAGAAGATTAGGTCTTCTTTTTTTATTTAAAACTATACATTTAAATATATAAATACTTATGATATAATATTAATAGGGGA
>DUOT01000070.1 GCA_012838705.1 Acholeplasmataceae bacterium
AATACATAATAATATTATAAAACGAGCAAAAACAAATAAATTATAAAAATACATATTTATGTATATACATCAATATTAAACGGTTTAAATTTGAATTGTTGTTTGAAAATGTAAAACAACTCTACATAAATACATATATACATATAAAACCCCTTGGTTTTCAGATAAATACTCAAATTTGCTAGGCTTTGTATATATAATAGGAAAGAAAAGCGAAAAATCACTTAAAAACACTAGAAAAAAGTGGTGTTATATGGTATAATATACTAGTATAAAAAGGGGTATTTAAATATGAAATTAGTTACTATCAAGACCGAATTTATAACCTTAGGACAATTCTTAAAATTTGTTCATATTATTGCTAGTGGAGCTGAAGCAAAGAGTTTCTTGCAAATAAATGATGTTTTTGTAAACGAAGAATTAGAAAGACGAAGGGGACGAAAATTGTATCCAGGAGATACTATATCTTTTGGTTCAAACAAATATCGTATCGGGTTATGAGTTTTTATTTAAAACAAATTCAATTAATTAATTTTCGTTGTTATCAAAACCGAACATTTAAATTTGCTCCTGGAAAGAATTTAATAGTCGGAACAAATGCTGTTGGAAAAACTTCTTTGATGGAAGGAATATATTGTTTAGGGTTTGCGAAAACATTTAGGAACGTAAAAGATGTAGACTTAATAAATAAAGGAAACTCCTTTTATAATTTAAAGGGTGAATTTTTTAATAATGGAGAAATCGACAAAGTTATTTCTTCTTATAATCAAGAAAATAAAAGAATTATTAAAAACAACCAAATATATAAAACAATTAGTGATTACTTAGGGTATTTTAATATTATTTGTTTTGATCCAGATGATTTAGAATTAGTAAAAGGTGGACCATCTGTACGTCGTAAATTTTTAGATGTAAATATTGGTCAAATAAATCATAAGTACTTAAATGCTTTAATAAAATTAAAAAAAATCCTTAAAGAAAGAAACGAATATCTAAAAAGTGTAGATATTAATAATTTTGATAAAGTACTTTTAGATATATTAACAACATCGTTAGTAAAAGAAGCTGAAATAATAATTTCTGAAAGAAAAAGGTTTATAAATGAGTTAAACACTTATTTAAACCCAATATTAAATCAAATTTCATCTCAACGTGAGAATGTGGAAATTGTGTATAAACCAAATTGTAATGTGGATAAATTGTGGAAAACTTCTCAAGAGAAGGTAACCCAAGACATAATAATGCAAACAACGACATGGGGACCTAATCGTGATGAAGTTTTAATATTAGTTAATGGTGAAATTGCAGCAAATTATTGCTCGCAAGGCCAAATTAGGAGTACTTGTTTAACTATTAAACTTGGTTTAGTAGAAATGATAAAGAAAATAACAGATCGGATTATAGTCATCCTTGATGATGTCTTTAGTGAACTTGATTGTCATCGTCAAAATGAAATTGTAAAGATGTTGGATAATAATATCCAAACATTCATTACAACAACAAGTATCCAAAGTTTAAATAATAATATCATTAGCGAAAGTAATGTTGTTGAAATTGAAAGGGGAAATGATGATGAGCGAATTTGATAAAACGCAAGTTACAACTGAATATGGTGCTGAAAATATACAATTATTAGAAGGTTTAGAGGCTGTTAGAAGACGTCCAGGGATGTATATTGGTTCTACAGGGCCGCGAGGACTCCATCATCTTGTCTGGGAAATCGTCGATAATTCAATAGACGAAGCATTGGCGGGCTACTGTAATCATATAATTGTAGAAATATTACCAGAAAACGTAATTCGAGTAACAGATAATGGTCGAGGGATCCCAGTTGATATTCATAAGAAAACAGGTGAGTCAGCAGCAGAAGCTGTATTTACAATTCTTCATGCTGGTGGTAAGTTCGACCAATCATCATATAAAGTATCTGGAGGACTTCACGGGGTTGGAGCTTCCGTTGTTAATGCTTTAAGTGAGTGGTTACATGTAGAAATACATAAAAACGGAAAAAAATATGAACAAAAGTTTACTCGTGGTAAAAAACTATATTCATTAAGAGAACTAGGTAAGACAGAAAAACAAGGAACGATTATTACTTTTAAGCCAGATGATCAAATTTTTAAAGAAACAATAGAATTTGATTATGATATTTTGCGTAATCGTCTCCAACAATGTGCTTTCCTAAATAAAGGATTAAAAATTTCACTTTCTGATACACGTGATCCAGAAAAACCAAAAAGTGTAGTTTATCATTATGAAGGTGGAATCAAAGAATATGTTAGTTTCTTAAATAAATCCAAAACAGTAATTCATCCAGAAATCATTTATATAAGTGGAAAAATGGATGGAATCGAAGTTGAAATTGCAATGCAATATACTGATGATTATAGTAATAACATATATTCATTTATTAATAACATTTATACTCCTGAAGGGGGAACACATGAAGAAGGTTTTCGCCTAAGGCTCACGGGAGTTTTAAATAATTATGGAAAAAATAATAATTTATTTCGAAAAGATGAAAGTTTAAGTGGTGAAGACGTTAGGGAAGGATTAACGGCTATTATTAGTTGTCGTCATCCTGATCCACAATTTGAAGGACAGACGAAAGCTAAACTTGGAAATACTGAAGTTAGAAGAATTACATCGCAAATATTAGGTGAAGGCTTAGATCGTTTCCTTCAAGAAACACCTTCCTCCGCAAAAACAATTGTAGAAAAAGCTGTTGTTGCAAGTAGGGCTCGTCTTGCAGCAAAAAAAGCTCGGGAAGCAACAAGAAGAAAAAGCCCTCTTGAAAGTTTAGGATTTGCATCTAAACTTGCAGATTGTCGTAGTAAAGACCCAAGCGTAAGTGAAATATATATTGTCGAAGGGGATTCAGCTGGTGGATCAGCAAAACAAGGGCGAGATAGTTCATTCCAAGCGATTCTTCCTTTGCGTGGAAAAGTATTGAATGTTGAAAAGGCAAGACTTGATAAAGCTTTAGGAAATAAAGAAATTATTTCAATGATTCAAGCTTTTGGTACTGGTGTTGGTGAAGAATTTAATATTGACCAAGCTAGATACCATAAAATAATAATTATGACCGACGCCGATGTTGACGGTGCACATATTAGAACGCTACTATTAACATTTTTCTTTCGATTTATGCGTCCATTAATTGAAAGGGGTTATGTTTATATAGCACAACCTCCTTTATATAAGATTGCTCAAGGAAAACATGTCGAATATGCATATTCTGATGATGAACTTCAAAGAAAACTTCAAGAGTTTTCTAAAACATCCAAACCGCAAATACAAAGATATAAAGGGTTAGGGGAAATGAATCCGGAGCAATTATGGGAAACAACAATGGACCCAAAAAGAAGAACTTTGCTTCAAGTTACTTTAGATGAAGCAATGGAAGCAGATTCTGTCTTTAGAATGTTAATGGGTGATGATGTTGAGCCAAGAAGAGAATTCATAGAAGAAAATGCAATATATGCTGAAAATCTAGATTTTTAAGGTGGTGAAAAGATGAAAGACGAAAAAGATCTAACAAACTTAGAAGAAGTCGAAGAAGAAAGACATATAGGTAGAGTTAAAGAAATTGATATAACTCGAGAAATGAAACAATCGTTTTTAAGTTATGCAATGAGTGTTATTGTTTCTCGTGCATTACCGGATGTTCGTGATGGAATGAAACCAGTTCACCGCCGAATTCTATATGGAATGTATCAATTAGGAGTTCAAGCAGATAGAGCATATAAAAAATCAGCCCGAATCGTTGGGGAAGTAATGGGTAAATTCCACCCGCATGGTGATAGTGCTATTTATGACTCTATGGTTCGTATGGCTCAAGACTTTAGCTATCGTTATCCATTGGTTGATGGTCATGGAAACTTTGGTTCTATCGATGGTGATGGTGCCGCAGCGATGCGTTATACTGAAGCACGAATGAGCAAAATATCGATGGAACTTTTAAAAGATTTAAATAAAGAAACAGTTAATTTTATCGATAACTATGATGGTACTGAACGAGAACCTGAAGTTTTACCATCAAAATTCCCAAATATATTAGTAAATGGTGCAACCGGTATTGCTGTTGGGATGGCAACAAATATTCCGCCGCATAATTTAGCTGAAGTTATTGATGGCCTTCTTGCATTAATTAAAAATCCGGATATTTCTATTGAAGGAATAATGAATTACATTAAAGGCCCAGACTTTCCTACTGGTGGATGTATTATGGGCTTATCCCAAGTAAGAAAAGCTTACTTAACAGGTAACGGTGCCATAACAGTCCGTGCGAAAACGGAAATTAGGGAATTACAAAATGGTAAAAACGAAATAATAATTACAGAAATTCCATATCAGGTAAATAAAACAAGATTACTTGAAAGAATAGCGGAAACGGTAAAAAATAAAACAATTACCGGTGTTACTGACCTCCGTGATGAATCTACAAATCGTGAAGGAATTAAAATTGTTATTGAATTACGCCGTGATGCTAATGCAAACGTAATATTAAATAACTTATTCAAGCATACACAACTTCAATCAACTTTTGGAATTAATATGCTTGCTTTAGTTAAAGGTCAACCAAAAGTATTAAACCTAAAAGAAGTATTAGAATATTATTTAGAACATCAAATTGAAATAATTACAAGAAGAACTCAATATGACCTTGATAAAGCAGAAGCAAGAAGTCATGTTCTTGAAGGTTTAATAATTGCTCTTGCTAATATTGATGAAGTTATTCAATTAATTAAAAGATCTAAAAATACTGAAGAAGCAACTAATGGTTTAATGAGAAACTTTAAGCTTACAGAAATTCAAGCTAAAGCTATTCTTGATATGAAATTACAAAGAATTACAGCTTTAGAAATTGATAAAATCAAAGAAGAGCAAGTTGCATTAAAGAAATTTATTCATGAATGTAAAGAAATACTAAAAAGTCATGAAAGAAAACTAAAAATTATTGTTAGTGAATTAAAAGAAATACGAGATAAATATAGTGATGATCGTCGTACTGACATATCTTTAAGTGATGAATTAGAAATAGAAGATGAAGATTTAATTCCAGTTGAAGATGTAATTATTACTATTACATCACGAGGATATGTTAAGAGAATGACAGTTGATACGTATAGAGTTCAAAATCGTGGTGGTAAAGGTATTACCGGAGCAAAAATAACCGATGATGATTATATTGAAAGAGTAATTTATACATCAACTCACAACACACTATTGTTTTTCAGCAATTTTGGTCAAGTGTATAAATTAAGAGCTTTCCAAATACCAATATACTCACGAACAGCTAAGGGGCTACCAATTGTTAACTTACTTAACTTTTCGGAAAATGAAAAACTAACTGCAGTACTTACTATTAATGAAAAAGATAATCTTGATGGTTTCTTAGTGTTTGCAACACGTAAAGGATTAGTTAAGAAAACAGAAATTTCCCAATTCAAAAATATTCGTACAACAGGAATAAAAGCAATATTATTAAATGAAGATGATGAACTATTTTCTGTTGAGTTAACAGATGGTGAAAAAGATATTATCCTTGGAGCATCAAATGGTAAAGCAATTCGCTTTAGTGAAGGTGATATTAGACCGATGGGTAGAATTGCTGCAGGTGTAAGAGGAATACTAATAGAAGATGACGAACAAGTTGTTGGAATGGCAATTGTTACTACTGATGGTGATGAAATAGTTATCGTTACCGATAATGGTTATGGTAAAAGAACAAATGTCGATGACTTTCGTGTTCAAATTCGTGGTGGTAAAGGTGTTAAAGCGCTAAACATGACAGATAAGAATGGAAAACTTATTGCCTTATCAACTGTTCGTGGTGATGAAGATATAATTGTTGTTACTGATAAAGGAATGGTTATCAGAACACATTTAGATCAAATTCAAACAGTTGGTCGTGATACTCAAGGAGTAAGAATTATTATGCTTAATGAAGGGGATTCAGTTGCTAATATTGCAATCGTTCCTCGAGATGATGAAGATGAAGAATACAATGATGAGTTCCAGGAAGAATATCAATTAGATTTAGATTATCAATTCATGGACGAAATAGAAGAAGATTCTTAATATCTAGGAGGATAGAAATGATTGATATTAAGTTAATAAGAGAAAATGTGGATGCAGTTATTAGCAATTTACAAAATCGTGGAGGCGACTTTTCGTATTTAAAAGAAGTTAAAGATTTAGATGAAAAAAGAAGAAATCTATTAGTAGATGTTGAGGATTTAAAAAAGACTCGTAACGAAACATCAAAATTAATAGGAAAATTAAAAAGAGAAAAGAAAGATCCTACAGAAGTATTAAAAAGCGTCGCAAACCTCGGTGATGAGATTACTAAACTGGATATAGAAATAGAGAAGATTGAAAGTAAAATTGAAAATTATTTACTTAATACTCCAAACTTATTAAGCGATGATGTTCCTTTTGGAACTAGTGAAGAAAATAATTTAGAAATTAAAAAATATCTAGAACCAAAGAAATTTTCTTTTGAGCCTAAATCTCATTATGAATTAGGGGAAAAACTTGATATTCTTGACTTTTCAAGAGCAGCTAAAATTACTGGTAGTAGATTTGTTGTCTATAAAGGTTTAGGTGCGCGTTTAGAACGAGCATTGATTAATTTTATGATGGATTTACATGCAGAAAAGGGATATAGAGAAATAATTCCTCCTTATATTGTAAATCGCGTTAGTATGACTGCAACAGGACAACTTCCTAAATTTGAAGAAGATGCATTTAAACTTGTAAATAACCCGGATTGGTTTTTAAACCCAACTGCTGAAGTACCAACAATAAATTTATATCGAGATGAAATATTAAGTGCTGATGATTTACCACAATACTTTGTTGGTTATACTATGGCATTTCGTAGTGAGGCTGGAAGTGCTGGACGTGATACACGAGGGTTAATTCGTACTCATCAATTTAATAAAGTCGAATTAATTAAGTTTACGACACCAGAAACTTCTACTGCGGAACATGATGCAATGCTTGCTGATTCAGAAAGGGTATTACAACTTCTAAACATCCCTTATAGAGTTGTAGTTTTATGTAGTGGTGATATTGGATTTGGAATGGCAAAAACATATGATATTGAAGTATGGATTCCATCTCAAAATACATATCGTGAAATTGGAAGTATAAGTAATGCTTTAGATTATCAAGCGCGAAGAGGAAATATTCGCTTTAGACGTGATAAAAATGCAAAACCCGAATATGTTCATACATTAAATGGTTCTGGGTTAGCTGTCGGAAGAACGTTAGTTGCGATATTGGAAAATTATCAAAATGAAGACGGTAGTATTACAATTCCAGAAAAATTAATCCCATATATGGGAACAGATATAATAAAATAAAGGAGAAACTATGGAATTTATTACAAAGGTTAGTATTGAAGGAAAAACGCCTTTAGTTTATGGTGCGTTTAATGAGAATATTGATATTCATCCGAATCTTAATGACTATTTGAATGACTTAAAAAATGATGGTTTATTAGATTTATCTTTAGGTGCTGTTAATAAAATCTATCCATTTGATAAACTTGAAAACAAGGCACTTTTTATAATTGGTCTTGGAGATAAAAATAATTATGATTATGAAAAATTAGAAAAAGCAGGATCAAAAATAACAAAAAAATTAAATAAAGAGTTAATAGTCGTTCTTGATAGTTTTTGTCATAACTTAAATAAAGAAGAAGTTTTAAAAAAACTAATTCTTACGACTTTAAGTTATAACTATCATTATGATGAAACTAAAAGTAAAAAAACTCAAGATGATTTTTCATTAGGATTTTACTTTACTGAAAACTTACATCACGTTATTGAAGAATATGTAAATTTAGGGATGGCAATTAATAATACAAGAGATTTGATTAATAAACCTTATAATTATTTAAACACTAATGATTTAGTTAATTATGCACAGGAACTTGTTAATACATTAAAAAATGATAGCGTTGAAATTGAAGTATTAAATAAAGAAAAAATCGAAAAACTAGGTATGAATGCCTTTTTAGGTGTTAATAAAGGATCAAGTATTGATGCTAGATTAATTCATTTAAAATATTATGGTGATAAAGAAAATGCTGAAAAAATAAGTATCGTTGGTAAAGGATTAATGTTTGATACTGGTGGTTATAGCTTAAAACAAAAAATGAATACGATGAAAAGTGATATGGGTGGAGCTGCAACTGCTCTTGGCATTTTCGAAGCATGCGTAAACAATAATGTAAAGGTTAACTTAGAAGTAATTATTTGCGCAACCGATAATAGAATTAGTCAAGATGCATTACTTCCAGACGATGTTGTAACAGCAATGAATAAAAAGACGATTGAAATAGTCTCTACAGATGCTGAGGGAAGATTAACACTTGCTGATGCGATTACATATGCCCAAAGAAAAGGTAGCAAAAAAATTATTGATATTGCTACTTTAACTGGTGCTGTAATTGTTGCTCTAGGTGAATATACTACAGGTATTTTTGGAAATGACCAAGAAATGATTGATAAAATATGTAATATTGGAAGTAAGGAGAACGAACATTTATGGCAACTTCCAATTACTGATTATATTCGTGAGAAAGTTCGTTCTTCTAAAGTTGCTGATCTAACAAACTCTACAGGTAGGTCTATGGGTGCCAGTGGTGCTGCAGCATTTTTAGAAGAGTTTGTAGAGGAAGGAACTAAATGGGTTCACTTAGATATTGCCGGTACATGTTTCCGTTCGCAACCAGCATATAATGAAGCATATGGTGCTAGTGGAGTAATGGTAAAAACACTTTATGAATATTTAAAATCTATGTAACAATTAAATAAAGGGGGGATGTAATGAAGTATGTTATTATAGCATTAATCGCTATCATATGTATTTTTATATTAATTACATTACTAAGTTTACTAATCGCAATAATAAATAAAAATCACAAACCCAAAACCCTAAAATTAATAGAAAATGATCGTGATAACGATTATGCGGAAGAGGTTCTATCACTAATTAGAATAAATACAGAAATAGAAGAAGGAAAGACTTTGTTTTTCAAAAAACTAAAAACATTATTCCCCCGAGTTTTTAAGTGTTTTAAACTTGAAAATATAGGAAGTAATATTTGTCTTACATATGATGCAAAGGAAAATGTTTCTCATATTTTAATTGTAACTCATATGGATAATCTATCTTATGATGAAAAAGCATATGAAGATAACGGTGAAATATATGGTAAAGGAACATTTGATTCTAAAGCATATTTATATGTAACATTTAAAGCGATTGAAGAAAGTCTAGAATTAAAAGGCTCATTAAATACAAATTTAGTAATTGCAGTAATTGATAGAGATGAAACAAAAGAATATAATGGGAATAATCAAATTGTTAATGAGTTTTTAAGAAGAGGGAAATTCTTTACTTTAGTTTTAAAAGAAGGTACGGGAATAATTGATCCAAGTTTTCTCGGCTTACAAAGTACACATGCATTAATAGGTGTTGGTGCAACCGGTGAGATGACGATAAACTTCCATATTCCAAAAACGAAAGATAAAAAGATATTAGAAAAATTTGCCCTTGAAACTAAAGATATATTTAAAACAGAAATAGATCAATATAACAAAAGAGTATTAAAAGCTTTTGGAAAAGATATGGATTTTATGAATCGATTGATTTACTTAAACCCTTATATTTTTAAAAGACATATAAAAAATGAATTAGAAAATAATGCAATTGAAATCGGAAAACTGTTAAAAACTCATGTTAACTTTGAAGAAATTATCGAAACAGGAAATAAGTATATCTTAAAGGCGAAATACAACTTAGCAAGCCACGACATACCAGCAGAAATTATAAGAATTTTAATACCATATTTAAATAAGTATAAGATCGATTATCGTGTAGAGAAAATAATAGATCCATCAAAATTTGCATTAACTACATCTCGTGGTTATCGAATTGTAAAGAAAGCAATTATTGATGTGTTTAAAAATGTTTATATTGTTCCTTATATAGTTACTAAAATAACTAATCGTCACTACTTTTCAAAAGTAAGTGATTGTGTTATAAGGTTTTCACCATTATATTACACGCATAAGGCGATTAAAGATGCTTATAATGGTAATGAACATATAATGAAAAGAAGTCTAAGTTATGGAGTTGATTTCTTTAAAAAAATAATTGATCGTGAGGAGAAAAATGTATTGTCGTAATTGCGGAAAATCAATTAACGATAAGGCTAGCTATTGCCCTTATTGTCAAACGAGAGTTGATATAAAAATGGAAGAAATAATAGAAAAGCAAAACGAGATGGAACTTAAAATTGAAGAAGTGTTAGTTTCTCAGAACAATGAATTGAAAACGAACCAATCAATTCTTGTTTGTGCAATACTTTCACTAGTTACAGTTTTTATTGCTTTTCATGAAATTATAATGATTGCTGGTATAGTATTAGGCCTTATAAGTTTGATATTTGCATTATTAACAATAAAGAATAAAGAGCGATTAAAATATAGCACTTTAATTATTGCATTTTCAATCGCTGGCATTTTATCAAATATATGTTGGCTTATATTTACTTTATGGGTATTATAAAAATCCTAGTTGCCTAGGATTTTTTTATGAATTTCTTCAAGTTTTTGTTTATCAAATTCATGTTTTGGATAGTTAAACTTTACATTATCATTTTCATAACGAGGAAGCAAATGAATATGATAATGGAATACTTCTTGACCGGCTAAAGGACCATTATTATTAATAATATTTAAGGCATTAATTTGTAATTTTTTTTGTAATTTTTTAGCAATCTCATTTGTTGCTTTGAAAAGTTCTCCTGAAATTTTTTCATCAAGTTCAAAAATATTTTCATAATGTTTTTTTGGAATAACTAAAGTATGTCCAGGAGTTACTTGTGATATATCTAAAAAAGCTAATACGTTTTTGTTTTCATAAATTTTATATGAAGGAATTTCACCTTTTACAATCTTACAAAACACACACATCTTTATCACCTCTTATTAAAATTATACAAGAAAACATTTCCAAAAGCAAGAATCAAATTGCTTTGGAATTTGTAATATGGTATAATAATTATATTGAAGGTTGATAATATGAACAATACAAAAAGAATAGTGCTTTTATCTGTATTAGCAGCACTTGCAATATGTCTTTCTTTTTTCGATAAACAAATATCCACAATTGCTTTTCCAAATTTACCACAAGCAAAAATAGGACTTGCAAATATTGTGATTTTGCTTGCTATTTATAAATTTAGTTTTAAAGAAAGCTTAATTTTAGTATTATTAAAAGCCACAATTGGGAATTTATTAATTGGTGGTTTTACGGCTATAATAATAGGTGGAAGTGCAAGTCTTATTAGTTTTTTTGGAATGTATTTTTTATTTAAATTTTTAAAAAATCAATTATCCGGTGTTGGAATAAGTGTTGTTGGTGGATTTCTTCATATCATTACACAACTTTTTGTAATTGGACTTTTATATATCTATATTGGGGAAATTCTATTATATTATGGTGCAGTTTTAGTATTGCTATCCTTAATAACTAGTATTATTATTGGATTAATTATGAATAAATTAATTACTTATGAATTTACAAAAGCATTTTAATTCCAAGAATAAAACTTAAGAAAAAAGTAAAACTAACAGTGTATTAATAAATAATACATTGGAGGAATTAAATGAAAAAAGACAATCGCAACAAAAACAATCTGGAATGTGCAAGTGAGTTAAGCACACGCAGGCACAAACAAAGTGGAGTTAATGCTGAAACTCGGAAACGACAAAATAATGAAAACAAATATAGTTATGAGTTCGGTAATGATACTTTCACTGGTTCCGATGTAAACAGAAAAACAATGACAGACGTCGACTTAGAAAGATTACATAGCCATCGAGATTATGACTATGAATTTGGTTACGACAGTTATTTCCCTAATTTAGATAATGAAGGGCAATATGAAAGACATCGTAATCAAAATAATCAACAAAGTCGAAATCGTAGCACTAATCAAAAAAAATAGTTATTAATACAACAAAAAACTCTAATACCAAATATTAGAGTTTTTCATTTTAGTCACCTTTCTTTCGGAAAGGATATTCATATTCAATTTCACCTTCGAATGTAATATAATTTAAATAAATCATTAAAAGAAAATATCTTACTTCTGAATTTAAGTCTTTTAATATGATATGATCAGTACCAGCAGCTAATAGAGTTCCTTTAAAAATTTTTGATCCCCATTGACTATTTTCGAAATTCATATACACAGTAGCAACCTTGCCTAAGTTTAGTCTTAAAATATTTTCGATATATGACTGTTCTGTTCTTCGTGGTGTTGTTGGTAATACTGGTGGCATATCCTGTGGTTGTTCAGGAAATGTTGGATATTGGATAAAGCTTGGTTGCGGTGGAAGTGGATAACTAGGTCCATAAACAAACGGTTGTTGGAAATAATTCATAAACTCCTCCTAAAAACAATTTTCACTTTCTAGTGGGGCATAAAAACAATGAGATTTAAATCGTCCTGTATTCCATTGTCCATACCATTGGGCCCTACAATCTGCGTCTCCAGCAGCGTAAAACCAAAGGGAACGTTCAGCTGGTGAAAAACGTTCGCCATTAATGCATCTTCGAGCGAGACGAATATCCAAACTACGTGCTGCTTGGTAAAAGTATGAATAAAGTGTAGATTCAAATCCACCTGGACGTTGAAATACCATTTGTGTTATTGTACGTATATCAACAAAATCTAAACAGCGAGCAAGAACTCGATTGACGCCAACATTACCAACTAGAAGCATACCAAGTTGACCTTCACTTTCTGCTTCTGCTCGCATTAATCGTGCAAGAAGTTTTACTTCTTCTTCATTATGCTTTATTACTGCCATAAAAACCCCCTATTTAAATATATTAAAAAAATAAATAATTATGTATAGAATTTAATGTTTGTATGTTAGAATATAAAAGAAAGGAGAGAGGAAATATGCTTGAGTTTATTCATTGTGCTGATATTCATCTAGGTAGTTTCCCTAGTCGAAATGAAGTTCGTTTCAATGATTTTTTTATAGCGTTTGAGCGCGTTATTGATTATGCGATTAGTAAAGGAGTTAAATTAATACTTATTAGTGGTGACTTTTTTCAAATGCGTTCTATTAATCCTAAAACATTAGATAGAACAATAAAAATATTAAAAACAGCAAAAGCAAATAACATAGAAATAGTAGCAATTGAAGGAAACCATGACCAAGCATATTTTGTTGATGAGGAGTCTTGGCTTTCTTTTTTACACTCTCAAAATTATTTATCACTTTTAAAATCAGAAATTGTAGATGGAAAAATAAAACTTGATTTTTATGATGGAAAAAAAGGAAATATCATAGAAAAAGAAAACTTTAGGATTATTGGAATTGATTATCTTGGAGGATCAACAGAAAAGTATATCGAAAATTTAAATGAAATTATTTTGCCAAGTAACAAATATACTATTTTAATGCTTCATGCTGCCGTCAATCGTTTAGTAGGACAAAATATGGGCGATATAAAAGGTGAAGTAATATTAAAATTAAAAGATAAAATCAATTACTTAGCATTAGGACATATTCATTCTCGTTATGAAGCGTATGATTTTGCATATAATCCAGGTGCTTTAGAAAATATTAGGTTGCGTGATGCACATCAAGATGATAAAGGTTTTTATCATGTAATAGTAGATAGTCTAAATAATCATGAAGTAAACTTTATTCCTGCAAACCCTCGAAAAACAACATTTTTAAAAATAGATGTAAGTAAGGCAAAAACACCTGAAGATGTATATGATATAGTAAAAAATAATGATATGAGAATTGATAAAGATTCTATTCTTGAAGTTAACTTATATGGACAAGCAAGTTTTAATCCTTATTTAATTAAAACACAAGAAATTGAGGACTTTTTTAATAATGAGAAAAAAGTATTGATATGTGAAGTAAATAATTATGTCAATTTATTAACAACAGAAAGTAGTGAAGATGCTCTAGATGATTTAGATTTTATTATTTCAAATTTAATTACTGAAGAAATAAAAATAAATTATCCTGAAAATCCAAATCCAGAAAAAACAACAGAGTTAATTTTAAATATTAATAATATGCTTTCTGAAGATATCGATGATGACGATATAATAAATGAATTAATTAAAGAGGAAGAGTTATGATAATAAAGAAAATAATTCTTGAAAATATTAAAAGTTATATTTATGAAGAAATTAATTTAAGTGAGGGGATTAATTGTATTCTTGGCTTAAATGGCAGTGGGAAATCGACTATTATCGAAAGTATCGGTTTAGCACTTTTTAATTATAGTAAAGGTAATATCACATCACTTCTTCGATATAATGAAAGAAGAGGTTTGATTAAAGTATACTTTATAGCTAATGATAGTAGGGAGTATATTGTTGAGAGGATAATAAGAACTAATGGAAGTTCTGTCAGAATAATAGACGCACAAAATAATACTGAATTATATTCTGGCGTTAGTGATGTATATAGTTTTATAAAGAAAGTATTAAAAATTACAAAAACAAAAAGCTTCTCGCAAATGTTTTCTGAAATAATAGCAGTCCCACAAGGGGAATATGTTAGTGCATTTTTACTTACACCAACATTAAGAAAAGAAAATTTTGATAGATTATTTAATCTCCATATATATAAGAAATTAGGTTTTAGGATTAAAGAAATATATGATAAAATCCAAAATGAAAGAGTTTATTATTTAAAAGAAGAAATAGATCAAATCATTGGTAAAACATCGGATTATAATCGAAAAAAGGAAAAGTTAGATGAATTATTAAAAGTAATAAGTAGTTTACTTGAAAAAGAAAAAGATTTGCAACTTGAATTAAATAATGTTTCAGAAAATAAAGAAAAATTAGAAAAAACAAAAAAAGAATTAGAAGAACATACAAATAAAATAAATTTATTAGATTCAAAAATAATAAGTTATTCCGAGCAAATAAATGCAAGCAAGGAAAATTTAATCCAATCACAAAAAGCAGAAAAAATAGTAAATGATAATATTGATGGGTATTTAAAATATCAAGAAAATCAAAAATTAATTGGGGAATTAGAAAAAAAATTAGATTACTTTATTGAATCTGAAAAAAGGATTAAAATATTTGAAAATGATCTGAACTTACAAAAAAATAAAAAAATGAATTTAATTGACCGTATAAACGAAAAAACAACTGAGCTTAATACAATTCAAAAAGAAATGCAAAAGTTAAATAGTGAATTAGTTTTACTAAATACTAGGCTTACTAATACTAAAGAATTATATGAAAAGGTTAAGTTAAGTGTAGATGAAAAACAAAATAATATAATAGAAAGAAAGAAACTATTTAGTAGTAGTTATAATAACCTACAAACAATAAAAATTAAACTTAATAGTATCGAATATGTAGATGAATCTATATATCAAAACAAACTAGATGAACTTTCAGAAAGATTAAAAGAATATGATAAAATAAAAAGTAGAATTGAAATTTTAGAAAAAGAAAAAGCAATTATCGAAGCTAATCTAAAAGAAGCAATTAAGAACTCACAAATATCAGTTGATGGGAATTGTCCGTTCTTTAATACAAAGTGTAAAAACATTGGTGAAATGTCATTAAATGATTATTTTAATAATGAAATTATTAAACTTAATCAAAAATATAATGATATCGAAAATGAAATCAATAATTTATCGGATTTTGTAAAGGAAAATATAAATGAACAAATAATAATTGTAAAACAAAAGTTAGAAGAAAGTAAGAAAAACAAAAGCGTAATATTAGAAATTGATCGTATAATATCAAGCATGATAGAGCAAGAAAATATAAGCATCGATGAAAAAATAATTATTTATGAAAATAAGTTAAAAGAGGAAGAAAAAAATATAACAGACTTAGAAGCTAAAGTAAATGAAGAAAAAGAGAATTTACTTGAATTAAGAACAAAAATAGATACTTTACAATTTACAATCCAAACTAAAGACAAGCAATTTAAAGAGTATGAAAATACTATTAGTGAAATAAAGAAAACAGTGTTCCATTGTAATGCGAGAATAAAAGAAATAGATGATTATAGTTATAATCTAAATGAAAAAATAATTAAAGCAGAGGAAGAAGCAAAGGAAAATAATGTGAAGGAAGAACTTGATTCATTAAAACAAATAAATATAAGTTTAGAAGAAAAGAAAAACTTATATTTAGAAAATATAAATAAAGCAAAAGAAAAGAATAGTATTGAAAACAAAATAAAAGAGTTATCAAATTTTAAAAATAGTGTGATTAAGGAATTAAATGAATTAAAAGAAAACAAGGAAAAACTATTAACAAATTATTCAGAAGAAAACTATATGTTATTAAAAAATAAAGAAAACAATTTAATTAAAGACATTAGTTTTCTAAAGTCATCAATAAATGAAAAAAATCTTCAAAAAGATGAAGAAGAAAAAGAAATAAAATATTTAGAAAACTTAATCAATATTAAAGAAATAAAACAAAAAGAACTTGAGAAATATTTAAAAGTAATTGAGTTTCTAAAGCAAGCTAGAACGATATATAATAACCTCCCACAAAAATTATCAGAAAGATATCGTGAATATATATCACATGCTTCTACATTAATATATCAAAAAATAGCAAGTGAAAATGTCACTTTAGAAATTACTGAAGATTATGAAGTAAGATTAAAAGAAAATGCAAATAGTTATAAAACTATGGATCAATTATCTGGTGGAGAACAAATGAGTTGTGCTCTAGCTATTAGACTATCAATGCTTAAGCACTTATCTGGTTTAGATATATATTTCCTTGATGAACCGACGATTAATTTAGATATTAAAAGGAGAGAAAAAATTGCAGATATTGTATTAGATGTTGCTTCAAGCTTATCGCAATTATTTGTTATTAGTCATGATGATACCTTTGACAATATCACAGATGCAATTATCAAATTACGAAAAGAAAATAATGTTAGTAGGATAATGTAAAAGGAGAGTAAATGTATAAAGAAATTATTGAAAAAATAAATCAATATGATAAAATTATAATTCACAGACATATAAATCCTGATGGCGATGCTTTAGGTAGCCAAATAGGATTAAAAGATGCAATTATTAATACTTATCCAAATAAAAAAGTATTAATTACGGGAAAGGAAAATAAACAGTTTTCTTTTCTTGGAGAAATGGATATAGTATTAGATAGCGATTATAATGATTCATTAGTTATTGTCTTAGATACTAGTACTAGTGATATTATTGATGATGATCGTTTTAATAAAGGAAGTTTTATCATTAAAATCGATCACCATAAGTCAGGATATCCATATGGTAATATAAATTTAGTATTAGAAAATAAAATTAGCACCGCACTTATAATTGCGGAGATGGTACTTTCTGAAAACTTGAAATTAAGTTCTTCTGGTGCTAAGGCTTTATTTACTGGTATAGTAACTGACAGTGGTAGATTTCGATATCATGGTGTCGATGCTAATACTTTTTATATTACAGCTAAGCTACTAGAATATGGATTTGATATTAATGAAGTATATGATAAGTTGTATGTAGAAAAACTACAGTATGTAAAGCTAAGAGCAAAAATGGTTGATAAATTTAAAGTAAAAGGTAATCTTGCATACATGGTAAATACATATAAAGAAGTATTAGAATCTAGTTTTGATTTGTTTACAATTTCCCGAGGTATGGTTGGAGTTATGGGGGGAATTGAAAATATTGATATTTGGGTTAATTTTACTGAAAAAGAGACAGGTGAAGTATTGGCTGAAATAAGATCAAGTAAATATGATGTAAGCAAAGTTGCTCAAGATTTTGGCGGTGGTGGACATAAATTTGCTAGTGGAGCAACACTTGCTAATTTTTCTGTAGCAGAAAAGATGCTTGAAACATTACAAAAAATAATGGAGAAAAAACATGAATAATTATATAGAAATTAAAAAACAAATTCTTGATAAAATTAAAGCATATGATACAATTATGATTCATCGTCACGTTCGTCCTGATGGTGACTGTATTGGGAGTTCCTTTGGGCTGCGTGATATTTTAAGAACTTCTTTTCCAGAGAAAAAAGTTTATAGCGTAAAAGGAAATGACCAAGCTGATTATTTAGATTTTTTAGGTTCTGAAGATGAAGTAAATGAGGAAGAATATGAAAATGCCTTAGTAATTGTTGTTGATACATCGACTGGTGATCGCATTAGTGGAGAAAATTATAAATTAGGAAAGGAAATAATTAAAATTGATCACCATATTGAAACAGATCCATATGGAAATATAAATTATGTTCGCGAGGACTACCCTTCCACAACCCTTCTTATCATGGACTTTTTTAAAACTTTTGAAAATGAATTAAAAATGACAAAGGAAGGGGCTAAGGCTTTATATGTCGGAACAATAACCGACACAGGAAGATTCAGATATAGCTCAGTAGATGGGAATTCTCTGCGCTTAGCTGGAGATATACTTGACTATGGAATTGATACTGAAGAATTATTTGTTAATTTATATGTTCGTGAAAAGAACATATTAAAACTTCAAGGATATGTTTTACGTCATTTTAAAACAACAAAAAATGGTGTAAGCTATATATATATTTCGAAAAGATTACGAAATAGATTTAAGGTAGCACATAGTGATGCTTCATCACTTGTAAGTGCACTCGATAATATTAAAGGTAGTTTAATATGGATACTATTTATTGAGGCTGGAGAAGGAATTAGGGTAAGACTTCGTTCTCGATATTTGAGTATTGTAGAAGTGGCTCAGAAATTTAATGGTGGAGGACATGCGCAAGCTAGTGGAGCAAGCGTAAGAAATAAAAAAGAAATGAAAAAATTAATTTATGAAGCAGACAAATTATTAGAAAGTTTCAAAGCACAAGAAGGAGATAAAGTATGAATATATTAGTAACGAATGATGATGGTATTAATTCTTTAGGACTTAAATTGCTTGCGGAAAAAGCATTAAAATATGGTAAAGTAACTGTTGTCGCTCCTAAAGTTGAACAATCAGGGAAAAGCCATGCAATTAATGTTCGCGTTGGTTTATTCTTTGAAAAATTAGATGATTTAATTCCTGGAGTAGATACATATCTAATTGATTCAACACCAGCAGATTGTGTTCGTTTTGCTAAGTACTATTTAGATGAAAAATATGATATTGTATTTTCAGGGATAAATAATGGATATAATCTTGGTGAAGATATTATGTACTCAGGTACTGTTGCTGGAGCAAGCGAAGCAGTTTTTACTGGACATAAAGGTCTTGCCTTTTCAACAAAACGTAATGATTTATCAGGTGTAGAAAAACTTGATGAAATAATGGAATTTATTTTTAAAAACAAATTACTTGATTTTTGTAATTTATATAATATTAATATTCCTGAAAATCCTAAAGGAATAAAAATTACTCATCAAGGTAATATGCATTATGATACAATCTTTGAATTAGAAAATGAATTATTATACCAAAGAGGTACGCCACAGTTATATAAAGATGAAAAGTTAATTAATAGTGATGTAACAGCTATATATAATAACTATATATCAATATCACCACTTACAGTAGATAGAACAGATCATAAGGCTTTAGAAAAAATCATAAATTTATAGTCACTTCATATAATATTATGAGGTGTGGACATGAAGAATTTAATTAAATGGCTTTTTAAATCATTAATTATTGCTCTTATAATTATTTTTAGTGTTAATTTAATAGGAAGTTTTTTCGAAATAAATATTCCATTAAATATATGGACTTTGTTAATTGTAACTATCTTTCGAATTCCAGGGGCAATAGTTTTAATAATATTCTTTTTATTATAAATTATTATTGCAATTGAATTAAATTTAAGATAAAATACGATTGGAGGAATGATTATGACTAATAATAATGAATCATTAGTTGAAATTGCTGTTCGATTAATGAGAAGCAAAAAGAAACCTAAAAATATGATATATATAACAAATGAAGTATTTCAAGCTAAAGGAATTCGTGACCACGAAAATTTGGACAAACTTAAAGCTCAATTTCAACTAGATTTTATGCTAAGTGGAGAGTTTATTTGTTGTGGTGAAGATAAGAACGGATATAAATTATGGGATTTAAAAGGTCGTCAACCATCAACATTATTAGATAAAGACGGAGTGTATTTAGAAGATTTATATGAAGATGATGAAGATGTAATTAAAAACGAATTAAAAGATGATTTTGATGACGAAAAAGTTAAAGATGAAGATGAAGACGAGGAAGAAGATGACATCGAAGAAGAATTAAAAAATATTGATGATGATGACGATTTATTAATTGACGACGATGATGAAGGCGTAATCATTTTAGATGAAGATGATGATGAAGATGGACTTATTTTAGATGATGAAGAAGATGAAGATGATGATCTTGATAAAGTCTTAGAAGGCTTAGAACATATAGACGATTTAGACGAAGAAATTGATGAAGAAGACGAAGAAGAATAACCTATCGAACGATAGGTTTTTATTAATTTCCTTAAAAGACTTGCAAATAAAGTAATTTTACTGTAAAATTAATGTAATCTTATTTTGAATTTCGTTTAATATAATATCTTTTTCGACAATTTTCCCTTTTTATATAGGTAAAATTATATCGGGGTGGGGTGTATGACAAAAGAGCAATTTGCAATTTTATTAAAAGCAAAACATATTATGGTACCACAAGCTGAAAACGCTATCGCATATTTAAACACATGTGATGTCGAAACGGCTGTACAAGGGCACTATGATTTATATTTGGTAGCACATAATGAGTTTAATCATGTTGTCAGCGATATGATATTAAAATCACTAAAGAACCTAATTCCGAAAACCAATAAAACTGACCTTTTAGCTAATATATATTGCATTATGGCTGCTGATTATGTAAAAAAAGGACAATTTAATCAAGCTATAACTCTATACTATGAATATAAAAACTTACAATTAGACAATCATAAACTTGATTATAATTTTGATGGTTTTTTACTTGTTATTTATGGTGAAAATAAAATTTACTATGAATATCGAAAACTAGCAGAACGAAGATTAACTAATCCATATTTTCAAGAAATAGATGGATACAATGCTGCAATCTATTTTTATAATAATGCTATAATTGCTGACGAGACAGAAGATGATGAGTTTTTTAAAATTAGTTTTGAAGGAATGCATGATTTAGTTTTAAGTAAAAGACATACTAAATATCCTGAAAAGGTAATTTATTTATATGAACTAGTAGATATTTTATACTCAAATTATCAAGCAAAAACTGATAGTGACTATCAAGATGTAATGAGTCATTATTTAGATTTTGTATCTAAATATGACAGTAATACAGAACTTAAAACTTTTAATGCTCTAGAAGCGCATTTAAGAATTATAAATACATTTATTAATTATGAAAAATATCATATTGCAATTAAAAGATTAAAAGCAATGATTGATGCGGAAACTGAAGTAAAATATAGAATACAAATGTATACAGCCTTATGCAAATGTTATAAAAAGATAGATAAAGAAAAGTATTTGCAAACACTTGAAATTTTAAATAAAGAATATAATGAATACCAAAATAGTCTTGAAGAAAATTTACGTGATGGGATATTAAATACAATTCAATTATTTGAAACTCGTAAATGCTATGATGAAATTCAAAAACGATATGAAGTCGATCAATTGACGGGTTGTTTAAACCGTAATGTTCTTCGAAAAAAATCATTACAACTTTTTGCGCTTAAAAACGAAGGCTCTATAATCTTTATTGATTTAGATGGGTTGAAACAAACTAACGACTTATATAACCATAGTTATGGTGATGAATACTTAAGAGTATTTGTGCGCGGAGTTCAAGAAGTATTACCATCATCAAGTCATATGTTCCGTTTTGGTGGAGATGAATTTGTTATAGCAACTTCATTTAATGATGCGAAAAGAATTGAAAAGCTTGTGAAGAGAATATATAAAAAGTTTAATGAACCACTGAAGATTTGTGATCAATATATCAAAATCAAATTTAGTTTAGGTGTTGCTTTATATCCACAAGATGGTGAAACATTTGAAGAGGTTTTAAATAAAGCCGATTCAGCAATGTATGAAGATAAAAGAAGACACGGTAATGAACCGAGGAACTTAAAAACTAAATGGTAATAAAATTAAAATAATTCTTGAAAAAAACAAAAAATTTGGTATAATAATAAAGAGCCCTAAAGTTCTCTTGAAATGAAGAGGACTTTTTATTTTTATGCAAGGAGTGTAATAATGGCGAAATTTATCTTTGTAACAGGTGGAGTAGTATCCAGTTTGGGAAAAGGAATCAATGCTTCAAGTTTAGGTAGACTTTTAAAAAGTAGAGGATTAAAAGTTTTCATGCAAAAGTTTGATCCTTATATTAATGTTGATCCGGGCAATATGTCCCCTCTTCAGCATGGTGAAGTATTTGTTACTGACGATGGAGCGGAAACAGATCTAGATTTAGGACATTACGAAAGATTTATTGATGAAAACTTAAGTAAATATTCTAGTGTTACAACAGGGAAAATATATTTGAAAGTCATTGAAAAAGAACGTCGAGGTGAATACGGTGGAAAGACAGTTCAAGTAATACCTCATATTACTAATGAAATAAAAGAAGCTGTATATGATGCAGCAAAATATAGTGGTGCAGATATTGTTATTACTGAAGTTGGAGGAACTGTTGGTGATATTGAATCATTACCGTTTTTAGAAGCAATAAGACAAGTAAGACGTGAGTTAGGAGTAAGTAATACACTTTATATTCATAATACTCTAGTACCATATTTAGAAGCATCAAAAGAAATAAAAACAAAGCCAACTCAACATAGTGTTAAAGAATTACGATCATTAGGAATAAATCCTGATATTATTATTTTGCGTTCTGAAAAGCCGATATCAAAAGTTGATAAAGAAAAAATTGCACTTTTTTGTGATGTAAGTATCGATGCAGTAATTGAAGCGAGAGATGCAAAAAATTTATATGAAATTCCTTTAAAACTTGCTAATCAAAAACTTGATCAATATGTTGTAAAACATTTTAATATAGATGCAAAAGAGTTAGATTTACGTGAGTGGCTAGAAATGCTTGATAAAGTAAATAAGCAAGAGGGTGAAATAAAAGTTGCAATTGTTGGCAAATATGTAGCACTTCAAGATGCATATTTATCAATCATTGAATCGCTTAAGCATGCAGGAATTCATCTTGGTGTGAATGTGAAAATAGAGTTTATTGATGCGGAAAAAATCGATAAGGAAAATATAGATATTCTTGCAGATCACAATGGTATTTTAGTACCTGGTGGCTTTGGTGAAAGAGCTATTGAGGGCAAGATTAATGCGATTAAATATGCAAGAGAAAGAGGAATTCCGTACTTTGGCATATGCTTAGGAATGCAACTTGCTTTAATTGAATATACACGTAATGCGTTAGGGTATAAAGATGCAAGTTCTCGTGAATTTGATGAAACAACATCAATGCCAATTATAGATTTAAAATATAGTAAAAAGGGTATGGAATCACCGATGAGACTTGGTCTATTCCCTTGCAAACTTAAAGACGGAACAAAAATTAAGTCTTTATATAAACAAGATATAATTAATGAACGTCATCGTCATCGATATGAATTTAATAATGAGTATTTAAATATATATGAAAATACTGATTTAGTAATATCGGGAGTTAATCCAGATTCGGGGATTGTAGAAACGATAGAACTAAAAAATCATCCATGGTTTATTGGGTGTCAATTTCATCCCGAGTTTTTGTCAAGACCGACAAGACCACATCCATTATTTATGGGGTTTGTAGAAGCGTGTATAAAAAACAAATAGATATTTAAAAGTGTTGACAATAAAATTTTGTCAACACTTTTTATATAAATATAGGGATATGAAAAGAATGAAATGCTTATTATCAATTTAATAAATTATCAACACCAATGATAATAGCATAGTGACAAAAGTTTTCAAGAAAGTTTATGTTCTCTAATGATCCTGTTTCTATTATCTAAAACATATTTATGAGCTTTATCATATGACCAATTCTTATATTCTTGCCAATATCTTATTGTCTCTTTTTCCATATCCTTGATAAATTCGAGTTCATCTTGAGTCATTTCATTAAATGATTTGGCAAGCAAGTTATAATATCTTCCCATTTCCTTGGCCGAATATTTATGTTTCGGTAATTTTGCATTGTCAATGACATCGAAATCAACAATCCCATCATCCATTATATCATCTCCTTAAAGCAATAAAAATCAAGTTCAAAGTTGTGCATTTTTAATCATTTCTTTTTATTCTTCAAGCGATTTCATAGCCTCTTCTTTTGAACGATTATAATATTTCATTCTAAATTGGATAATTTTATTTTCATAATCTTCAACAAATTGTTTTTCTTCTATAATATTATCTTTTTGAATTATCTCTCTATATTTTCTTGCATCCTCAAGAGTATATTCAAAACCTATTTCTTGGCTTATTTTTTCTGATTTTTCCCAATCAATTTTAGCAAAACCCAAAACCTCATCATCCATTTATCTGTTCCTTCAGATAGAATTATCAAAGTATTTTTTGTTAATTATCTTTTAAAATATTATATCATATAAAAATCTAATATTCAATTTAGTAGTAACCTAGATAGATAATTTGTTTATCTACTTTTTTTCAGGGAATAATACTTGACAGAAAAAAGAAAAGTTGTATAATATAATTAGCACTCAATGGTATAGAGTGCTAATGGAGGTTGATGTTATGCAAATGCCAATTGATTATAGTCAAGATAAAGATATTTTAAAAAAGTTTGGGCGCGATATTACCAAAGAAGTAAAAGAAGGTAATATCGATCCTGTCATTGGCCGTGATGAAGAAATAAGAAAAATAATTCAAGTTCTTGCAAGAAAAACAAAAAATAACGTTGTGTTAATTGGTGAACCTGGAGTTGGTAAAACTGCAATTCTTGAAGGCTTAGCGATAAGAATTGTAAAGGATGATGTTCCATTAACATTGAAAAATAAAATTATATATGAACTTGATATGGGTGCATTAGTTGCTGGAGCTAAATATCGTGGTGAATTTGAAGAACGTTTAAAAGCAGTATTAAATAAAATTAAAGAAAGTAATGGTCAAATAATATTATTTATTGATGAACTGCATTTAATTGTTGGTGCAGGTCGAAGCGATGGTGCACTTGATGCTGGTAATATGCTTAAGCCAATGCTAGCTCGTGGTGAAATATTATGTATCGGTGCAACAACATTAAATGAATATCGTAACTATATTGAAAAAGATAGAGCATTAGAAAGAAGATTTCAAAAAGTCTTAGTTACTGAACCGACAGTTGAAGATACGATCAGTATTTTAAGAGGATTAAAAGAACGATATGAAGCCCATCATGGAGTAAGAATTACAGATAATGCTTTAGTTAGTGCTGCTGTACTTTCTAATCGTTATATTACAGATCGTTATTTACCTGATAAAGCAATAGATTTAATTGACGAAGCTTGTTCATCAATTAGAGTTGAAATTGATTCAATGCCTGCAGAGTTAGATGAAATAACGAGAAAAATTGCGCAATTAGAAATTGAAAAATCTGCACTATCTAAAGAAAAAGATCCTGCAAGTAAAGAACGTTTAGAAAATTTAAAAGAAGAACTTAATACTCTAAAAGAAGAAGAAAAACATATGGTTGCTAAGTGGCAACAAGAAAAAGAAATGATAAATACAATAAAACAATTAAAGAAGGAATTGGAAGAAAAAAAGTTTGCTTTAGATAATGCATTAAGCAAAGGCGATTATAATGTTGCTAGTGAATTAAAATATAGTACAATTCCTACTTTAGAAAAGAAAATTAGTGAATATGAAAAAATGGAAAGAGAGGATTCACTATTATCAGAAGTTGTTACTAGTGAAGTAGTTTCAAAAATTATATCTAAAAATACTAATATTCCAGTATCGAAAATAATGAAAGGCGATCGTGAAAAAGTATTAGGATTAAAAGATATACTTGCGAAAAGAGTTATTGGTCAAGATGAAGCAATAACACTAGTAAGTAATGCAATCATAAGACAAAGAGCAGGAATTAAAGATGAAAACAAACCAATTGGTTCATTTATGTTTTTAGGTCCTACTGGAGTTGGGAAAACAGAAGTTGCTCGAAGTTTAGCTGATGCTTTATTTGATAGTGAAACACACATAGTTCGTATCGATATGAGTGAGTATATGGAAAGGTTTAGTGTTAGTAGACTAATTGGTGCACCTCCAGGATATGTCGGATATGAAGAAGGGGGACAGTTAACGGAAAAGGTTCGTCGTAGTCCATACTCGATTGTCTTATTTGATGAAATTGAAAAAGCTCATCCTGATGTCTTTAATATTCTACTGCAAATATTAGATGAAGGGCGCTTAACTGATTCGCAAGGTCGGTTAATAGATTTTAAGAACACAATTATTATTATGACATCAAATCTTGGTAGTGAATATTTACTTGAAGGAGAAGGCGAGGATAAGGTTCATGAATTATTAAAGCTTAAGTTTAGACCTGAGTTTCTAAATCGTATTGATGAAATTGTTATCTTTAAACCATTAGCAAAGGAAACTCAATATAAAATTGTTCGTAAGATGCTTAATCAAGTTAAAGATCGACTTGAGAAAGAAGGATATGATATTGAGTTTAGTGATCGCATAAGTGATTATGTATTAGATTCAAGTTATTCATATGAATTCGGAGCAAGGCCATTAAAACGATTTATTGAAAAGAATATTGAAACAACCCTTGCAATCTATATACTTCAAGGCCAGTTGGAATTAAATTATAAATATTTATTAACATATGAAAATAAGGAACTCAAATTAGAAAAAATAGGTGTAAATTAACCCGAGTATTCGGGTTTTTATTTTTTATTGCATAAAAAAGGAAGTTGTGATATATTGAATATGCAAAAAAAATCGTGTTTATAAACACGATAATGGTGCTCCCACGAAGAATCGAACTTCGATTTCAGCATTACCATTGCTGCGGTCTACCTTTGACCTATGGGAGCGTCAATATATATTATACCTAAAAATATTAAAAAAACAAATAGTTTTTTTATTGATTCTAATGTATAATGATTAAGGGGTTGTGTAAAAAATGGAAGATATAACAATTAGTAGAAAAGCTAATAAAAAGAAAATTAGTGAATTAGCAAAGTTATTTGATATTCATGATGATGAGATAATTCCATATGGTAATTATCAAGCAAAGGTTGATTTAAAAATACTCAAAAGGTTAGAAAATGCTCCTGATGGTAAACTTATTTTAGTATCTGCAATTACGCCAACACCGGCAGGAGAAGGGAAATCAACAACTGCAATAGGGCTTGTTGATAGCTTAAATAAAATCGGAAAAAAATGTGTAGGGGCACTTAGGGAACCGTCATTGGGCCCTGTTTTTGGCGTTAAAGGAGGTGCTGCTGGTGGTGGTCATGCACAAGTGGCTCCAATGGAAGATTTGAATCTTCATTTCACTGGTGATTTCCATGCTATCACAACAGCAAATAATTTAATTAGTGCAGTTATAGATAATCATTTATATTATGGTAATAAGTTAAATATTAATCCAAACAAAATTGTTTGGAGAAGATGTATAGATCTAAATGATAGGGCACTTCGAAAAATTGAAATTGGATTAAATAGTAAAAAAGAAACAAAACGATATGATTACTTTAATATAACTGCAGCTAGTGAAGTTATGGCAATGTTATGTCTTGCGACATCAGTTGACGATTTAAAGTCACGATTGGATAATACTTTAGTTGCATATACTTATGAAAATATGCCAATATATATTAAAGACCTAGGAATAACAGGAGCTTTGCTTGTTATTTTAAAGGATGCAATTAAACCAAATTTAATTCAAACATTAGAAAATAATTTAATGATAATTCATGGTGGCCCATTTGCAAATATTGCACATGGTTGCAATTCAATTCTTGCTACTAAACTTGCTTTAAAATTAAGTGATTATGTAGTTACAGAAGCTGGATTTGGTGCTGATTTAGGTGCTGAAAAGTTTTTAGATATTAAATGCCAAGAGGCAAAATTAAACCCTAATTTAGTTGTAATAGTAGCAACATTAAGAGCATTAAAATATCATGGTGGAGCACAGGATTTAAATGTAAAGAACTTAGATGCTTTAAGTAAAGGAATAGAAAATTTAGAAAAACATTTAGAAATTATAAGTCTTTCAAAGGTAAAATCAGTTATTGCCTTAAATAAGTTTCCTAATGATCATGATGATGAAATAGAGTATCTTAAAAAATGGGCAAAAGAAAAAGGTTTCCCAATTGCTTTAAGTGAAGTATATGAAAAAGGAAGCGAAGGTGGCATCGCTTTAGCTGAGGAAGTATTAAAGAATTTGGATGATAGTAAATATGAGCCGATATACAATTTGCAGGATACATTACTTGAAAAAATTGACAAAATCGCATATAATGTATATGGAGCAACATCAGTAGTCTTTGCTCCTGGGATTAAAGAACAGCTAATTGACATCGACAAAAAGTATCCAAATTTCTATGTATGTGTAGCGAAGACGCCAAACTCACTAACTGATAATCCGAAAATCATCGGAAGACCAAAAGACTTTTCAATTACGATTAAAGAAGTACGTATTGCAACTGGTTGTAAATTTGTTATTTGCTTAACGGGAAAAATAATGACAATGCCTGGTTTAAATGAAAAGCCACTAGCATTACAAATTGGATTAGATGAGAATTATGAAATTTATGGGTTAATGTGAGGTATTGCGATGATTTTAGATGGAAAAAAAATAAGTGCGGTAATTCGCAAAAATTTAAAAGAAGAAGTCAAGAGATTAAATGATAAAATAACTCTTGTTGTTGTTCTTGTTGGTAATAATAGTGCTAGTAAAATATATGTTCGTCATAAGCAAAGAGCATGTGATGAAGTCGGAATTAATTGTGAAGTTATAAAACTTGATGAAAATATTACTGAAGATGAGTTACTAAATTTAATTAACAATGTAAACAATGATGAAAGCTTTCATGGTTTAATAGTACAACTTCCATTACCTAAGCATTTAAATGCTAATAAAATAATAAATAGTATTGACTCCCAAAAAGATGTTGATGGACTAACTGTTATTAACCAAGGAAAACTTGCAAATAGACAAAAAACATTAATTCCTGCAACACCAAAAGGAGTTATTACTTTATTAGACCATTATAATATCAATCTTGAAGGGAAAAAAGCATTAGTTATTGGTCGTAGTAATTTAGTAGGAAAACCTTTAGCTTTACTATTACTTGATAAAAATGCAACAGTAACAATTGCTCATTCAAAAACAAAAGACTTAGAAAAAGAAACTTTAAATTATGATTTAATTGCAAGTTGTGTTGGTATTCCTAACTTTATAACAAGTAAGATGGTTAAGCCAGGTGCAATTATTGTTGACGTTGGAATATCGCGTGTTGAAGGAAAAGTTGTTGGCGATTGTGATTTCGAATCACTTAAGGATGTTGCATCATATATTACTCCAGTACCTGGTGGTGTTGGACCAATGACAATAGCATCTTTGCTTGAAAATGTTGTTGAGAGTTATAAGGAAATGAAAGGATTATTATGAAATTAGTAGTTGGCTTAGGAAATCCCGGAAGAAGATATAATAATACAAGACATAATACAGGTTTTATGTTTGTAGATAAAGTTAGTGATGCATTTAAAGTAAAATTCAAACTTGATAAAGCCAAGAGAAGCAAGATATGTGAATTTAATATAGATGGTGAAAAAATAATTCTCATAAAGCCACAAACATATATGAATAATAGTGGTGAAGCAGTCTTAGCATGTCGTAATTTTTATAAAATACCAATCGAAAATATATTAGTTATATATGATGATTTAGATTTAGATGTGGCACAAATGAAAATAAAACCTGCAGGCTCAAGTGGTGGCCATAAAGGTATGCAGTCTATTATTGATTATCTAAAAACAACAGATATCAAAAGAGTTAGAATTGGAATTTCTAAAG
>DUOT01000009.1 GCA_012838705.1 Acholeplasmataceae bacterium
AATTCAAAACTTTAATAAAGATACCTTAATTAAAATTCGTAAACTACTAACTGGCGTGAAAAATTGTTCCATCGAATTTAAGCTTTCTAGAGCCGACAAATATTTAAAATTAATTGATGAAGATAAAGTAAATAAATATTTAAAAACAGTCAATGATAGAATTTCGTTTATAAACTTATCAAGTAGAGCTATTGATATGCTTGATATTATGAACAATGAAGAAGTAATCAAAGTTATTTATGAGTTTATTAAAACTAAAATTTTGATTCTCGACTTAAGTAAATTTATGCCAAAAGATGAAGATTTTGAAGTTATTAAAGAGATAATTGTTGAGTTACAAATGGAAATTCAAAAAAATAAAAACAAAAAAGATATTAAGATTCAAAAGCTTGATGAACTACTTAAAGAAATATTTGCCAAACTTCAAGTGTTTGACTATGACAATATTGATGAATTATCTGATGAATTAAGGAATGCATTAGAAGAAGCTAGAAGTATTAATGCAGAGAATGAAAGATTATCTCAAGCTTATGGTGGTAGTTTTGCTTTTGTAAAAACATTAGGCGATGCGATTAGTGAAACAAATATAAATAATTCAGATATTGAAAAGTTTTTAAAAATTGTATTTGAAAATATTAAAGATACAATTTACGATGAGTCGTTGGTTGTTCAAGGCAAAAAAGGGTTTATTGATACAACAAAATCCAAAGTTACTATTATATTGGTTAAAGAAGAAATGTTTAAAAAAATCAAAGATCACTATGACAAAATACTAGGAATGTTATATGTGAATTTAATGCTTTATAAATAAAGCATATAAAAGGAGGTAAATATGGCTAATTATGTAGAACTAGAAAAAAATATTAAATCTATTATTGATGACTTACAAGGATTATGTTCAACGAATGGATTATCAAACACAGCTCATGAAGAAGTTGTTGTTACAACAGTTTTTCTTTATAAGTTTTTAAATGACAAATTTATTGCAAATTTAAAAAAGTTTTGTAAAGATACAAAATTGAATTACGACTCGGTTATTAAAAATGAAGAGCATATGCTTGAGGCTTTTTATGACGCATATCCTCAAGATGTTGCTTTTAAATACGAAGATACAATTGATTATTTAGTGCAATATATTAAAGAAGATAATTTCTATAGACGATTTGATGACACACTTATAAGAATTTCAAACTATAAAGAAAATCAATCTTTCAGCATAGAAACTGCTGGTGGTGAGAAAAAACCTTTATTTACTGAAATAACTGATAAAGTGGAAACAACTAAAAGAAATGCGTTTGCAAGAAACATTTTTTCATATATTACAAGAGATAGATTTGATTTTGGAGAAACTATTGAAGGTAACTATGACTTTTTTAGCACGATTTTTGAATACTTAATTCAAAACTATAATGTAGCTAGTGGAACTTATGCTGAATATTTTACTCCGCAAGCTCTTTCCGCAGCTATAGGTAAAATTTTAGTTAATATGTCTCCTGTTGAAGACAAAATTTACGAAATATATGATCCTTCTGCTGGATCCGGTTCTTTAATTCTTCATTTAGCACATGAGTTAGGTAAGGGAAAATTTGGAAATAAGGCAAGAGTTTATACTCAAGATATTTCTCAAAAGTCTTCAAGATTTTTGAGAATTAATATGCTATTAAATGGATTGAAAGAATCACTAGAAAATGTAATTGAAGGTGATACACTAGAAACGCCTGCTCATTTTGTAATAAAAGGAGATGATTCATCAGGGCTTAAAAAGTTTGATTATATTACTTCTAATCCACCATTTAAAACAGATTTTTCATCTACTAGAGATAGAATAAAGACAAAATGGGAAAACACTTCAAGATTTTTTGCAGGTGTTCCAAAAATAACTAAGAAAAAGGAAAAGATGGCAATTTATCTTTGTTTTATTCAACACATTTTATATTCGTTAAAAGATGACGGAAAAGCCGCGATTGTGGTACCTACAGGGTTTCTTACTACTCTAACGGGGATAGAAAATAAAATAAAAAAAGAAATAATTGACCAAAAATGGCTTCGCGGAGTCATTTCTATGCCACCAAAGATTTTCGCTAATACCGGCACAAATGTGTCTGTCTTATTTATAGACAAATCTAATAAAAATGACAAAGTTTTATTAATGGATGCATCTAAATTAGGAGCAAAAGTTAGAGTTGGTGATAATCAAAGAACTGTTTTATCTAAGGAAGAATTGAAGAAAATTGTTAATATTTTCGAGAAACATATAGAGGAAGATGATTTTTCTGTATCTATTACACATGATCAAATAAAAAAAAGAAAGTATTCACTTAATGCAGGACAATATTTTGAAGTCAAAATTGAGTATATAGAATTAACAAACGAAGAATTCAAAACGAAGATGAACACATACAAATCTAACTTATCAAAATTATTTACAGAAGGGAAAGATTTAGAAAATAAAATTTTAAGTCAATTTGAGGGAATTGAATATGAAGAAAATTAGACTTGGAGATTATTGTGAGATTAGTGCGGGTGGAGATAAACCAATAAATTTTTCTGAAAGTAAAACTAATGAATTAAATATTCCTGTGATTGCTAATAGCTCAGATAATAAAGGAATCGTCGGATATACCGATGAAGCTAAAATTACTCAAAAAAGCGTTACTATTACTGCGAGAGGATCTTGTGGTTTTCCACATTATAGAACAACGCCTTACGTGCCGATAATTCGTTTAATTTCAGTAATTCCTAATGATGAAAATATATTGGATACTCAATATTTATATTATTTGTTAAAGCTTAAACCATTTAGAGGGATTGGTTCTGTTCAATCGCAAATCACTGTACCACAACTGGAAGATTACCAAGTTGATATTGTAGATGATATTAACATCCAAAGAGAAATTGCGAAATGCTTAGGTAGTATAGATCGAAAAATCGAAATTAATAACAAAATCAATACTGTTCTTGAGACAACGATGAGAACAATATATGATTATTGGTTTTTACAATTTGAATTTCCAAATGATAAAGGAAAACCTTATAAATCATCAGGTGGCAAAATGGTTTATAATGAAAAATTAAAAAGGGAAATTCCAGAAGGGTGGACGGCGATTAAGCTTGTCAATATATTAGAAAAGGTTAATAGAGATTTTAACTACGAAGAGGACGTTAAAACCTATGATTTGAGTAATATGCCGACGAACTCAATCGCAATTGTTGAAACTAGTTCAAGCAATAATTTCGAAACAAATTTGTTTTCGGTAAAAACAGGAGATTTATTATTTGGTTCTATTCGACCTTATCTGAAGAAAGCAGGTTTGGCTTCATATGATGGGGCTGTCGCTGGTACTATCCACTGTTATGAAGTTAAAAATAAAATAGATTATAATTTAGCATTATTTACTATTTCTTCAGAAAATTTCTTTAAATTTGCAATTAACAATTCAAAAGGCACAAAAATGCCAGTTGTGGCTTCGAACGATTTATTAGAATTTATTGTTCCATATAATGAAGAAATTGTAGAAAAATTCAATTCAATTTCTATTAGTGATAAAATAATTGCGAATGTTCGCCAAACTAATGAATTAGCCGATCTTAGAAATTTTTTAATGCCGTTATTGTTTAATGGACAAGTTTCGTTCAAGAAAGACATTAAATATGAAAAATAATAAATCATTAACTAGTTTTAAAATTTTATTAGTTTTTCTAATTACGTCTTTATCAATAACCGGAATTAGTTTTTTAGATAATGCAATATGGAATTTAATAATGGCAATAGTAGGAGTTATTGCATATGCAATTGTTGCTATTCTTTATTCGATTCATGCAATTTCGGGAAGCAAAGCCGGTAGGCAAGCTTATGCTGCAGTATTTATTATTTTATTATTTATAGGATACAGCATATATCAAGGGATTGTGAAATTTCAAAAATGGATTATTTCATGGCCGTTGTATATTAAAATTTGCGTTTTAGCTATTTTAATTATTTTAATAATACTTATGATTATTTTTCTAATAAAGGAAAATAGAGAGGAAACAAAAGATGTCTAAGTTTTTAAATGATATTGTGTTAAATAAAATTACTGTAGAAGAAGGGTTACAACGACTTTTAGTAATTGCAAACAGAACAA
>DUOT01000071.1 GCA_012838705.1 Acholeplasmataceae bacterium
CACAATGCAATACTAAGCACGATAGAGACAACAATGCTGCAATAAATATACTCAATCAAGGATTAAAGGAATTAGGCTTAACAGCTTAATATAAACTAGGGTAGGAACTATCCGATGTGAGGCTCGTGGAGGTAGTAGGTTGCGAGGCTGATGAAGCGAGAATCTCCACCTTCTAAGCGAAGCGTAAGGTGGAGAGGTTCAAGCAATAAATTAGCTGTTTGATATTGTAATAAACTAAAAATTCGATTTTATGCAAAGGGGTTATAATATGGAATGGAATTATAATATGAATGAGTGTCCATTAGATACGGTAGTATGTTTACTATCCAAAGATGATAATATTTTACTTCCAGAGCAAGAGTTTGTTGGCACAATAACAAGTAATGGTAAATTTATAATTAGGGGCAAATGTTATTTTGGCAATCCTGATTATTTTTATCGAAGTGCGATTGTAGCATGGAAAACAATAGAAACTAATCAATGAGGAGCAATTTTGGAATATAAATAATATTTATATTCCAAAATTGCAACAATATGGTTGTAATTCGGAATTAGATTTAAACAAAATATAATTAAATAAAATACTTCATTTATTAAAAGTATAAAGGAGAATGATACTATGAACAATAACCGCAAACAAAAGGTATATTCAATTTTGGATAGCTTAACTCAAACAGAGTTAGATAATTACATAAAAGAAAGAAAAATTAATTTAAAGGTAGATAAATTGATGGAAACACTTAACAAGATAAAGAAGCCTGAATCACATTATGCACGAATTATTCAAAAGATAAATGATGATTTTAGCAATATTTTAACCTCATATTACAATTTGGGAATGGCTTGGGTTATAGCCTTTGTTTTGGAAAGTTTTTATGATGATAAATATAAAATTAAAGACTTAAAATTATATTTACATGAGATAATGAAAAATAATTCAGAATTAAAAGATATGGCGTATGATTGTATGAAAGATTTTTAGTTTAAAAACACGATTTTATTTTATTTTATATTGGAGGAAATATGAAAACTTTTCTAGTTACAATCGGAGAATATTATAAAAATGAATATCATCCTAGTTGTTGGGAAGTGTATCCAAGCACACAATCAATATATAGAGTTGAAGCTTACAAATTGTAATAAAATGTATTTTTTTGATTCTATTAATTATAAAAATAATTTTTTAAAAAAATGTGTTGACAAACAATAAATAAGTGTTATAATGATTATATGATATAAAAATAATTTAAAGTTTAAAGTTTATGAAAGGATGGTACTTTACTATGACTAATGAAACAATGACAGTACATAAGGGGTTGGCAGAATTAAAAATAATTGGAGATAGAATAAATAAGGCTATCTCACAGGGAACTTTTTGTAAAGCAAACAAACATTCTAACGAAAAGATTAATGGTGTTTCTATTGAAAAATTTAAGACACAAATTCAAAGTGATTGGGATAAGGTAAATGACCTAATTAAGCGTAGAAATGCTATTAAAAGAGCTGTAGTCTTATCTAACGCAATAACTAAGGTTAAAGTAGGCAATGAAGAATATACTGTAGCAGAAGCCATTGAAATGAAAAATACCGGTATGCAATATAAAAAAGATTTAATGAATACTCTTAACAAGCAATATGTCGAAGCAATTCGTATTACTGAAAAAGAAAATGGTGAAACACTTAATCAAAAAGCTGAAAATTATGTAATTGGTTTGTATGGCTCAAAAGAAGGAAAAACATCTATAGACGAAATAGAAAATACTAAAAAGCAATTTATACTTAACAATACTTTTGAATTAATTGATCCTATAAAAATCAAAGAAAAAATTGACGCTCTTGAACAAGAAATTGCGGATTTTGAAGCTGAAATAGATTCGGCACTAAGTGTTAGCAATAGCATTACCAATTTAGAAATTTCCTATTAATTTGACAATTTACTGCTTTCTGAAAATCTTTAACTACAATTCACTTGTCTTTTATGTGCTTAGACCAGTGTAATAAATAAAAGAAAGTACATACTTATTTAACTATATATCATAGTTACTAATAATATAAAAAATATTATTACAAATGATTTTAAAGAAAATCAAATGACTGTAAAGTTCAAAGTTAATAAGTTTAAAACTTAAAATTCAAAGTTAAAAGTTTATTTTTTGAATTAAAGTTTAAATAGTAAAGATTAAAGCAGAAAGTTTTATAAAATCCTTGATAAACGGTTCGGTATAATTGTACTTGACCAAAGATTAACCGCAAGGCTGGAAAGTAGTAAATTATATTAACATTGCCGATTGATGTAATGGTAGCATAATACACTTTGACTGTATTAGTTATGGTTCAAATCCATAATCGGCAGCCAAATAAAACCAAATGAACTTTTTAATCGATATTAATATAAAGGAGATCAATATATATGGATAAACCAGTCAAAAAATTTGTAACATATGATAGATACGAAGGAAATTATGATCTTTGTCACCCAAACGAGAAACAGGTACAGTACATATTTAAATGGAATAGTTTTGCAGATAAAGCTAAAGAATTAAATTTGAAAGCATCATTTGTTATTAGCATGGATGAAGACAACGGGTATAATATTGATTGCTATTCAGCTTTAGATTTAGCAAGAGAACTTGAAGACGTATTTGATGGCTATTGGATAAATACTAGTAAAAATAGTATAAAAGCTATAGTAAAATTTCTTGAAGCTATTGATGAAGAAAATGAGGACTTGAAAGAGCAATATCTTATTGAAAATGCTGAATATCAAGTTGATTATTGGACTAATGAATTAAATAAATTAAAAAGTGTTTGTTTGAAATAATGCTTTTATAGAAAGGAATGATATTTATTAAACCAGGATTTGAAAAACGATTTAAAGTTGGCGATATAGTATATTGGTGCCATCAACAGGGTCACGAATATTCAGTACATTATGGTATGGTAGACGAACAATTTTCTGATGTTGTATGTATCGATTATCTAAGGGTAAAAGAAAATAGGCGTATAAACGGAATACCAATTGACGAATTTAATGACACGAAGTATAAGAAACTTCCTAAAGGATGGAATTATGATACAAAGTTATTTGAAATTACATACGATGAAATTGAAAATTACCCTTTAGACATTAAAAATCCTGAAAGTATCAAGACAGCTTACGAAAAAGGATTATTAGTAAAAGATGTCACACTATTTCATGGCGATATTGAAGCTGAAATCACAAACGAAGGTTATAGGATTGTTAAAAAATATCCACTTTGGGTTAATCACATTTCTCATACAAGCGTAAGACCTGATAAATTATATTTTACTTATGAAGAAGCAGAGCAAGAAGTTAGAGATAATGTTGCAGAGTTTCATAGACAGGCAAGTTTGTCAGATTATGATTGGTCGGTTGAGCAAATTGACAAGACGCTAAATAGATGGCAGCAAATTAATGACGAAACAGACAAAGCGAAAAATAAATATCGAGAATGGTTGTTGGCTATGGACAGAGTGGAAGATATTGAAACGAGATTGGTTGTTGGCGGTGTACAGTGGAAATACTGCGATCGAAAGAAATGGAATAATATAGAATTATAAAATAATTTATAAAGGAGATATTATATGGGTTGCGATATACATATTTATGTAGAAAGAAAAAATGATAATGGTGTTTGGGAAGCAATATTAGGTGCTAACCCTTGGATTTCTACATATAAAGATTGGGCTGAAAAAGATGATATAGAAGGAAGAAAGCAATATTTACTAAATAGATCGATTGAAATAGAAAAAGAAGAGCCTAAAATTCTTGAAGGATGGATATATGATGGTAGAAATTATAATTTATTTGCTATACTTGCTGATGTGAGAAATTATTATAATGTCAGACCAATTGATTATCCTAGAGGATTACCTAATGATGTATCTGATGTAGTTAAGCAAGAAAGTGATGATTGGAATGGTGATGGACATTCTCATTCATACTATACATTTGAAGAATTAATGCAATTTGATTGGGATAATAATTATGTGGAAAATGAGGGTTTTGTTTCTGAAGAAGTGTATAAGCAATTTAAAGAAACAGGTAATCCATATCCTTGCAGCAAAGGTGTTGGCGGCGGTAATGTTGAAAAAGTTTTAAATTGTGAAATGGATAGGATTATAAAAAACAAATACCCATGGGAAAAGGAAAAAAGTTTTTATACTATTATTAAATGGAAAGAAAGCTATGCAGAAGTTGCAGAAGGATTTTTAAATAATATCAAAAAATATATTTTAGACAATAATATTTGTGATATAAAAAATTATAGAATTGTATTCTGGTTCGATAATTAAACGAAATAAAATAAAAGAACTTTTTCATTAAAAATATAAAATAATCATTAAAGGAGATATATTATGAAAAATTAATTAAAGTTATTGCATTAAGAGATGAATATATGGAAGATGGCGAACAATTTTGTACTGAAGGAAATGAATATAAAGTCATTGAACAAGATACAAGATCATTTGCAATTATTGATGATGAAGAGGAAGTGCATTATTTTTATTTTAATGATTGTAATTATTTTCAATTAATATATGAATAAAATTAACCAAATCATACTTTTATTACATCTTAATAAAATAATTATATAAGGAGATATTATATGAAACAAATAAGAATAGGTGTTTTTGAAACAAACAGTAGTTCAACTCATAGTATTACAATGTGTTCTAAAGAGGATTATGATAATTGGAAAAAGGGTAAAGTTTTAAAATGTGGTGATGACTTTATTACAAGGGAAGAAGCAATAGAAGAGTTAAAAAAAGATGAATACTTTAATAAATATAATCCAAATTTTGATTTTACTGACGAAGAAAGTATAGATGAAGCTTTAAAAGATTATGAGTACTGCACATATGAGCAGTATTTTAAAAGTGATTATCTTGAAAGTTTCACAGACACATACACTACTAAAAATGGTGAAACAGTAATTGCTTTTGGAAAATACGGATATGATGGTTAAGGAGAATATATGGTTAAATTAAATTTACTTGGTACATATAGAAATGGAAATTATAATGTAAGTTTGTATTTTGATGGAACTAAGGTGCGTGAAACCTTAGTTCCCGAAGATACTTCATTTATCGCTGATTTTCCAGAATGTATTGATTTGAAAATTACAAATCAATGTACAATGAATTGTCCTTATTGTCATGAAAACTCAACAAAAGATGGATTGCATGGAGAATTATTTAACAATGAATTTATTAATACCCTGAAACCTTATACTGAATTAGCAATAGGCGGCGGGAATCCCTTGAGTCATCCAGATTTAATAAAGTTCTTAGAATTACTAAAGTTAAAGAATATTATTGCAAATATTACCGTTAACCAAACTCATTTTATGCAAGACATATTAATTATTGACAAATTGATAAATGAAGATTTAATCAAGGGAATTGGAGTGTCTTTTACTAGTTATGATGATAATTTTATTAGATTGGCTCAAAAATATCCTAACTTAGTATTACATGTTATCAATGGTGTAGTTGATTATAATGATCTTGTAAAAATGTTTGGTAAAGATTTTAAAATACTAATTCTTGGTTACAAAAATATCCGTAGGGGTGCAGATTATTACAGTCAGGCAATAGAAGGCAACAAAAAAATAATATATGACAACATAAAAGAAATAGTTAACGGATTTAAAGTTACAAGTTTTGATAATTTAGCAATCAAACAATTGGAATTAAGAAGATTATTTACTAAAAGAAAATGGGATGAATTTTATATGGGGGATGATGGACAATACACAATGTATATTGATTTAGTAAATAGGGAGTTTGCAAAAAGTTCAACATCTTTTGAAAGATACTTTTTAAAAGATAATATTGTGGAAATGTTCAACCTAGTAAAAACACTTGACAAATTATAAAAATAATTGTACAATGTATTTGCAGAATAAAATTTTAATACATTGTTTAACCGTATACTATATATAGTGTGTATAAAATTTGTATGCACTATATATAGATATAAAAATGTAATAGAATAAACATTTTATCTTATTTTGAAAGGAATTAAATATATGAATAAATTATTACGAAAACTTAAAAGATTATTTTGTTATCACAGATGGACACAAGTAGGTAATCCTTATTTATGGAAAGCAGGTAGCACTAAAAGATGTATGGTAAGATGTGTTAAATGTAATAAATTATCAGATGTTGATATATTTGATACGCCTAAGAGAAGATGGGCTGATTAAGGAGTGATAAGGATGACTAAAAAAGAATTAGTTGACAAAGCAATCAATAGGCTAAAAGCATTGAATATTCATTCGGAAGCAAGTCAAATTCTTGAAGATATGATGTTTTATTTATTTCCTTACATGACTAAAAAAGGATTGAAATTTTTTATAAAAAGGGTTGATATGAATGTTAAAGATGCATTATCTAGAAATGACATAAATCCTGGAACTAATATTGATTATATTAAAAAACTGTTAGACAGCTAACTAAAACCTTAGTGGAGGTGATTGTATGGGCTGGGAATTCTGTACGGTGAGAAATATAAAAAAGACAAGAAAAGAACATAGATGTGAGTTTTGTGGAAGGACAATTCCAGCAGGCTCGCCAAAAATATTAAATTGGTCAGGCATGTATGAAGGTACTTTTCAAAATTCATATGCTTGTCACTGGTGCCAAGACCATCAAAAACATTTTATAAGCGAATGGAATAATGAAATATTAGATTTTTGGGATTCTTTAAAAGAAGATGTTTTTTGGAAAGAGTTAGAATCTTATAAACCTGTTTATGGAAAAACTGATGGTGATTATTTTGTGCTTTATTCATATGAAACGGACAAAGAAGTGCTACGAATTAAATGTCCTATAATTAGAGAAAGCGAGGTCGGGGAAGAATGAAGAAACTTCGATTCATGATAGCTTGCATAAAAATTTATCTGAAAGATAACGGGGGACCATGTCGGCAAAAATGGCGTAGGATTGGTTGCGCAATAGAGAAGGAAAGAAATCGTATTGGAATATAAAACGCTAACCAGAGTGTTAGTTGTGGAGGTAATAAGAATGAACAAAAGTAAAATAGAATGGTGTGATTACACCTGGAATCCGGTTACAGGGTGTTTGCATGAATGTGAATATTGTTATGCAAGGAAGATTGCCAACCGGTTCCAAAGTAAAAATAATTACACTTATGTTGACGGCGTGAAGCCTGGACATATAAAAGACGCCTTCCCTTATGGCTTTATGCCTACATTCCATAAAGACCGGTTGTTGGATCCTCAGAAGGTGAGAAAACCACAGAATATCTTCGTCTGTAGCATGGCTGATTTGTTCGGCGAATGGGTGCCGGATGAATGGATACAGGAAGTGTTCAAGGCCTGTGAAGCAGCTCCACAACACAAATATCTATTCCTTACGAAAAACTTTAAAAATGCAAGCAATTTCAGATACCATGACAATTGGTGGATAGGCAAAACGATAACAAATGACGAAAATGCTAGATTATGCGAAGGTGATCCATGGAATATTGATGAAATACATAGAGCAAATCAATTTTTATCAATTGAGCCATTACAGGGCGATATAACTAGATTGGAATATTATTTATATTCATTTAAATGGGTTATTGTCGGTGCGCAGACAGGCCCGGGAGCAAAACCACCAAAACTCGAATGGGTGAAAAAAATAATAGATCAATGTAGGGATGCCGGTGTACCGGTATTCTTGAAAAATAATTTGAAGTGGCCTGAAAAAATCCAAGAATGGCCAGAAGAGTTAAGCTAACTCAGAGATTAG
>DUOT01000072.1 GCA_012838705.1 Acholeplasmataceae bacterium
AATAGTAAAATAAAAAAAAGATGCCCTAATTCATGAAGAATAATACATACAAATAATAATGTGAATTCAATTACCATATTTGTATATAGGGCAATAATAAAAATTAAAAGTATAGAATAATGTAATTTCATATTCCTAAATCTACATATTTATTATTTTTCTTCACGTAGACATCATAATAATTGATTCCATTTTTATCAGCAGAAGCTTTTCCAATAATTTGATTTTTCCGAACAATTTGATATAAATTCACATCAACTGTTTCTAATTTTGTATAACAATATAAATAATCATCATTATTTAATATATAAACACTATCTTTTTCGATTCTAACGACAATTCCTAAATCTAAACTTTCAACTGCTTCATATGAATCAAGAATGATACGATTCCCATTTGTAATTTTTTGTGATTTAATTACTCCTGCATTGGCAGATTGAACTTCATCTAAGTCAATTGCTATTAGTGTTGTTTTTCCGTTAATTTTATTAATTAATTTAAGAAAGTTAAAATGAGTGCTCATTTTTTCCTGTAAATCTGAAAAGTCTATGACATTAATTTTATCTAAAACAACAACAGAAAATAGTAAAAAAAACACCATGGCAAATTTATATAGAAACTTGTCTAACAAACTCATCTAACATCACCACTAAATCTTATGCACTAAATAACATTTGATACCTTCTTTTCCACAAAACTATAATATTTATTTTTCCCGATAATAACATGATCAATAAAACATATCCCAATAGTCTTTGCTGCTTCGATAATAATTTTTGTCATTTGAATATCCATTTTACTTGGACTTGCATCACCTGATGGATGATTATGAGCAATAATAAAACCATACGCGGAATATTTTAACCCCCATTTTAAAATATCCCGCGGATGGAATATCGTATGATCTAATGTTCCAACTGTCAAGACTTTATCACATATTACTTCACTTTTAGTATTTAAATATATACATGTTAATGTTTCTTGATTTAAATGTTGCATTTTTTCCCTCAGATAATAATAAGTATCCAGTGGTGATGAAATAGTATTAGTAAGCATTCTTGGTCTTGAAATTCTTTTTCCTAATTCTGCGACTGCAAGTAATTCAATCGCTTTAGTTCTTCCAATTCCTTTAATACTTTCTAGTTCAGCAAGAGTAATCTCATTAAGATCACTTAAGCTATTGAGTTTCATCGTAACTTGTCGCGCAACATCTAAAACTGATAAATCTTTAGTGCCTGTCCGTAGTATTATTGCTAGTAGTTCATAATCAGCTAAGGCATCTGCTCCATACTTTACAAGCCTTTCCCTTGGCCTTTCATTTTTCGGTATTTCCTTAAACATATATTTCATATTTATCACTCCATATATATATTTAAAATATATATATGGTTTTACTTATTTAATTCATCAAATAAAAGTTTATAAGTTTCTAATTGAATAAATTCTTTAACTTCTTGATTCCGAACTGTAGATAAATAATGGAGATTAGAATCAATATTAATATTTATTTTATCAACAGCATATTTCTCATCAATAATAATTGGTTCTCCATTGAGACTATTAAGTAACATTGTAATCGCATATTCATAAAAATCATATTTCTTTTGATCATGAATATATTTATTTGGCCAATCTAAAATATATTCATTCTTAACAACTGGGCTAAATCCTAAGTTTTCAAATTCAACCTTTCTTTCATTTATTAAATCTTCATCAGTTGTAATGAAAGTATATACATAATAAACATTATTATTGTTTATTAATTCATAATTGAATTCACAGTCTTTCAACACATTAAGTAAATCCCCTTGGTTTGTTGAGGATGCAATTTGCAGAACATAGACGTTCCCAATAGTCGGAGGGTTATTATCCACCGGTTGTAATTTTTCATTATTAATTCTCATTCCAATAAAATAGCCAAATAGGCACCCTATTACTATTCCTATTAATATTGCAAATAAATCAATATCCTTCTTTTTCATCATTTCACCTCTCAAAAAAATTATAAAAGGAATAGTAATAGAAATTTGTCAAAAATAAATTATTAAAAAATTATTTTAAAAAAATGCATAAAAAAGAAAATTAACATAACAAAAAAGGTATAATTGATATAATGGCTCTTTAAGAAATTTTATGGTTTTATGGTTTTAATAAGTTTTATGGTTTTTCATAAGATGTTTTATGGTTTTTCATAAG
>DUOT01000073.1 GCA_012838705.1 Acholeplasmataceae bacterium
ATAATACTCATCCTCTCTACAATTGATATATTTTATAATATATTAATTAGAGATATTATTGATGCTGCAACTAGTGGTAAAACATATACTGAAAAAATGATAATAATATTTATTGTTTTAGGTTTTTATTTTATCATTCTTATAATTTATAATTATCTGAAATCATTTTTTATAAAAAAAACGATGACGAGTATGAAGTCACGTTATCTTAAAAAAGTATTTAATAAAAACATAAATGAATTTCAAAAGGAAAATACTGCATTATATTTATCAAGCTTGACTAATGATTATAACCGCATTGAAACAAATTTCCTTCAACCAATTATTGATATGATCTTTGGTATAGCAACTTTTATTGCTGGTATTTTTATATTTGTGATTGTAAATCCTTTGATTTTATTAATAGCATTTGGATTAATGATAATTAATTTTATTATTTCTTATGTTTCTTCAAAACCAGTAAATAGACATAATAAAGAACGAAGTGATATGTTTGCTTCTTTCACATCCTTTATCAAAGAAGTATTATCAGCTTTTCATATTATAAAAACAAATAATCTTGATGAAAAGGTAACTAATGATTATTACGATAAAAGTAATAAAATACAATATAAAGGTTATAAAATCGATTTAATACAATCATTTGTATTTGCAATCCAAAATGCTAACTTTTTTATAACTTTTATCGGGTTAATAATTGTTGTTGGATACATGTCTATTATCGGAATTATTTCCTTTGGATCTGTTGTTTTAATAGTTCAAAGCAGTGAAAAAATCATTTGGCCAATTCAAATGTTTTCTGAAGCATTACCAAAAATTTTCTCAGTAAAATCAATATTTAAGCGAATTGATAATTCTCTTAAAAATGTAGATGATTATGAAGAAACTATTGATTTTGATGGTTTTAAAAATCAATTAGAATTTAAAAATGTATCCTTCAGCTATGATGAAAATTTGATTTTAGATAATGTAAATTTAAATTTAAAAAAAGGTGGAAAATATTTAATTGTTGGGCCTAGTGGTGGTGGTAAGTCAACATTTCTTAAACTACTGAGAAAATACTTTTATCCGCAATCAGGAAATATAATAATCGATGGAAAAGATTTAAAAGATATAAAAAAAGAAAGTTACTTTGCTCATATAGCTAATGTAGAGCAAAATGTCTTTTTATTTGAAGATACACTTAAAAACAACTTAACTTTATATAAAGACTATAATGAGGAGGAACTATTTAGTGTAATTGAAAAGGCAGGATTAAAAGATTTTCTTAAAGGCTTGGAGAATGGTCTTGAAACAAAAATTTATGAAAATGGAAAAAATATTAGTGGTGGCGAAAAAAGTAGAATTGCGATTGCAAGAGGTCTATTAAATAAAGCTGATATCATTTTTTTTGATGAAGCTTTTGCCAGCCTTGATATGGAAATAGCCAAAGCGATTGAAAGAAGTATATTAAATCTTGAAAATATTACAATTATTAATGTCAGTCATGTAGTTTTTAAGGAAAATCAAGATCTTTACGACAAAGTTTTTGTTGTAAATGATAAAATTATTAAAGAAATATAAGCAAAAAGACTTGATTTGCATACGTTTTCATGTTATAATGGCAGTGATAGAGAAGGAGGTATTTGAAAAGTATGGTCTCTAGAACAAAAATTTCTACTTTAAAAAGAGTAGGGTTGATTTTTGTAATGCTATTAGTTGCTGTATTCGCAATGGCATGTAAAGAAAAAGAAGTTCCAGTTACTGATGTTACATTAGATGAAACTGAACTTGCTCTATATGTAGGCGAATATGCAATCTTAGAAGCTACAGTTGCACCAGAAAATGCTACAGACAAAACCGTAACTTGGACAACTAGTGATGATAAAGTTGCAACAGTTAAAAACGGTGTAGTTGAGGCTAAAGCAGCTGGGGAAGCTACTATAACTGCTAAAAGTGGCGATAAAGAAGCTACTGCAACAGTTACTGTAACAGAAAGAACAGAAGAATATACTGTTACTTTTGATTCAAAAGGTGGAAGTCCAGTAGCAGCGAAAACTGTTCTTGAAGGTGAAAAGGTACAAGAACCTGCTGAACCTACAAAAGATGGTTTCGTATTTGCTGGATGGTATGTGAATGAGAAAGAATTTAACTTTAGTAGTCCTATTACTAAAGACTTAGAACTTTATGCTAAATGGCTAGAAGTTTTCGAAGTTACTTTTGAATCAAACGGTGGTTCTGATGTAGAAGCTACTACAGCATTAGAAGGTGAAAGAGTATATAGACCTCAAGATCCTAAACGCGTAGGTTATACTTTTGCTGGATGGTATGTTGATGCTGCATTAGAAACTCCTTATGATTTCTTACTTCCTGCATCAAAGAATTTAACACTTTATGCAAAATGGGAAATCATAACTTATACAGTATCAATTCCAAGTATTGGCGAAGTTCAAACTATTAATCATGGTGATCTTGCTGAAGAACCTGAATTAGAAGTTAAAGATGGCTTCAAATTTGGCGGATGGTATGCAGATGCTGGATTCACTGAAGAATTTGATTTCGAAACACCAATTACTGAAAATTATACTTTATATGTAAAATGGGATTTCGATCCAGAAGTTTACACTGAAGTAGAATTTGAAGTTGGTGGTGGCGAATGGTCACTAAGTGCTGTACAAATGTTCTTTGCTGGTATTGACGAAGTTTCATCTCATACAATTAATTATTTCAACGCAGATAACACTCAATATTTAGCAGTATATCCAACTACAGTATTTTTAGGTGACAAAAATTCTCCTAAAAAAGCATTAGCATGGGTTAGAATCATTGGAATTAATAGAACTCCAAATGGATTATATGAAATAGCTGAAGTTCATGCTGCAAGTGGAACATCTGTTGATGGTGGAACATATGATTACTTCCTATATGCACATGATGGTAACCCTGCTGGTTATGCATTCTTAGGCACACTTCAAAAAGGACAATTAGTTACATTAGAAGGCTTTGATGTAGTGTCTGGTAAACCTGGTCCAATGGAAGCTACATTGAGAGTATATGCAGAAGGTACACCTGTTGATACAAGTGTATGTGCTGTAAGAGTTAATTCTCCTCTTCCAACTCCAACAAAAGCTGGATTTACATTCGGTGGTTGGTATGACAATGAAGATTTTGATGGCGAACCAGTTACTTCAGTTTCTGAAAAAACTACATTATATGCTAAATGGATTATTACTTATGAAGTAAGCTTTGGCGAAGATTCTAAGACTCAAATCATACCTGAAAATGGTAAAGCTACAGTTCCTGCAATACCTACTAAGACTGGTAAGTATTTCCGTGGCTGGTATGTAGATGAAGAATTTACAGAACTATTTAATTTCGATACTCCTATTACAGAAGATATTACTCTTTATGCAAAATGGGATGACAATATTGTAATTGAAACTGATAATGTAGATTACGAAGCTGTATGGAATGAAGCTCGTGGAACATATTATATTAAGATTACTGTTCCAGAAGAAGATTTAGATAAAGATTCAGTTAAATCAATTAAAGTTCTTGAAGAAGCAGGAGAAAGATTAGAAACTCCACGTGAATTAACACCAGATACTGATAAAGTTATGTGGTTTGGCGTTTCTAAAATTGATTCTGATGTTTCATTCAAGAAAGCAGGCAATTATTCTTATGAAGTAGTACGTGAAGATGATTCTGTTTACGTATTTACATTCAATTATAATCCTACAAAGGTTGAAGGATTAATAGAAGTTGTATATGCTGAAACTAATTATGAAGCAGTACTAAACGCTGATAGAGAAATGTATTACATTGAAGTTGTAGCTCCAGGTGAAGACCTAGATGCAGCATCAATTAGTGCTATCTCTACAATTAAAGTTGCTGGCGAATTATTAGAAGAAGCAAAAGCACTTACTCCTGATACTGATAAAGTAATGTGGTTTGGCGTTGCTGAAGAAGAAGAAAAAGATCTAGAATATAAAGAAGCTGGCGAATATGCTTACAGAGTAACTCGTAAAGACGGCTCTGAATTCATCTTAAAATTCAACTACAATCCTAACATGGTGGTTGGCGTTGTTGGTGAATTAGCAGAAGTTGATTACGAAGCTGTATGGAATGGTGCTCGTGGTACATATTATATTAAAGTTAGCGCAAGCAAAGATCTAGATGCAGCAAATGTTAAGGCTATTCATGTATTAGCTGAAGCAGGTGTTGAACTAGAAACTCCACGCGCATTAACTCCAGATACAGATAAAGTACTGTGGTTTGGCGTTGCAAAGGGAGATGCTAATTTAGGCTTTAAAGCTGAAGGAAGATATGCATATGAAGTAACATTGAAAGATGATACTAAACATGTATTTGAATTCTATTACAGACCTGAATTAGTACGTAACCTAGTATATCTAGTTAACTTTGATGCTAACGGTGGAAAATTATTAGATCAAGACAATGTTAGCACATTTGTTCTACATGGTGACAAAGTAGCTGAACCTAATCGTCCAACTAGAGATGGTTATAAATTCCTTGGCTGGTATCTAAATGACAAATTATTTGACTTTGATAATGAAGTAATTGGTCATATCAACTTAGTTGCTAAATGGGAATTAGAAATACACAAAATTAATTATGAATTAAACGGTGGAAAATTCCCATATACTGAATTTTCACAAGAAACTAAAGATGCAATGAAAGTAGAATTCTTAACAGACTTCTACAACTGGATAAAAGCAAATGATGAAGATTTTGAAGAAGATTTAGATACATTCATGCATGGTGAAGGTAAAACTGAAGGATTTGACGGAACATGGCATGCTACTCATAAAGAAAAACTTTATGATGGAACTAGACCAAATGGACCAAATGATGAATTAGGATTATTCATCGCAGCATCTGAATACTATCATAAATGGTTACCATTCTTTGATAATATTCAAAGATTCGTTAAAGCTGTTAACTCAGGTCAAAATTTCTATGGAGATACTTTTGTTGGATTCATTAGAATTCGCGATTATATGATTGAATTAGAAGCTCGTGGTGTTCATCTACAATTAATGCCTCAAGTTCCAGCTGAATTTGATTATTTTGTTGAGACTATTTTACCTATTCCAGTAAAAGAAGGTCATAAGTTTGAAGGCTGGTATCTAAAAGCCGACTTCTCAGGCGACCCAGTAGATAGAGTTACAGCCGGAACAACTGGAGACGTAACAGTTTATGCTAAATGGTCTGAAGTTACTGAATAATATAATTGTGATTAGATAATTATATCTATGAATTATATGAGGTTATCGCAAGATAACCTCTTTTTTTATATGAAAAAAAGCATATCAAAATTGATATGCTTTTACGTTTTAATCTACACCTAAATTATCAGTTGTAATCATATCTACGCCTAATTCTTGTAAGTTTTGAGCAACTGATTTATCATTTACTGTGTATGCATTAACATATAATCCTGCATTATGCATTTTTTCAACAAGTTCTTTAGTTACTTTTGTATGTGCTGCGTCAATTGAGAAACGATTTTCAATACACCAGTCGATATTTTCTTCAGTAGTAGTAGTTGATCCTGATAGGAATTGAACATTTGCATCAGGGAAATGTTCCCTAATATATGATAAGCAATTTTTCATTGATGATAAGAAGATAGCATCCTCATATACTCCGATTTCTTGTGTTAGTTCTACAAGGCCTTTTAATTTGCTTTGGTCATTATTATTTATTCCTGTAGTCCATTTTAATTCTAAAACTGGTTTTGCACCGTATTTCTTACAAATTTTTAGATACTCTTCGACTGTTGATAAGTAACCATAATATGTTTTGTTTTGATAAGTGTCTTTAACTTGGAATGTTTTTAGTTGATCCCAAGTATAACCAGCCATTAATTTACCGATTAAACTTTCATCTACAAATAAATATGCTTGGAAGACATCATCATGACAAATATAATATACGCCATCAGCAGAAACTCTTACATCACATTCCATTGCATAATATCCGCGTTTTCCACCTTCTTCGAAAGCTGAAACAGTGTTTTGTACAACAGGTCCACCTGATCCTTGGTGTCCTACCCATTTAACTTCATATTCTTTCTCAACAATCTTTATTTCGATAACTGCAGTATCTTGTCCCTTAACTGCAATAATACTAGCTGTTCCTAGTTTTTTACCTAAAACAAATCCAGTTTCGTCAACAGTAACAATTTCAGGATTTTCACTTAAGAAAATTACTTGATTTGGAGCTAGATATTTATCATCTAATTTAGTATAGACTCTGCTGCTACGTCCTAATTCAATTTCCACTTCATGAGCTACTAAGGTAATTTCTCCATCTCCTGCTGTATTAGGATCTATCCAGCGGGCATAAAGTTCTAAGTTTCCGTATGATGTTTTCATTATTGGTTCACCATCACCTTCAGGGTTATCATACCAACCAACGAAAATATAACCTTCAGCATTTACTTTTGGAAGTATGATTTCATTTTCAATAGTATATGTTAGTGGTTCAGTAGGAAGATTTACTTCAGAATCGATATTTGCATTATATTTAATAGTATAAACAATTGGCTCATAAACAGCTGTAAATGTAATGTCTGATTCTATTTTATTTACATCTTTATCCCAACCTATAAATTCATACCCATTATTAGGAGATGGGTCAGGAATATCTAATGTTTCACCATCTTTAATATCTTGAGTACTAATAATCTTTCCGTTATCAATAAAAATAATATGATGATTTTCAGGGTCTAAATCTATTATGGCATAAAGTGTAATATTGTTATAAGTTCCTTCGTTAATTAAGGAAATACTGTTTCCTGCACCATATGGATTATCATACCACCCTAAGAAAGTTAAACCTTTGTGTGTAGGCCCATTAATTTTTATTCTATCATTGATTGTAAATTTAACTGGTGAAGGAAGGGTTAAACTCACGCCGTCAGGTAAATCAGGAACATTTTTTGTTGGTAAAGTATTAAACGATTGAATATTAGTTCCTTGAATCCATTGCTGGAAGCGGAAGAAAATTTGAACTCTGCCATCACTAGCATGACCATATCCATTGTTATATGCAGGATATTCATTTTCTATTACATTTAAAAAGTAATTATCTAAAGCAATATATTTGCTTCGATATGGTTCAGTATTTAAAAAATAATTATTATCAACTTCTATTTTCACATTTTCAGTTCTTGTAAGAGGTTTATAAATAATATTTCCGAGAGTTTTTTCATAATCATATTTATCAATTGTGTATAAATCTGAAACATTTGTCCAAGTTATTGTAACACCATTACGTGTTAGTTTATAAGTATCATCTGATTTTGTTAGTCCTTCAATAACATATACCTTACTATCTAGCCAGTTATAGAAATCAGTGTAAAACTCGTCAATGAATTCTTCTTTAGATTTCCAATCAACAGTTTTTGTAGGTAAGTTATCTACAAAAATAATTTCATACCACACAATTTCATATTGAGCATAAACAACTAAATCGGATGTAATATTATTTAAGTCTTGATCCCATCCTGTAAATTTGTAACCATTGCGAGTTGGATCTTTTGGTGTTGGTGCTGTTTCTCCATGTTCTACAATTTCTGTATGAATCACCTTGCCCTCATGGTCTTTATACTCAACAGTGTATTTATTAATAATATACTTTGGATAAACATATAAATCTGTTGTTACATTTGTAAAGTCTGTTGTCCAACAATCAAAAGTATAACCTTCTCTTACTGGAGGTACAGGTGGTTCTGCATCTTCTCCATAGTTTACTGTTTGTTTATCAATTAATTTTAAATCATGAGTATAGAAAGAAACTTCAAAAGTAATATGAGAATATTGGGCAGTTATTTCAAGATCCTCTTTCACATTCTCAAACTCTTTATTCCAACCTGTAAAATTATAACCTACTCGTTCAGGCTCTTCCGGAGGCGTTGCATTTTTTCCATACTCAACTTCCTCGGTTTTAAGTAATGAGCCATCATGGTCATAAAAATTCACGGTATACTTATTGATTTTATATAATGCTTTTACAGTAACATCACTCATGACATTAGTAAATGATTTACTCCAACCAACAAATGTATACCCTTCACGTTCTGGTGTTTCCGGAGCATTTGCATCATTTCCATATTCAACTTCCTCGGTTTTCAGGACACTATCATCATAATCGAGGAATTGAACTGTGAACACTTGTTTTGGTTTACATCCAGCTAATAAAAAAACAAGTAATAAGATGAAAACCAAAAAATATTTTTTCATTACTCTCTCCTTTCTTATCATATTATAAGTGTTATTACAAAAAAAATCAAGGTTAAAAAGCCTTGATTAAAATTTAGTATTTATTATTAAGTTACCTATATTAAATATTCCTTCATTGTAGTTTATTAAAAGTGGAGTATTAAATGTTTCTATTTTGGTTCCTTTCATTTCTTTAATAGAAAACCTTTCATCATTGAAAAGCATGTCTATTTTTAGAACACAAATGACACCACTGTCTACATAAAACCCATTATATATTCCATCTCCACCATAGGTTTGTCCGAGAAAAATACTTATTCCGTCGATATTAAGAAACTTAGCTGGGATTTCATCTTTATAAAACTCGTCCCACAGTTTTTCAATCCAAAGGTATCCTTGGTTCCCTTTAATTATGTAACTAGGATCACCAATGTAATATGTTCCTGATTCCATCTTTAGTTCCATACAAAATTTCTTTTCCTTTCAATAAATAAAATTACAGTATTATAAGTTAATGGGTTACTTTCATCCTCAAAAATCATAGCAGCAAATTCTGGATGGTCAATAAATGGATTGCGATTATTTTGCCAGTCATAAATTACATCATTTCGATTTCGTTCAAAATCATCAACTGGGTCTTCACGATGCCATTGAAGAAGAATAGAAAATTTCGCCATTTTTGCACCTTCAAGCGTATAATTAGTTTCAGGATTATTATCTAAATCTTCGTCAACTAACTTCAAATGAGGATAACGAATAACCATATAAAAGAGAATTCTTGCAACATCTCCTTTACAATCATCACCAGGATAGAAGGAATCTGAATCAGTAGTAATATCAAAAATTTTATTACCGCGGCTACTATTAACTCTCGGAACAATAGCTCTTAAGTTATGTAAATCACTTGCAATATTACTATCATTTTCATCAACTCGTTCCACTCCTAATCTAGAATTAGGCCACACATGTTCTCTATGCCAACTTTTAGAATCCCACTCGCGATTAACGGATTCTCGAGAATAAATCGTTAAGACTTTTGTTTGATCATTAGGGTCAACATCAGCTTCAGCTAATGCTACTTTTGCATTCGCATAAGTTACCGCCTGTACATCAGTACTAATTAAATCGTGTAAAAAGTTTGCAAGTTCAACTCCGGTTAAATTTTCAGCTCCTTGATAATATTCCCCCAATGGTTGCTTCTCATAATCATCGATTATAGTTTTTCCAAAATATCCGCCAATTAAAACAATAATGAGCGCAATAATAATATTAAGAAGTTTTTTAGATTTTCTCTTAGATATTTCAATCCCCCATATCTATTATATACCTAAATTATAT
>DUOT01000074.1 GCA_012838705.1 Acholeplasmataceae bacterium
AAAGTTTAGGAGCTAAAATTATAGATTTAGAAATTCCTTCAAAAATTGCCATTAGTAAAGATGGAAAACATGCTCAAGCATTACCTGAAAAATGGCTTAAAAAAGAACGTGATATGATTAAAGATATTGTGAGAGAATCAGATATTATCTTCTTATCAGCTTTAATACCTGGAAAAGTTGCACCAATATTAATAACTGAAGAAATGGTTGCATCAATGAAACCAGGAAGTTGTATAGTAGATATATCAATTGACCAAGGTGGTAATTGTGAAATTACAACACCAGGTGTTCGTGATGTAAAACATGATGTTATTATTGAAGGAATAAAAAATATTCCAGGAATGATACCGACAAGTTCTACTTGGATGTTTGCTCATAATATATATAATTTATTATTATATTTGACTAAAGATGGCGAAATAGCTCTTGATTTAAAAGATGAAATAGTATCTTCAATTTTGGTTACTAAAGATAATAAAATAGTTCATCAAGGAACTATAGAGGCAATGAGATTATAGGAGGCTTTATGTTTTTTCAGTTTGTTTTACTAGGTGTTTTTGTAGTTTCGAGTATCGTAGGATATTTATTAATAAATAATGTCCCGAGCTTACTTCATACTCCATTAATGTCGGGTATGAATGCTTTATCGGGTATTACGATTTTAGGTGCCCTGACAACTACTGCGGTTGCGGTTGAGAGTAATAATAAAATCGTTGGTTATATCTTTGGATCAATTGCAATTATCCTTGCCATGATTAATGTTGTTGGTGGCTTTGGGATAACTGATAAAATGCTTAAGATGTTTAAAAAGGGGAAAGGAGTAAACTAATGATTTTAACCTTTCTACCTAATGAGTTATATTATACTATTAGTGCGTTATTAGCTGGTTTAGTGCTTTTTGGAATATATTTAATGAGTAAGGTTGAAAAAGCACGATTTGGAAATATTGTAAGTAGCTTAGCAATGCTCTTTGCAATCATATTAACATTAATCCAATATGATATTATATCAGTTTGGATTATATATCCTTCAATGGCTGTTGGATTATTAATTGGTCTATATTGGATTAGAAATGCAAAAATGATCCAAATGCCTCAGCTTGTTGCTCTTTACAATGGATTTGGTGGAGCTGCATCAGCGATTATTGCTTCATTTGCATTTATGGGTATTAATGCAACTGAAGATCTTTTTTCAAAAATATCATCACTATTAGCTATTACCATTGGTGTTATTACGTTTTTTGGTAGCCTCGTTGCTGCTGGTAAACTTCATAAAATTTTACCGCAAAAACCAATTGTTATTCCGAAACATCAACTAGTTACAATCCTATTATTAATTTTATCTCTTGCTTTAATAGTTTTAGGAATCATTGATGTATTACCATCAAACTTGATTTTATATTCATTAATAGTAGTAACTACTTTATTTGGTATAATTTTCTGTATTAGAATTGGTGGCGCAGATATGCCAATTACAATTTCATTATTAAATAGCTTAAGTGGTGTAGCCGGTGCAATTGCAGGACTAGCACTACAAGACGTATTATTAGTTGCCATTGGTGGAATTGTAGGTGCTTCTGGATTAATATTAACACAAATAATGTGTCGAGCAATGAATCGCAATTTAATGACAATACTTCTTGGTAAAACAACGACAGCAAAAGTAGCGCAAATAGCTGGCGAAGAAAGAAAGCGTCATAGTAGCGACGATCCGGTAGAAGTATTAAGAAATGCGAAGGAAGTAATAATAGTACCTGGTTATGGAATGGCGATTGCTCAAGCACAACATTTAGTAAAGAGACTTGCAGATGTTTTAACTGAAAAAGGAGTTAAAGTTAAATATGCAGTTCATCCTGTCGCTGGAAGAATGCCAGGACATATGAACGTACTATTATCCGAAGCTAATGTTGATTATGATGACTTATATGAAATGGATGCTATTAATGATGAGTTTAAAAATGTAGATGCAACTATTGTTGTTGGTGCTAATGACGTTTTAAATCCAGCTGCAAGAAATATGGAAGGAACACCAATTTACGGTATGCCAATTTTAAATGTTGATGAATGTAAGCATATAATAGTGTTCAATTATGATTTAAAACCAGGATATGCTGGTGTTGAAAATCCTATATATGATCGTGATGAAGGATTATCATTAATCCTTGGAAATGCAGCAGATACATTAGCTGAATTTATTGAAAAAATAAAATAAATTAAAACCTCTGAAAAGAGGTTTTTCATTTTATTAATATAATTTTACGACAAATTTTTTGATAAAATTTACTATTTTCTTTCTATAATAACAAAGGGAATAAGGAGAGATAGTATGAAAAAAAAGAAAATAGTAAAAAAGAACTTAGCTTTTTTAAAACAAGAAGGATTTAAATTACAACACAAAAAATATGCGAAACATTTAAATCTATATTTATTTTATAAGGCAAATAATCCAGCTATTAAGATTATTATTACTGAGAATATTTTTGATAAGTTTGTAGATTTGAAAATTCGTGGTAGTAATCATCAAATATTGTTTTTTTATGAATGGAATCAATTAATGACAAATTCACAGTTTGAATGTGTTAATGAACTAATAAACGAAGCAAATTTAGTTTATAAAGATTTAAAGGATAGAGAATATACAAAAATAGATTTTCAAAAAATAATTAATATATATGCAAAGCTTATTAGAAAAAACCTTAAATTAATCTTAAACAACAATTGATTATGATTGTAAGCATAAAAAACTTATGCTATAATCGAATTGGGGAAAATTATGAAAATAAGACAAGCTGAAGAAAAAGATTTAACTGAAATTTTAGAAATAGTTCAAGATGCAGTAAATTTATTAAAACAAAATAAAGTTAACCAATGGCAAAAAGGATACCCAAATAAAGAAGTTTTTATAAATGATATCAACCATAAAACCTTATTTGTATTAGACGAAGAAAGACAAGTTATAGGCTTTTGTAATCTAAGTAAAGATAGTGATCCTTCATATGAAAAAATCTATCTAGGAAAGTGGTTAACAAAAATAAATAGTTATGTAACTATCCACCGTCTTGCTGTCCGCAAAGAATATTATCATAAAGGAGCAGCAAAAATGCTTCTTGAGTTTTCTGAAAAATATGCTAAGGAAAATAATTTAATAAGTATAAGAGTAGATACTCATCAAGATAATATTCCGATGAGAAAGTTATTAGAAAAGATGGGGTATTTGCAGTGTGGAATTATTCATTTAATTGGTTATTCTGATGAAGATAATGAAAGAATTGCATATGAAAAGTTATTATAAAGGGGTTTTTTATGGAAAGCATTAGAACAATATATAAAATTGGTCGAGGTCCATCGAGTTCACATACTATGGGCCCTTTTTTTGCTTGTATATATATTAAAAATAAATACCCTAATGTAAATAAAATAAAAGTAATATTATTTAACTCTTTAGCTTTAACCGGTGAAGGTCACTTAACATTTGAAGTAATTAAGAAGACTTTAAGTTCAATTGATGTTATTTTTGAAACAAAAATTGACCTTGACAAGCATCCTAATGAAATGAAATTTTATATTTATGAAAATGAAAAATGTATTGATGAATTAATTATTAGAAGTGTCGGTGGTGGGGATATTATAATAAATGATGAAAAAATAAATAAAGTAAATATTTATCCTCATAAAAAGTTTTCAGAAATTAAAAATTATTGTTTAGATAGAAAAATTGATTTATATCAATATATAAAAGAAATTGAAGGACCTTCAATTGAAAATTTTTTAAATGAAGTTTGGGAACAAATGAAAGCAACAATTATAAGTGGGTTAAGTAAAGGAGGTATACTACCAGGAAAATTGCATGTTCAAAGGAAAGCAAAAGCACTCCTTTCAAAATCAATGAAAAATGAGTCCGATGCAATTACTGAACATCGATTAGTAAGTGCATATGCCTTTGCAACTAGCGAAGAAAATGCATCTGGTGAAATGATTGTAACTGCTCCTACTTGAGGTGCTTGTGGAGTATTACCTGCTGTTCTTTATTACATGCATGAAAATAAAAATAAGTCAAAGGAAAAAATAATTAAAGCCTTAGCAATTGCAGGATTAATTGGAAATATTATTAAAGAAAATGCAACAATAAGTGGTGCTGTTGGTGGTTGTCAAGCAGAAATAGGTAGTGCTTGTTCAATGGCAGCAGCAGCACATGCGAGTTTATATAATGCTGATTTTGATCAAATTGAGTATGCTGCAGAAATTGCGATGGAACATCATTTAGGATTAACTTGTGATCCAATTTTAGGATATGTACAAATACCTTGTATTGAAAGAAATGCTGTTGCTGCAATTAGGGCGATAAATGCAAGTGGAATTTCATATTTTTTAAGTGGTACAAGAAAAATATCATTTGATATGATTGTTGAGACGATGTATAAAACAGGTTTAGATATGCATCCAAAATATAAAGAAACTGCAGAAGCAGGAATGGCATATTTTTATCATCGAAATAAAAAGGTCGAGATTTAACTCGACCTTGCTGGTAGATATGAATAAAGTGTTATTGATTTATTATAACCTTCATTGTTTTTTATTGTTACAATATATCCAACTTTCGTTTCCACAAACGGAAGTTTAATAACTCTACCACGATTATCTACAAATTCTTTATCTAAAGATGTAAATGATATTTCATAATCTTTTAATTCTGTTAATACTAAATATTCTGCTTCTACTAATTTAATAGCATGTTGATATAGTCCATTTCTTCGTAATGTTTGTGGACAGTTTTTACCACTAAAATCATAATGTTGTTTGATGCTTTCTAAAGGTAAATTATGTTTTACTAATAGATTAGCAATTAATTTAGCTGTTCTTTGCCATGTTGCATATAAATCAGAACCAAAATCGACACATGTTTCAATTCCAATACTCATTGCATAGGCTTCATAAGAATCTCCTTGCCATGCTACTTCATTATCTGGAATATGATGATAAACACTTTTATCATCAACCGTATAATGCCAAGAGCGTGCTCGATCGTTTACATTATATGTGCTTTCCATATAATTAGCATGCATTAAAGCATTTGCTCCTGGTGTATGGTTTCCAGTATCATGGTATGTAATATATTTAGTTTCTTCATGAAGGATACCAGTTCTAATTTTTTTAAATCCTTCAGCAACCTTCAGCATTTCTCTATTTGCTTTTAAACCTGTATACTCGTTTTGGTTTATAGGAACAATCTTTTCAACTGAGTTCAACGAATCATTGAAAAAGAGAGACACACTACCATATACCATTTGCTCCCTAGTATCAGGGTTATAACCATAAGTTGTAACATTTCTTGCAAATGGTCTTTCCACATGTAAACTTTCAAATATTTTAATTGGATTAACAACAACTTCAACATCAAAAGAAGTTGTTATTTTTTTATCCTTTCTTGCTTTTGCGTAAATAGTAACCACCCCAGATTTTATTCCCAATAAATTTCCATCATTATCAATTCTCGCAACCGTTGGATTGCTAGATTCCCATAAAACATCTTGGATTGCATTTTCAGGAAGAATTTTAGCTTTCATTTGTATTTCTTCGCCAATTTCAATTTTATTAATATAATTTTCAATTACTACTTCTTCAGGAATTTCTTCAATTATTGTCAGTTCAATTGATTTTGAAACATTATTTGTTCTTGAAGTTGCAGTAACTGTAATAGTTCCTGGATTATATCCTTTTACAACCCCATCAACAACAATTGCAAGTAAGTTTTTATCAACTGACCAAGTAACACCTAAGTTATCTTTATCAGCATGGTCAATTGCTTCAAGTTCTATAGTCTTACCGACGTATAAAATATTTAAACCGTTTTTGCTTTTTAATTCTAATGAATTCATAACATTTATTGTCATTTGCGCGCGAACATTAGGTTTATTTTTTAAGTGTATTTCGATTTCGCAAGTTCCTTCTTTTTGAGCAATCACTGTTGTTCCATCGATTAATAAAATGTCTTTATCATCAATGTTTGTTGCAACAACTATATCTTTTTCTTGATATTTTTTATTACTAGAAAATTTTAAATCAAGTTCATAAACTTCTCCAATAAATAAATCGACATTATCATTTTCAATAATAATTTGTTCGTTAGCTCTACATCCGGATAAAGTAAATAAGATTAGTATAAAAAAAATAAATCGCACAATTTCTCCTTTCACGCTATTTTACCACAAAAAACATATATTTGTAAATGTAAAAAATTGTATAAGAAAGGAAAACTAACTAATAATAAATTATGCAATAATAAAAATTGCAAGTATGGGTTTAATCCCAAATTTAATAGGAGGAACAATGAAAAAAATACTATTATTTATACTTATCGTGTTAAGTTTTTTTGTTCTTGATGGTTGTAAGCGCGATAAATATACGATTGCACTAATTACTGACGTCGGTGATATTGATGATAAGTCCTTTAACCAAGGTGCTTGGGAAGGTGTATTAATGTATGCTGAAGGGAAGGATGTTACTTATGAATACTACAAACCGACTGATCAAGGTACAGATGAATATTTAGCAGCAATTGATTTAGCAATTTCAAACGGTGCAGAAATCATTATAACACCAGGATATTTATTTGAAGATACAATTAATATTGCTCAAAAACAATATCCAAATGTAAAATTTGTCTTATTAGATGGAAGTCCAGAGTTTGTAGAGGGTGGAACTATTGAGGAAAATACATATTCAGTACTATATGCTGAAGAACAGTCAGGTTATTTAGCTGGATATGCGATTGTTAAGGAAGGTTATCGTGACTTAGCATTTATGGGAGGAATGGCTGTTCCACCGGTTGTTCGCTTTGGATATGGATTTGTTCTTGGAGCTGATGCTGCTGCTCAAGAATTAGATGTAAATGTAAATATAAAATATGGATATGTAGAAACATTTAAAGAAGGACCAGAAGTAAAATCAACTGCAGTAGCACTATATAACCAAGGCGTTGAAGTAGTCTTTGCTTGTGGTGGTTCAATTGGCCAATCAGTAATGAGTGCAGCAAGTGATGCTAATGCGAAAGTAATTGGTGTCGATGTAGACCAAAGTAGTGACTCACCAACTGTAATCACATCCGCAATGAAAGGTTTAAGAGAATCAGTAGCGATGGCTTTAGAGGCTTATTTTAATGGTAAATGGGATACTGTTGGTGGTAAAAGTGTAGTTCTCGATGCATCACAAAATGGTGTTGGGCTTCCAATGGATACTTCAAGATTTGAAAACTTTACAGAAGAAGAATATAACGCGCTTTTCAAAAAAATGGCTGATGGAGAAATTGAAATAAATGTTGATGTTGATAGTTTCAACGACTTAGATGTTGTAAACACAACAATTAGCGGTTATTAAAAATAAGAAAGGGCCTTCCCTTTCTTATTCTTAAGTAAAAAGCATTTTAAGAAAGGAATCATGGTTGATGTGAGTTATATAATTGAAATGTTACACATTACCAAAAATTTTCCCGGAATTAAAGCAAATGATAATGTCACCTTACAATTAAGAAAAGGTGAAATTCATGCATTACTTGGCGAAAATGGTGCTGGTAAATCGACACTAATGAGTGTTCTATTTGGACTTTATCAGCCCGATGAAGGAAAGATACTCAAAAATGGTAAGCCAGTAAAAATTGAAAGTCCTAATGATGCTAATGACTTAGGGATTGGTATGGTTCATCAACATTTTAAACTTGTAGAAAACTTTACGGTACTAGATAATATTATTTTAGGATCTGAACCAATAAAAAATGGTTATATTGATCGGAAAAGAGCACGAGCAAAAATAATGGCTTTAAGTGAAGCATATAAATTATTTGTTGATCCTGATGCTTTAATAGAGGATATATCAGTTGGGATGCAACAAAGAGTAGAAATATTAAAGATGCTTTATCGTGAAAATGAAATATTAATTTTTGATGAACCTACAGCTGTATTAACTCCACAAGAAATAGATGAACTAATGTCAATTATGAAAGGGATGGTTGCGGAAGGAAAATCTATAATCTTTATTACTCATAAACTAAATGAAATAATGGAAGTCGCTGATCGTTGTACAGTTTTAAGAAAGGGTAAAGGTGTTGGTACAGTTGAAGTAAGTAAAACAACTAAAGAAAAACTATCGCAAATGATGGTAGGAAGAAATGTAGAATTTGTTGTAAAAAAAGAAAAGGCGAAACCTAAAGAAGTAGTATTAGAAATAAATAATTTAAATGTTATTTCTAGTGTTTCAAGAAAACGAGTATTAAAAGATGTTAGTTTACAAGTAAGACGTGGAGAAATTGTTTGTATTGCGGGAATTGAAGGAAATGGACAATCAGAATTAGCTTATGCCTTAAGTGGTCTTATGAAAATTGATTCTGGGGAAATTAAACTTTTAGGAGAAAATATTGAAACGAGTTCAATTAGATATCGTAATGATCATGGTTTAAGTCATATACCAGAAGATCGTCATAAATATGGATTGATATTAGATTATAATCTTGCATATAACTTAGCATTAAAAAAATATTATACTAAGGAATTCCAAAAAAATGGTTTTCTAAGTAAACCATTAATATATGATTATGCAGACTATTTAATAGAGAAATATGATATTCGTAGTAGTCAAGGTAAATATTCACAAACTCGAAATATGTCAGGTGGTAATCAACAAAAAGCAATCATAGCAAGAGAGATTGATAAAGGGTCGGACCTTCTACTTGCTGTTCAAGTAACTAGAGGTTTAGATGTCGGAGCGATTGAATATATCCATAAAGAGTTAGTTGCGGAAAGAGACAAAGGCAAAGGAATATTAATGATATCACTAGAAATAGATGAAGTAATGAGTATTAGTGATCGTATTCTTGTGATGTATGAAGGTATGATTGTTGCAGAGTTAAATCCTAAGCAAACAACAATTGAAGAACTTGGTCTTTATATGGCTGGTGGAAAGAAGGCAGATTATGCTTAAAGGAAAATTAAAAAAACTTTCTGATACAGCAGGATTTAAAACATTTGTATCGATAGCATTATCCGTTGCTTTTGGATTATTAGTTGGATTTATTATTTTATTAATTGCTAATCCTCGTAACGCCTTTTCCGCATTCTTAGGTATTCTTGCAGGTTCATTTGGTGAACCAAAATCTCCATGGTTAGGTTTTGGCGACCTCTTATATTATGCAACACCAATATTATTTACTGGTTTATCTGTAGGTTTTGCTTATAAAACAGGATTATTTAATATCGGTGCATCAGGTCAATTTATGGTTGCGCAATTTGCATCTATTGCAGTTGCTTTATATGGGCGGGGTTTAGGATTTATGCACTGGCCACTTGCATTACTTGCTGGTATTGCAGCAGGTGCATTATGGGGCTTTTTCCCTGGTCTATTAAAAGCATTATTTAATGTAAATGAAGTTATAACATCAATAATGCTGAATTATATCGGGATGTACTTAACTAACATGTTAATAAAAAATAGCAAAGTATTATATAATCCTGCACGTGTTGAAACTCACTTTTTGCCTCGTTCTGCATTTAATCCTAAATTGGGATTACATTATATTTTTCCGGGGTCTAGAATTGATATTGGAATTATTATTGCAATAGTTACTGCAATTGTAATTTATATTATATTAAATAAAACAGTATTTGGTTATGAATTAAAAGCTGTTGGTTACAATCGTCATGCTAGTCGTTATGCGGGAATAAATGAAAAGAAAAGTATTATTCTTTCGATGACTATTGCTGGTGGTTTAGCTGGATTAGGTGGAGCATTAAAAATATTATCTCCTGGAGTTCACTACTTAGGGCATACAATTAAACCTATCGATGTTATAGCTGTAGAAGGGTTTAATGGTATACCTGTAGCGTTACTTGGAATACTACATCCGATAGGAATAATTTTTTCTGCACTATTTATAACCTATATCCAAAGAGGTGGATTTTTCACCCAAGCTAAAGCGATGATTGAAATAATTGATATTATTGTTGCTTTAATAATATATTTTAGTGCTTTTGCGTTTTTATTTAAAATGATACTTTCTAAAATTCGTAAAAAGAAAGAGCAAGAAGATATTAATGATAAACCACCATTACAACCTAATGTAAACAATCGCGGTGAGGTGTAATATGAAAGATATATATTTTATGGTCCAACAATCTTTAATATTTATTATTCCATTATTAATAGTTGCATTAGGTGGAATGTTTTCTGAAAAAAGTGGAGTGATTAATATCGCTTTGGAAGGAATCATGATTATTGGAGCATTTTGTGGAATTATGTTTATCAACCTTATGCAAAGTGCAAATAAATTAATGGGAAGCCCACAAATACTCTTATTATTTGCATGTTTAATCGCAACGATTGGAGGAACAATCTATTCCGCTTTACTAGCTTATGCTTCGATAAATTTAAAAGCAGATCAAGTAATAGGAGGAACTGCTTTAAACTTACTTGCTCCAGCTTTAGTTATCTTCATAGCACGTACACGAACGACAGTAAAACAAATTTATTTTAATCCTGTCTTTGGAATTAAGAAGATCCCAATTTTAGGGGATATTCCTTTAATAGGTAATTTGTTTTTTCAAAATACATATATAACAACATTTTTAGGTTTACTAATATTAATTTTATCTTATATTATTCTATATAAGATGAGATTTGGGTTAAGACTCAGTGCTTGTGGTGAACATCCTCAAGCAGCAGCTTCAGTTGGTGTTAATGTATATAAAATGCGTTGGTCTGGTGTATTAATTTCTGGAGCATTAGGAGGCCTGGGTGGACTTATTTATGTTGTTCCGGTTGCTGTGAGTTATTCTGGTGATGTAGGTGGTTATGGATTTTTAGCTCTTGCAGTTATGATATTTGGTCAATGGAAACCATTAAGGATTTTTCTAGCAGCAATATTCTTTGGCTTTTTTAAAGCACTTGCTTCTACTTATATCATATTAGATTTTATTATGGATTTAAATATTCCTAATATTGATTATATATTTAAAATGATTCCATATTTTGCAACATTAATTGTTTTAATTTTTACTTCGAAAAAGTCAAGAGCACCAAAAGCAGAAGGTATACCTTATGAAGCAGGAGCAAGATAAATACTTTATACATTTGAATCTTTTTCGCCTAAATATATACTTTCTAAACTTATACAATAAATGAAAAGTATTTTAATAATCGGGGGATCAAATATTGATTATTTTGGAAAGTGCAAAAAGGCGAAAAAATTAAGTGATTCAAATGTTGGAACAATCAATGTTAGTTTTGGTGGCGTTGGTAGGAATATTGCGGAAAATTTAGGTAGGTTAGGTGTTGATGTAACTTTCATT